>CAYNOL010000034.1:0-23830 GCA_964398825.1 uncultured Ardenticatenaceae bacterium
CTCGCTCCTGGTCGCGCAGCCAGGCGTGCTCGGGGCCGATGCTGGGGTAATCCAGCCCGGCCGAGATGCTGTGGGTTTCCATGATTTGGCCGTCGGCCGTCTGCATTACATAGCTTTTCGTGCCGTGCAGCACGCCCGGCCGGGCCACGTCCAGGTCGGCGAAGCGAGCCGCGTGCCGGCCGCTCTCGATCCCCTCGCCGCCCGCCTCGACGCCGATGAGGTCGACGTCGCCGTCATCTTGGAAGGCGTGGAAGATGCCCATGGCGTTGCTGCCGCCGCCGACGCAGGCGATGATCCCGTCGGGCAGGCGGCCGCACGCCGCCAGCACCTGCTCGCGCGCCTCGCGGCCGATGACGCTTTGGAAGTCACGCACCATGGCCGGGTACGGGTGGGGGCCGAGCACCGAGCCAAGCAGGTAGTGGGTCGTCGCCACGTTGGTCACCCAGTCGCGAATGGCCTGGTTGATGGCGTCCTTCAGCGTGCGGCTGCCGGACGACACGGGCCGGACTTCCGCGCCCAGCAGCTTCATCCGGTAGACGTTGGGCTGCTGGCGAGCGATGTCGACCTCACCCATGTAGATGACTGCCTCGAGACCCAGCAGCGCGCAGACGGTGGCCGTCGCCACGCCGTGCTGCCCCGCTCCCGTCTCGGCCACGACGCGTCGCTTGCCCATGCGCCGCACGAGCAGCGCCTGCCCCAGGGCGTTGTTGATCTTGTGCGCCCCGGTGTGGTTGAGGTCTTCGCGCTTGAAATAGATCTGCGCCCCGCCCAGTTTTTCCGACAGCCGTCGAGCGTGGGTCAGCGGCGACGGGCGGCCGACATAGCTCTGCAGCAACTGCTCGAACTCGGCCATAAACGCCGGGTCATTGCGCGCCTCATCATAAGCCGCGATCAACTCTTCCAGCGCCGGCATCAGCGTCTCGGGAACAAACTGCCCACCATAAGGGCCGAACTTCCCTCTTTCGTCGGGAACGGTTGTTGGAGCCATAAGCACGGGATTATAACAGTATCCGAGCTGGGTGGAGAGGGGGAGAGTGAGTGACTGAGAGATTGAGAGATTGAGAGATTGAGAGATTGAGAGATTGAGAGATTAGCGATTAGGGAATGGGGTTGGAGTTTTGGCAGTCTTCCAATCTCCTGGTCTCCAATCTCCAATCCCCAATCCCTTCTTAAGAATCTGCGCAATCTGTGTAATCTGTGGTTCCCCTCTTTCTCTCCGTCGGGTGTGCTAGAATAGCTGAATGAGTAACGAACTAATCATCGTCGGCGGTGGGCTGGCCGGCAGTGAGGCGGCGTGGCAGGCGGCCGAGGCCGGCGTCGACGTGCGCCTCTACGAAATGCGCCCCCACGTGACTACCCCCGCCCACGAGACACCATGGCTGGCGGAGCTGGTGTGCAGCAACTCGCTCGGCTCCGACCTGCCGCACAAAGCGCCCGGCTTGCTGAAGGCGGAATTACGCGGCCTCGGCTCGCTCATCCTGGCATGCGCGGCCGAGACGGCCGTGCCCGCCGGCTCGTCCCTGGCCGTCGACCGTGACGGCTTTGCCCAGCGCGTGACGGAGCGCATCCACAGCCACCCGCGCATCACGATCATCCCCGAAGAGATGCCGGCCATCCCCGACGCGCCGGTCATCATCGCCAGCGGGCCGCTGACGTCGTCGTCGCTGGCCGGCTCCATCGGCCGGCTCTCCGGCCAGGAGTACCTCTACTTCTACGACGCCGTCTCACCCATCGTCCATGCCGAGACGATCGACATGACCATCGCCTTCCGCCAATCCCGCTACGATCGTGGCGAGCAGGAAGAGGGGGATTACATCAACTGCCCTATGACGCGCGAGGAGTACGAGACCTTCGTCGCCGCGCTGCTGGAAGCCGAGACGATCACGCTCAAGCAGTTCGAGCAGGAAGATCCCCACTTCTTCGAGGGATGCATGCCGATTGAGGCCATGGCCGGGCGGGGGCGCGACGCGCTGGCCTTCGGGCCGATGCGGCCGGTGGGGCTCATCGATCCGCGCACGGGCAAGCGGCCGTACGCCGTCGTGCAGCTGCGGCAGGACAATCTCATCGGCACGCTCTACAACATCGTCGGCTTCCAGACGAACCTGAAGTGGGGGGATCAAAAGCGCGTGCTGCGGCTTATCCCCGGTCTGGCCAACGCCGAATTCGCCCGCTACGGCATGATGCACCGCAACACCTACATCAACTCTCCGGCCATGCTGCAACC
Source organism: uncultured Ardenticatenaceae bacterium (assembly GCA_964398825.1). Taxonomy (GTDB): domain Bacteria; phylum Chloroflexota; class Anaerolineae; order Promineifilales; family Promineifilaceae; genus Promineifilum. The sequence continues at coordinate 2,225 of CAYNOL010000034.1, forward strand.
CACAATGCAGTACCGCAACCGGGCCGACCTCTTCTTCGCCGGACAGATCGTCGGCGTCGAGGGGTATGTGGGCAACGCCGGGACGGGTCTGCTGGCCGGGATCAATGCCGCCCGCTTCCTGCAGGGCAAGCACCCGGTCATCATGCCGCCGGCGACGATGCTGGGCGCGCTGTGCCACTACGTCACCCACACGGCCGTGAAGGATTTCCAGCCGATGAAGGCCAACTTCGGCATCCTGCCGCCGTTGCCGCCACGGCCGGGCAAAGAGGAGCGCGGCCGCCACTACGCCGAGCGCGCCCTAACCGCCCTGCGCCGTTTTGCGCGCGAACACGGCCTGCGCTACGATCAACTCCTGGCTCGTAGTGCGGCGCTTTAGCGCCGCCTCTTGGAAGAAGAAATTAAACACGGAAGGGACACGGATGGGACGGATTTCACGGAAAAATATCAATAGAAGCTATCCGTATAATTCGAAACATCTGGGCCCCACCCGTGCTCAATTCTTAATAACGAAACACACATGGACATCCCGGTTGAAACAACCGTCACCTCTGTCGTCGTCTACCCCGATCGCGCGCGGGTCACCGCTCGCGGCCGTAGCGAATTGACCGAGGGGACACATCGCATCATCGTCGGTGACCTGCCGCTGGCGCTGGAGACGGAGTCGGTGCGGGCTGCCGGCTCGGGGACGGCGCGCGTACGTCTGCGCAGTGTCGACGTGGCGCGCCGCCACTTCGCCGCTGCCCCCGCGGCCAACGTCGCCGCGCTTGAGGAGCAGATCGAGCAGCGGCAGGCGGCGCTGACCGCGCTGTTTGACCGCGCGGCCGTCAAGCAGGCGTCGGTCGATCATCTCGACGGCCTGCGCAAGGCCACCACCGAGTACGCCTGGGGGCTGGCGCGCGGCCGCAGCACCGTCGAGAACCAGGCCGCGCTGATGCGCTTCTTCGAGGCCGAAGACGCCCAACTGCGCCGCGACATGCGCCAACTGGAAGAGGAGCAGTGCGGAGTCCAGGACGAGCTCGACAAGCTGCGGGCCGAACTGGAGCAAATTCGCGCCGCCCAGCCGCGGCAGCGGTACGAGGCGCGATTGGAAGTGGAAGCCCTGTCGACCGGGGATTTCACCGTCGAGGTCAACTATGTCGTCGGCCGGGCCGGCTGGCGGCCGCTCTACGACATGCGGCTGCGCTTGCCGGGGGCCGAAGGCCCGGCGGCGGTGGCTGTCAGCAGCCTGGCCGAGATCACCCAAAACACCGGCCAGGATTGGAACGGCGTGGAGCTATCGGTCTCCACCGCCCGCCCCGCGCTCAACCAGCGCCTGCCGGAGCTGCGGCCGTGGTTCGTCGACGTGGTGCAGCCGCAGCCGCGCATGTTCAAGGCGCAAGCGGCCGGCAAAGGGGCGCGGCTGGAGGCAATGGACGCGGCCGCCTACGAAGAGTCGGCGCCGATGCCGGCGGCCATGGCTGCGCCGGCTCCGGTGACGGCCGAAGTTGAGGTGGCTGTGACACAGGACAGTGGCACGGCCGTCACGTTCCGCGTGCCCGGCGGCGTCGACATTCCCGGTGACGGCACACCCAAAAAGACGGTGCTGGGCCAATACGACATCGTGCCCGAGCTTGACTTCCTGGCCATTCCGCGCCACACCGACGCCGTCTACCGCCGCGCCAAGCTGGTCAATAACACCGGCGCCCCCTTCCTGCCCGGCCCGGTCAGCCTCTACGTCGGCGAGGAGTACATCGGCCACAATCGGCTGAACTACACCCCCGGCGGCGGCGAGGTGGAGCTGATGCTCGGCGTTGAGGAGCGCATCAAGGTGAAGCGTGAGCTCGTCCGACGCGATGTAGACAAGCGACTGCTGCGCGATCAGCGGCAAGTGGCCTATAGCTACGAAATAAAGCTCGAAAATCTGCTGTCCACGGCGGCCGATGTCACCGTACAGGACCAATACCCGGTCTCACGCCATGATCAGATCAAGGTTCGCCTCGATCGCGCCACGCCTGAGCCCGTGGAGCACAGTGACATGCACATCCTGAAGTGGCGGGTGACGCTGGCCCCGGGCGAGAAGAAGACGATCCAATTCGATTACCAGGTCGAACATCCCCGCGCGCTACCCGTCGCGGGATTGATCGACTAATTGGAGGACACCATTACAATCATCAAAGGGTACGACACAGCCCCGCCACGGGAGCAAGCCTTTCTCGTGGGTACCGAGGAGCGGAATAGCCACCCCATCTTGCCCGTCGAGGACAGTCTGGAAGAGCTGGCTCGACTGGCCGACACGGCCGGAATCGATGTGGTGGGCCAGACGTTCCAGCGCTTCGACAAGCCCAACAGCGCCACCTACATCGGCCCCGGCAAGGTGGAAGAGGTCAAGCTGCTGATCGAAGAGCTTCAGGCCGACGTCGTCATCTTCGACGACGAACTCTCTCCCCGCCACCAGCGCGAGCTGGAGGGCATCTTCGGTGAGGACGTGAAGGTTATCGACCGGACGGCGCTCATCCTCGACATCTTTGCCCAGCACGCACAGACGCGCGAAGGCAAGTTGCAGGTCGAGCTGGCCCAGCTGGAGTATCGGCTGCCGCGCCTGACGCGCATGTGGACTCACCTGGCCCGGCAAGCGGGTGGCCGGGCCGGCGGCGCGACGGGCGGCGTGGGCTTGCGCGGCCCCGGCGAGACCCAGCTGGAGACGGACCGCCGGGAGATCGGCCGCCGCATCTCCCAGATCAAGGAAGAGCTCGACGGCGTCCGTGCCCACCGCGAGCGCCATCGCTCGAAGCGGCAGCAGACGGAGCTCCAGGTCGTCGCCATCGTCGGCTACACCAACGCCGGCAAGTCGACGCTGCTGAACAGGATAACCGGAGCCGACGTGCTGACGGCCGACATGTTGTTCGCCACATTAGACCCGACGACGCGCAAAGTTGACATGCCCGGCGGCCGCGAGGTGTTGTTCACCGACACCGTCGGTTTCATCCAGAAGTTGCCGACGCAGATCGTCGCCGCCTTCCGCGCCACGCTGGAGGAGATCGGGGATGCCGACCTGCTGCTCCACGTCGTCGACGCCACACATCCCAACGCGGCCGAGCAGATCGAGGCCGTTGAGGACACGTTGGCCGAGCTTGAAGTCGACCACCTGCCGATGGTGGTGGCCCTGAACAAGGCGGACATGATAGACGATCCCGAGGCCGTTCTGGACGAGCTGATCATTGAGACCCCGGCAGCCTTCGTCTCGGCCAAGACCGGCAAGGGGATCGACGAGCTGCTCATCATGATCGAGGCGGCCATGGTCCGGCTGCTGCAGCCCGTCGAGGTTCATCTGCCGTATGAGCGGGGGGATTTGATGTCGCTGTTCCACGCGCGGGGCCAAGTGGACGAGGAGCGCCACGGCGGCGACGGCGTCCACATCTTCGGCCGCATCCCCAGCCGCCTGATGCCCGTTTTCCAACCTTATCGAAGCGAATGACGCCAATTACCGAAATCATCCGGCGGCCCGAAGTGCGGGCCGCCCTGACGACCTTCCGGGATCGGCTGGACGACATCCTGGAGCAGATCATCACGATCCAGCAAATCCCCGCCCCGACGTTTGACGAAGCGCGGCGGGCCCGTTTCATTGAAGCGCAGTTCCACGAGCTGGGCCTGATCGATGTGGAGCAGGACGCCATCCACAACGTCTACGGCCGCTTGCCCGGCAGCGCGCCCGGCCGCCCGCCGGTGATCATCTCGGCCCACACCGACACCGTCTTCCCGGCCGACACCGATCTCAAGGTGAAGCGCGTGGGGCCGCTGCTCTACGGGCCGGGCATTGGCGACAACTGCACCGGCGTGGCCGGACTGCTGCAGATCGCTGCCGCCATCCGCCAGCATGCCATTGGCCACGCGGCCGACATCTACTTCGTCGCCAACGTTGGCGAAGAGGGCATGGGCGACTTGCGCGGCATGCGGGCCGTCGTCGAGCGCTTTGGCGGCCGGGCCGTCTATCTCGTCGTCGAGGGTGGCCTGTTCGGCAAGCTCATCCATCAGGCGGTCGGCGTGCGGCGCTACCACATCGAGGTCACCGCGCCGGGTGGCCACTCGTGGGGCGGCTTTGGCGCGGCCAGCGCCATCCACGAGCTCGGACACCTCATCGTCGACATCGATGACCTGATCGTGCCCGCCGTGCCCAAGACGACCTACAACGTCGGCATCATCCAGGGCGGCCTGTCGATCAACTCCATTGCCAACGAGGCCCACATGTGGCTCGACTTGCGCTCCGAGGGGCAGGATGCGCTGGCCCAGTTGGTGAGTGAGGTAGAGGACATCATGCGTCGCCGCAATCGCCTCTACGCGGCCGAAGGGCGCGGCGTCGAGATAGCCATGACCCAGGTCGGCGACCGCCCCGCGGGCACCATCGACCGTCTGTCGCCCGTCGTCGCCGCGGCCGAGGCCGCGCTGCGGGCCGTCGGCTGCGACGATCCCCACTACATCACCGGCAGCACCGACGCCAACATCCCGCTCAGCCTTGGCTATCCGGCCGTCTGCCTGGGATTGACTCACTCGGGTAATTCCCACCGGCCGGACGAGTTCATCGATAAGACCAATCTGCCGGCCGGGTTGGGGCAGCTGCTGCTGGTGACGCTGGCGGCAGCGGGTGAGTGAGAATTTAAAACGGATTGGACGTGGATTTTACGGAATAGAGTTATGGAATTTGAGCTGACAAGCGAACAGAAGGCATTGAAGGAAGTCGTCCACGACTTCGTTGCGCAAGAGCTGCGGGCGCGGGCGCGCCACACCGACGAGACGGGCGAGTTCAACTGGGAGGCCACGCGCAAAATGGGCCCGCTGGGGCTGCTGGGGCTGGAAGTGCCCGAGGAGTACGGCGGCGCGGAACTCGACGCCATCAGCACGGCCATTGTCATCGAGGAGCTGGGCTGGGGCTGCGGCTCCACGGCGCTGGCGATCGCCGCCCACAATGGCCTGGGCCTAGGCCCCATCGTCGCCTACGGCACACCGGAGCAGAAGCAGCGTTGGCTGCCGCATCTGACCAGCGGCAAGGGCAAACTGGCCTGCCTGAGCCTGACGGAGCCGGGCGCGGGGTCTGACCTGAAGGGGGGCGTCCGCACCCGCGCCGTGGCCGAGGGGGATTCGTGGATCATCGACGGGGCGAAGATGTGGATGACCAACGCCTCGATCTCCGATTTGATGGTGGTGCTGTGCCGCACAGGGGGCGCTGGCAATAACGCGTTGAGTCACATCCTCGTGCCCAGCGACACACCCGGCGTCACCATCGGCCCGCCGGAGAAGAAGATGGGGCTCCACGGCTCGCCCACTCACGCCGTCACCTTTGAAGAGGTGCGCGTGCCGCGAGAGAACCTGCTGGGCGTCGAGGGGCGGGGACTGCCGCAGACGCTGGCCGTGCTCGACAGCGGCCGCATTGGCATCGGCGCGCTGGCCCTCGGGCTGGCCCAGGCAGCCTATGAAGAGGCGCTGAAGTACGCCAAAGAGCGCGAAGCGTTCGGCCAGCCGATCGCTAACTTCCAGGCTATCCAATGGATGCTGGCCGATGCGGCGACGGAGATCGAGGCCGCACGGCTCATGGTCCACAAGGCGGCGTGGCTGAAGGGATTGAAGCGACCGTACTCAACCCTGGCCTCAATGGCCAAGCTGTTCGCCACCGAAGTCAGCGAGCGCGTCTGCCGCAACGCCATTCAAATCCACGGCGGCTACGGCTACAGCTCCGAGTTCGAAGTCGAGCGCATGTATCGCGACACGCGCCTGATGACGATCGGCGAAGGGACGAGCGAGATCCAACGCCTCGTCATCGCCCGGCACATTTTGGCGTAATCAATTAAACACGGATTGACACGGATGTGACGGATTGACACGGATGAAAATCCACCATATCCGTGAAAATCCGTGTTGAAAGATTTCCCGCTAACGACAACAGACCTCTGAGGTATCAGAAGACCTCAGAGGTCTGCGTCTTACGGCATACGGCTCGGCCGTGGGTAAGGCGTGGGATAAATCTGCGGCTCCAGGTTGAGCAGCGTCGGCTCACTCGGACGGAATATCTCCGGGTCGATGCGCCCTTGCCCCGGATGGTATAGGAAGTAGTGGCTGACGGCGTAGTCGGTCAGCGGCGCGATGAGGCGCTGCGCTTCGTTGTGGATGTTGCCGAAGCCCGGCCCCAGGTACCAGATGGCCGCCCCCTTCACCGTCGGATAAGCGGCGTAGAGCCATGACGCCCAGGCGATATCTTCCAGCGCGGCGGCCGGCTCGGGGACGCTGTTGTACTCCCACCCCCACTCCGTGATCAGAATCGTCGGCCGCGGGATGCCATGCCGGTCGACGGTGTCGAACAGCGCCTGGAATCGGCCGAGCAGGTACGGGTAGTCGCGGGTGATGCGCTCGTTGACCAGCGAATACTCGTGGATCGAGATCGCCACCTGGTCGGGGTGCTCCCCGGCGTAGCGCAGGAATTCCAGCATCGCCGGGTGTTCCCAGTCGTTGGGCAGCGGTTCGCCGTTGGCGTCGGTGCCGCCGATGCTGGGGACGCCGGTGGACCAACTCAGTGCCGCGTAGCGTGCCCCTTCGGCCACAGCCAGCCTGGCCGTCGCCAGCGAGAAGCGGGCCAGCCGCTCGATCTGCTCCTCCCCGTTGTTGCCGATGCGTCCCGGTTCATTGAGCGTCTCGAACCAGACGATGGATGGGTCAAGCTCCCTGGGCATGTGGGCCTTGTTGAGATTCCAGCTGTACTCGGCCGCCGTCTCCGGATCGACGCCATAATTGTAGTAAGGCGCCTCGAACATCGGATCGGTCAGCCGGAACACCAGCGTGTGCTCGACTTCGCGTCCGGCCGCGGCGTTGGCCTTCATCATCTCCTGAGCCTCGAATAACGGCCCTGCGTTGTTGGCGCTCTTCAGGAAGAACGGCACACCGGCATCATTCAGACGGCGCATATAGAGGCCCAACCCGTTGGCATTGCCGCCGACAGCCACGTGGAAGCCGATCTTTGTGTATGCCAATTCAAGCCCCTGCCCTTGAGCTCTGGTGCGGGCGGAGGCGAAGTCGACGGGCGGCAGGGCGACGACGACGGTGGGCGCCGGCAGCGGCTCGCCCAAATCGCTGGGCGCTGGGGTGGGCATGGTAGGCATGGGCGTCGGCTCCCAGTCGACGTCGTCTCCGAGGACGGGAGCGAGATAGGCCACCGGCGAGCCATCCTGCGCCTCGACGTCGGCGTTCACCAAGGACGGCAATCTGGATCTGGCCGCGCTGATCATCGTACATCCGGCGAGGGCCAGCGTGATAGCCAGCGCGAGAAGAAGCAGCGGCACGAACCGGCCGGAGTTCAGTTTCGCGGGATGGGATTGATTGGGTGGGTTCACACGTTGTCTCCTTTGAAACTCAGGGGGTTGGGCGAAACAAGCCAGGTTCGACGCGCCCCCAACCGGGGTGAATGCCGAAATAATGGCTCAGGCTGTACTCCGTCACCGTCGGGATGAGTTCGGCCGTCTGGTTTTCGATAGTGCCGGGCGTATCTCCCAGATACCAGATGGCCGCGCCCTTCACCTGCGGGTAGGCGGCGTAGAGATGGGCCGCCCAACGAATATCCACCAGCGCCTGCTGTGGTTCGGGAACGGTGTTGTACGTCCAGCCCCACTCGGTGATGAGAACCGTCGGCCGGGGGATGCCGTGGCGATCACAGGCGTCAAAGAGGAAGTGGAAGCGGCCGATGTGATATGGATAGAGGGCCCCGATGTCGTCCACCTCATAGCTGTATTCGTGCAGCGCCACGGCCAGCTGGTCGGGGTGCGCGGCCGCCAATTGCAGGAAGCGCAGCATGGCCGGCGACTCCCAATGGTACGGCTCCGGCTCGCCAGAGGACCAGCCGAATGCCGCCCAGCGGAAGCCGTCGCGCAGCGTCAATTGCGCCGTCTCATAGGAGAAGTCGGCCAACCAATCGGCCCGGTTCTTGTCGACTTCGTTGACGGTCTCCACCCACACATAGCGCGGATCGAGTTCGGGCGGAAAAATGGCTTTGTGTTGCTCCCAATGGTAGACGGCCGCGCTCCTTGGATCGACGTTGTAGTTGGGCACGTTATCTACCCCCGACACGCGCCGGTAGACCAGCGTGTGCCCCACGCCGCTCTGCTTCATCATCTCCTGAGCGATGTAGATCGGTTCGGCGTTGTCCGTGCTTTTCAGGAAAAAAGGCACGCCGGCGGCGTCGAGCGCTTCCATCATCGGCACCAACTTTTCCCAAAGCCCCCGATCCCCGGCGTGAAAGCCGATCTTGTTGAACGACAGGGCGAGCCCTTGCGCCTGCAGCGTCACGGCCGCCTGCTCGAAATCCAGCGGCGGTTCTCCACTAAGGGCGATGGGGGGCGGGAGCGGGGGTGGCAGGGGGCGGGCAGTGGCGTGGATGGCCGGTAGCAGAATATGATTCGTCGTGGCGTTCATGGCTTCGTCTCTCGCCGTCTGGGACAGCGATGCCAACGAACGGCCCGTCGCCGCCTGCCGGATTGGGGCGATCGTCAGGCCCAACGCGATAATCAGAAAGAGACAAGGTTTGCCCCGAAGAGCGGGCGGCCGCCTGTCGGCCGTCTGGTGCTTCATCCAGCGTCCTACTATACATCACATTTGGAAAGATCGTGCGCGGTCAATGTAAAAACATTGGTGGTGGATGAGGCCAGGCAGGTAGGCGCGCCGACTTTTGTTCCCCCCAACGTTTCAATGCGCACACCTGTCAGGCCCGGGCGTCGTGGGTATAATCAATTTCATGGCCCACGAAACCCAAGATCGTCCCCGCATCTTCTTCCTGACCACCGTGCGCTCCTACCGTCTGGAAGCGTTCCGCGCCGCCGCCGCGCGGTTGGGCGTGGAAGTAGCTTGCGGCGTCGACCTGCCCGAGGGATTGGCAGACCAATGGCCCGACGCCTTGCCGTTGTCGTTTGGGGATGCGGCCGGCTCCACCCGTCGCATCGTCGACTACGCTGTGGAGAATCCACTGCGGGCGATCATGGCCGTCGATGACAGCGGCAGCCTCTTGGCGGCCTCGGCCGCCGCGGCGCTGGGGTTGCCCCACAACGACCCGGCCGCGGCCGAGGCCGCCCGCGACAAGTCACTCATGCGCCGTCGTTTGCAGCAGGGCGGGGTGGCTGTGCCGTGGTTTCGGGAGTATTCGACGGCCGACGACCCCGCTCGCGTCGCCGCCGAGGCACCATACCCGTGCGTCGTCAAGCCCGTCAACCTCAACGGCAGTCGCGGCGTCATCCGTGCCGACTCGCCCGACGAACTGATGGCCGCTATCAAGCGTCTGACCCGGATGCTGACGGCCGACAGCCCCAAGCCACGCCCCTACCTCGTCGAAAGCTACATCCCCGGCGTCGAAGTGGCGCTGGAGGGGATGCTCGACTTCGGTGAGTTGACTGTATTGGCCCTGTTCGACAAGCCCGATCCGCTGGAGGGGCCGTACTTCGAGGAGACGATCTACGTGACGCCGTCGCGCCTGCCGGCCGCCGCACAGGAGGCGATTCGGGCGACGACGGCCGCCGCCGCCCGCGCGCTGGGCCTTGTCTCCGGCCCTGTCCATGCCGAGTTGCGCGTGAATGTCGAGAAGGACGGAAGCGCTGCCGCCACGATCCTTGAACTGGCCGGCCGCTCAATCGGCGGCCTGTGCTCACGGGTGTTGCGCTTCGGCGTCGACGCGTCGCTGGAGGAGCTAATCGTGCGCCAGGCGGCGGGGATGCCGCTCGGCTCCACGGCGCGGGCCGACCGCGCGGCCGGGGTGATGATGATCCCCATTCCCCAGGCAGGGCTGCTGCGTGGCGTGTCAGGTGTAGAAGACGCGGCAGCCGTGCCGCTCGTCGATAGCGTCGAGATCACCGCCGCACTCAACTACCCGCTCGTGCCTTTACCGGAGGGAGACAGCTACCTGGGCTTCATCTTCGCCCGGGGTGAGACGCCGGAGGCGGTGGAGGCGGCTTTGCGCCGCGCCCACGCCTGCCTGCATTTTCAAATCGATCCACTGCTGCCGGTGTTGGTCTAGCAGCACCTCTACCCTTCGAGCAGCAACACCTCGGGGTCTTCCACCAACTCCTTCACCCGCACCAGGAATTGCACCGCCTCGCGGCCGTCGACGATGCGGTGGTCATAGGTCAGCGCCACGTACATCATCGAGCGGACGACGATCTCGCCGTCGCGCACCACCGGCCGCTCCTGAATGTTGTGCAGGCCAAGGATGCCCACCTGCGGCGGGTTGAGAATGGGCGTCGACAGCATGGAGCCGAAGACGCCGCCGTTGGTGATCGTGAACGTGCCGCCGCGCAGGTCTTCCAGCGTCAGCGCGCCGTCGCGGGATTTCGTGGCGAAGTCGCGCACTTCGGCCTCGATCTGGGCAAAGCTTTTGCGGTCGGCGTCACGGATGACGGGCACAACCAACCCCTCTTCCGCGCCGACGGCGATGCCGATGTCGTAGTAATGTTTCAGAACGATCTCGTCGTCCTGTATTTCGGCGTTGATGCGCGGGAACGCCTTCAGCGCGCCGATGCATGCCTTGACGAAAATGGACGTAAAGCCCAGCTTGACACCGTGCCGATTGACGAACGCTTCCTGACGACGCTTGCGCAGCTCCATAACCGCGCCCATGTCGATCTCGTTGAACGTCGTCAACATCGCCGCCGTGTGCTGCGCCTCGACAAGTCGCTGGGCGATTGTGCGGCGGCGGCGCGTCATGCGCACGCGCTCCTCGCGGCCGTCGCTCGTTGGCGCGGGGGTGGGGGCGGGGCGGGGGGACATCTCGCGCGGGGCGGGGGACGGCTCGACGGGCTTGGCTTCCGGCTTCGGCTCCACGCGCGCGGCGATGTCCTGCTTGGTGACCCGGCCGCCCGCGCCGCTGCCGCTCACCTGCGTCAGATCCACTCCCTCAGCCTGGGCCATGCGTCGGGCGACAGGGGTAGCGCGATCCTTCTCCGGTTGCTTCTCGGCCGCCGGGGTGCTCTCTTTCGCCGGCTCGCCACCTGCGGGGGCGCTCTCCGGCTGCGGTTGGGTCGGCTCGGCCGCGCCATTGGCGTCGATGATGCCCAATACGTCGCCGATCTTCACGTCACTGCCGGCCTGGTGGCGGATTTCGGAGACGACACCGGCCGACGTCGCGCCAACTTCCACGTCGACCTTGTCCGTCTCCAGCTCAACGACCACGTCGCCGGCCTTCACCGCGTCGCCGACTTTCACACGCCACTCCCCTACCGTCGCCTCGACGACTGATTCGCCCAATTCGGGCACTACAATATCGGTACTCATTCGCTCGTCTCCTCCGGTAGTTCGTATGCCCTGTCGATCAGGGTCGTTTGGTGCAGGATGTGCATGCCCATGGAGCCTTCGGCCGGGCTGGCGCGGCGCGGCCGGGAGATGTGGCGGAGCGGCAGCTCCGGCTTCAACAGCCGTTGCAGCCGCTGGCAGATGAAGTCCCACGCCCCTGCGTTGGCCGGCTCTTCCTGCAGCCACACCACCTCTTCGGCGTTGGGGTACGACGCGATGATGTTGAGGATGGCGTCTGTCTCCAGCGGGTAAAGCTGCTCGACGCGAACCAGGGCGATGTCGTTGCGCTCCGCGCGACGGGCGTCGCTGATCATGTCGACGTAGACCTTGCCGCTGCACAGGATAACCCGGCGGACGGCATCCCGGTCGGCCGCGGCCTGCGCGTCGTCGATGACCGGCTGCCACTGTCCCTCGGCCAGCTCGCGCAACGAGGAGTAGACCTTCGAATTGCGCAGCAGGCTCTTGGGTGTCATCACGATCAGCGGCAGCGGGTCGGTGTTCAGCAGGGCGGCCTGGCGTCGCAGCAGATGGAAATATTGCGCCGACGTCGTGGCGTTGGCCACGCGGATGTTGGTCTCGGCCGCCAGCTGCAGAAAGCGCTCCAGCCGTCCCGTCGAATGGTCCGGCCCTTGCCCCTCGTAGCCATGGGGCAGCAGCAGCACCAGCGACGAGCGCAACTCCCACTTGGCATAGCCCGACACCACGTACTCGTCGATGACCGCCTGGGCGGTGTTGATGAAGTCGCCGTACTGCGCTTCCCAGATGACCAGTCGCTCGGGGGCCTGAATGCTGTAGCCGTACTCGAAGCCGATCGTGCCCGCTTCGGAGAGGGGGCTGTTGCGCACCTCGAACGCGGCCTTGGCCTGCGGGAAGTTCTGCAGCGGCAAGTAGACCGCGCCTGTCTCTTCGTCGCGCACCACCGCGTGGCGGTGGCTGAACGTGCCGCGCTCCACGTCCTCACCGGTGATTCGGATGGGCACGCCGTCGGCCAGGATGGAGGCGAAGGCCAACGTCTCGGCCGTGGCCCAATCTACCGTCGCCGCGTCGGGATCTTCGAAAATGCCGTGGCGACGCTCCAGGGTGCGGGCCAATTTCCGGTTCATGTGGAAGTTGTCGGGCAGCTTTAACAGCTCCTTATTCATCTCGACCAGCAACTCGGCCGGGACGGTTGTGATCGCGTCACGAGCCGCGCCGCCCGGCGGCGGGGGCAGCTGCGGCGTCATGGCCGGGGCCGGCTCGGGCGGCAGCGATTGGTAAATCTCGTTCAGCGCCTCGACCTTTTGCTCGAACAGCTCGTCGGCCTTGGCGGCCGTCGTCTCGCCGCGCTTCTCCAGCTCGGCCGCCCACAGCTTGCGGGCCGTGGGGCGGCTGTCGATGCGCTCGTACATCTGCGGCTGGGTGAAGCGAGGCTCATCCCCTTCGTTGTGACCATACCGCCGGTAGCCGACGAGATCGATGACGAAGTCAGTCTGGAAGCGCTGCCGATAGGCGCACGCCAACCGAGCCACCTCGACGCACGCCTCGGGATCGTCGGCATTGACATGGACGATAGGCACCTTGAACCCCTTGGCCAGGTCGCTGGCATAGAGTGTGCTGCGCGTCTCCCACTGCGACGTCGTGAAACCGATCTGGTTGTTGGCGATGATGTGGATCGTGCCGCCGACGCGATAGCCGCGCAGCCGCTGCAGGTTGAGCGTCTCGGCCACGATGCCCTGGCCGGGGAAAGCGGCGTCGCCGTGGATGATGACGGGCAGAATGACCTGGGAGTCGAAGGTGGGGCGGCCCGGCCGGTCGACATGGGTGCCGGCGGCGCGAGCCATGCCGGCGATGACCGGGTTGACGTGCTCCAGATGGCTCGGGTTGGGGGCCATTGTCACGACGAGGTCGATCGGGTTCTTGCCTGTCAACGAGCGGTTGGCCCCCGCATGGTACTTGACGTCGCCCGTCCAGCCGAGGTATTCGCGGGCGGGGTGTTCGTCCCCCGCCGTGTCGCGGAACTCCTGCAGGATTTCCTCATAGGACTTGTTCAGGATGTGGGCCAGCACGTTCAGGCGGCCGCGATGGGCCATGCCGATCAAAATCTGATAGATGCCCGCCTCAGCTGACTCGTTGAGCATGATGTCAAGCATTGGCACCATCATGTCCAGCCCCTCGACCGAGAAGCGCGTCTTGCCGGGGAAGATGCGATGCAGGAAGTGCTCAAACGCCTCGACGTCGGTCAGCTTATCCAACAGATGCATCGGATCGAGCGGGTCGTTGGGCGGGCGGAAGCGGCGACTCTCGGCCGCCTCGCGCAGCCAGGCGCGCTCGTCGGGCAGCCGCATATGGTCGTAGTCATAGCCGATGGTCGAGGAGTAGATGCGCCGCAGATTGCCGATCGCTTCATAGGCATTGGCCGCGCCCTGGGCCGACGGGCCGCCGATGAGCGAGGCCGGCAAGCCGCGCAGGTCGTCGTCGCTGATGCCGTGGGCCGACGGGTGGAGAGACGGCTCGCCGGGCGGGTTGGCCAGCCCCAACGGGTCGATGCTGGCCGCCAGATGGCCGTACTCACGAATGGCCGTGGCCAGATTGACGGCAGCCATCACCTTGCGGGTGTCGGCCGCGCTCGGTGGGACGATAGTCGGTTCACCGACCGGTGCATATGTCGACGCGCCGTTTGACGAAGCCATGGAGGGCGGGGCGGGGGTCTCGCCGTCCTCGGGCGGCTGCCAGTTGGCGAACGCTTCGCGCGTCGCCGCGTCTACGCTGTCGGGGTTGGCCCGCCAGCGCTCGTATAACTCAATGATGTAACCGGCGTTGGGGCCGTGAAACTCTTGCCAAAGATCCATGGGGGGATATTAGCAAAGTTTATTTTGTTTACCATGTTGGGGAGGAGAGGATGAGATCGGGAGACGAAGAGATTGGAGTTTGGCGGGGTGGGCGCGGTAGGGCGGCGCGCCCACCCCGGGAGGGAGAGATGCGGATGGGCCGGTTGGAGGAGGATAACGTGTCGGCCGAATCAGGCGTTACTGACACCAACCCAGAAGTGATGGGGCAGCACCGTGCGCGTGCGCTGGACTTTCACCGTGCCGATGCTCTTTTCTTCTTCAGCAAAGGTAGCGGTGTTGACCAGGCACAGGTCGGGCGCGGCGCCGTACTTTTGGCGGTAGTAGTCAACAGCGCGCTCGATCTTCTCATCGAGGGTGCGGCGGGAATCCGCGTCGAGCCAAAGCATTCCTGTTTTCATGATGAGCCTCTTTTCTATCTACGGAAACATTAAAACGGGATCCCGTTCGGGTCGTCGTCGTGTTCGACGATGTCGGGGCCGGGACCGATATCGATCGCGCCGTCGTGGAGCGAGAACGAAATGGGTTTCTTGCGTTTGTCCTTCTTCGGCTCGACGCGCGGCCGCGTGCTATAGGGGCGGGCCAGCAGCGCCGGACGTGGGCTTTGGATCATCTCGGTCAGCTGCTGGTGGAGCTCGTAGTCGCCGATGTGGGCAGCCTGGAAATAGGTCGCGCCTTCGCCGGCGACGGCCAGGAAATCCCCCTCGCCGTAGAGCAGAGGGGCTTGCTCCAGCGGAACGCCGGCCGCGCGACGGGCGGCCGCTTCGCTGGTGGTGCGGCCGATGATCCGCATCGACAGGCAAGACTTGATCGTCGAGTCGAGTAGCGGCGACCCCGGATGATCAGTAGCCATGACCACGTGGATGCCCGCCTGCGATCCGTATTGCAGCAAGCGAATGAGGTCATTGCGCGCGGCCGCATCGCCATACTCCAGGATGGTCAGCGCGTTGTCGATCAGCACCACGATCCGGGGCGACAGGATGCGCTCGCGCCGGCGGTAGGCCATCTCCTCGGCCAAAAAGCGGAGCAGCGAACCGCAGCCCACCAACCCAAACGCTGGGTCGGTCAGCATGTGGGGCAGGTAGCCGAGGGGCATCAGGGGCGTGTCGTTGGCCGTGACACGCGCGCCCTCTTCCCACTCGGGGTCGAGTACCTGAATCTGCAGCGCCGCCTGCCGGTTGGTCAGCCCCAACGCCACGGCCATCGTCCGCAGCAGCGAGGTCTTGCCCGCGCCCGGTTCCCCGGCGATCAGCACATGGTTTGTCCGGTTGTTGGCGAAGCGGACGAGCACCGGGCGGCCATCTTCGGCCATGCCGATGAGCGCGGTGCGGGGCGGCAGCTCGCCGGCCGACGCCAGCAGCTTCAGCAGCGGCACCGGTGGGTCGTCGGGCCGCGAGACTTGCAGCCGCCAGCGGCCGTTGTCCTGGGTCAGAGCCACGTCGCCGACGCCCAACGCGTTGATCAGGTCGCCCTTCAGATCGCGGATGCGCTCCAGGCCGGCGGCCAACTGGGTCTGCAGGTCAAAGCTGACCATGCGTGAGCGCACTGTGCCGCCCGTCACCGTCGCCGGAACACGGTGGTGGCTGAGCACGCGGTTGATCTGCTTTGCTTGCACGTCCAGTTGGTGTCGCAACCTGGCCTCCGAGGGAGTTTCTTGTTCCATTACGACGCCTGTTTCTTACCGATACGAACGAATGTTCTACAGATGAGCTAAAAAAAGGGTGGTCTCGCAAGACCAGCCCTGTTGGCTACCGATACTTATTAAGCGGTCTGCCGCAAGACCATCAGCACACGCCCCTGAACTTGCACGTCGGCCGGATCGACGTAGATAGCATCCATCGTCGGGTTGGCCGGTTGCAGCCGGACGCGATTGCCTTCGTTGTAGAAGTGCTTGAGGGTGGTGGTGTCGTTTCGCAGCCACACGGCCACCATCTCACCGTTGCGGGGGGCATCGTACTGCGGTTTCATGATCACGATGTCGCCATCGTTGACCATCGCGTCGATCATCGAATCGCCGCGAACGCGCAGCGCGAACAGCTCGTCGGGCTTTTCGGAGAGCATCGAACGGCTCAGCTCCACCGCGTCATCTTCGTCGTAGGTGCCGAAGCTGTCGTTACCGGTGATGACCGGCTTGCCGGCGACGATGTCGCCAACCAGCGGGATCTTCACCAGCCGCTCGACGGCGTTGCGCAGGTTGCCGGCCGCCTGGCTGACGGATTGCGCCAGCCCGTTGGCCTTGTCGGTGAGCCGCAGGCCGCGCGACACATCGGGGTCGCGGTCCAGATAGCCGCGCTCCTCCAGCTTGCCGAGATTATAGTTGACGACAGAGGTTGAGTTGATGCCGACGGCCTTACCGATCTCCCGAATGGTCGGCGGGCGGCCATGCTCATCCATATATCCCCGCGTGAATTGAAGGATACTTTGCTGCCGTTTGGACAATGGTTTTTCACTCATCGTTGTCTGCTCCTGTAAGCCCAGCAGCGGTACCCGACAGGATGCAGGGAAACCGCTCATTTGTTCTGAGTATCAGTATATCACGAACACATGTTCTCTGTCAATAGGTTTAATTATGAGACGGGAAGTACTCTTTCCACTACAGATCCTTCCGCTCCCGATACAAAGTCCTCGGCCTTTGGGCTATAATCCCGCCATATGTCTTTTGAATTTACCCTTCTGGCCCAGGACGGCAATGCGCGCCTCGGCCGCCTTGAAACCCCTCACGGCCCCATCGAGACGCCGGTCTTCGCCCCGGTGGGCACACAGGCGACGGTGAAGGCGATGCGGCCGCGCGATCTGCGCGAGCTGGGGGCCACATTGGTGCTGGCCAACACCTATCACCTCTATCTGCGTCCCGGCGATGAGCTGGTGCGCGACATGGGTGGGCTCCATCGTTTCATGGGTTGGGATGGCCCCATCCTGACCGACAGCGGTGGATTCCAGGTGTTCAGCCTCAGTGACGCTCGCCGCATCGATGCCGACGGCGTGACGTTCAAATCCCACCTCGACGGCGCGGCCCATCGATTCACGCCGGAGAAGTCGATCGCCGTGCAGGAGAACCTGGGGGCCGACATCATCATGATGTTCGACGAGTGCCCGCCACCCAACGATTACGACTACGTGCGCGACTCGCTGGAACGGACGCACCCGTGGGCAGTACGTTGCCTGGCGGCCAAGACGCGAGCCGACCAGGCGCTGTTCGGCATCGTGCAGGGGGGCGTCTTCCGCGACTTGCGCGAGGAGAGTGCCCGCTTCCTCATGGGGCTCGATCTGCCGGGTTACGCCATCGGCGGGCTGGCGGTGGGGGAGACGAAGCCGGAGATGCACGCCGTACTGGAGTGGCTTCATCCGCTGTTGCCGGCCGACAAGCCGCGCTATCTGATGGGCGTCGGCGCGCCGGAGGATTTGGTCAACGGTATTTTGCGCGGCGTCGACATCTTCGACTGCGTGCTGCCGACGCGCATCGCCCGCAATGGGGCGGCGCTCGTGCCCGGCGGCCGCATCAATCTGCGCAACGCCCAATTCGCCGACGATCCCCGGCCGGTCGACGAGACGTGCGACTGCTACGCTTGCGCCAACTTCAGCCGCGCCTACATTCGCCACCTGGTAAAGGCTGACGAAATCCTCTCCTCCATCCTGCTGACCACCCATAATCTCCACTTCCTGCAACGGATCATCACCGACATGCGAAAGGCGATTCGCAAGGGAACGGTGGCAGAGTATGCGGCAGAGTTTCTGGCCAACTACGAGCCCGAGAGTGGAGAATGAAGATTGGGAAAGGGAGAAGGGGAGAAAGGGCGAAAGGGAGCGTACTCGCCGCCAACCGCTGCTGATCGACTGACCTGCTGCATACTGCTTACCGAACAAGGGCCACTGGCCACTATTTAACCATGTCTATACTCGAAGCAATCATCATTGGAATCATCCAGGGCGCGACGGAGTTCCTGCCCATCTCCAGCGACGGTCATCTGGTGCTCATCCCGGCCGTCTTCGGCCTCAGCCAGCCCGACCTGGTATTCATCGGTCTTGTCCACGCCGGCACACTGCTGGCCATCATTGGCTACTTCGCCCGCGACCTGTGGGTGATTCTGCGCGCGGTCCTCGCGGGGCTTGCCCAGCGGCGGCCGTTCGACGATGACAACGCCCGCCTCGGCTGGCTCATGGTGCTCGGCTCTGTGCCCGCCGGGATCATCGGGCTGGGTCTAAAGGATTTCTTCGAGGCCCAGTTCGAGTCGCCGGTGGTGGCCGCCGTGGGGCTGTTGGTGACGGCCGCCTTCCTGGTGGTCGGCGAGCGGCTGATGCGCGGCCATCGCGCCATCTCCCAGCTGACCTGGCTCGACACGCTCATCATCGGTACGTTCCAGGTGCTGGCCTTGTTACCGGGTGTCTCACGCAGCGGCACGACCATCGCTGCCGGTCTGGGGCGCGGGCTAGATCGCCACTCGGCCGCGCGCTTCAGCTTCCTCGTCGGCCTGCCGGCCATCGCCGGCGCGGGGTTGCTGTCCATCCTCGACATCTTCACCGCCCAAGGCTCGCTGCCGATTGGCCACTACGTGGCCGCCTTCATCGCCGCGGCCATCACCGGCTACGCATGCATCGCCTTCTTGCTGTCGTGGGTCAAGAACCACAGCCTCTACCTCTTCGCCGCCTACTGCGCCATCGTCGGAACGCTCTACCTGCTTTATACCTTGATTTAAGAAGGGGTTGGGATTCAGGGAGTGGAGATTGCGCAATCTCCACTCCCTAATCCCCACCAGTCGACATCCTCACCACCCCTGGTGTATAATTCAACCAACAGAATACGCGTCAAACCTTATACAAGACGACCTTCCTGCGTATGACTCGTAGGTCCGAGCAAAGCCTGATTTCACCCGAGTCAGGCTTTTTTTAATCAACGTGCAGCGCCATATCACAAGGGTCCATTTCCCACTGAAGGACCGCCCAGGAGAAACCAAATGAATAGCCAGGATTACATCAAGTTGGACGACACCTACGCCGCCCGCACCTACCACCCGATCGAGGTAGTCATCGAACGGGGCGAGGGTGTCTGGGTCTACGACGTCGACGGCAAGCGGTATCTCGACTGCCTGTCAGCATATTCGGCCGTCAACCAGGGGCATTGCAACCCGCGCATTCTGGAAGCGGCCGAGTCGCAGATGCGCCGCGTCACGCTGACTTCGCGCGCCTTCTACAACGACCAGATGGGGCCGTTCCTGCGCCAGTTGTGCGAGCTGACCGGCTACGAGATGGCCGTGCCGATGAACACCGGCGCCGAGGCGGTGGAGACGGCGCTGAAGATCGCCCGCAAGTGGGGGTACGAGGTGAAGGGCGTGCCGGACAATCAGGCCGAGATCATCGTCTGTGACGGCAATTTCGCCGGCCGCACCATTACCATCATCAGCTTCTCCAGCGAGAAGCAGTACAAGGACGGCTTTGGCCCGCTGACCCCCGGCTTTAAGTCTGTCCCCTATGGCGACGCCGACGCGCTGGCCGCCGCCATCACCCCCAACACCGTCGCCTTCCTCGTCGAGCCGATTCAGGGCGAGGGTGGGGTCAACGTGCCGCCGGCCGGCTATCTGAAGCGCGCGGCCGACATCTGTGCCGCCAACAACGTCCTGTTCATGGCCGACGAGATCCAGACCGGCCTGGGGCGCACCGGGGCGCTGCTATGCTGTGACCACGACGGCGTGCGCCCCGACGTGGTGACGTTGGGCAAGGCGCTCAGCGGCGGCTTCTACCCCGTTTCGGCCGTGCTGGCCGACAAGCGGGTGCTGGGCCTCTTCCGCCCCGGCGACCACGGCAGCACCTTCGGCGGCAACCCGCTGGGCTCGGCCGTGGCCCGCGCGGCGCTTGATGTACTCGTTGAGGACGGGCTCGTGGAGCGTTCGCGCGAGATCGGCAACTACTTCATGGGTCGCCTCCAGCGCATCGAGACGGACAACATCGTCGAAGTGCGCGGCAAGGGGCTGCTCATCGGCGTGGAAATGGCCCACGAAGCGCGCCCCTACTGCGACGCCTTGCGCGACGCGGGCATCCTCTGCAAGGACACCCACGGCACCGTCGTGCGCTTCGCCCCGCCGCTGGTCATCGGCAAGGAAGAGATCGACTGGGCCATGGAGCGCATCGAGCCGATCCTGTCGAACGGAGCCCGATGAGATACTCCCGGTTCGGCGATAAATTCGCCCGCCACTGTGGCATCCTGCTGCTGATGGACGATCTGGGGAATGCGTTGGCCGGCGGCCGCGACATGATCATGCTCGGCGGCGGCAACCCCAGTCGCATTCCCCAGGTGGAGACGTGCCTGCGCCAGCGCATGGACAGCCTGCTGGCCGACGGCGACGCCTTTGAGCGGCTGGTAGGCAACTACGCCGCGCCCGGCGGCGATCGGCCGTTCCGCCAGGCGGTGGCCGAGCTGCTGCGCCGCGAGTTCGGCTGGCCGGTCACTGAGGCCAACATCGCCCTGACCAACGGCAGCCAGACGGCGTTCTTCTACCTGTTCAACATGTTCGCCGGGGAGTATGAGGACGGCACGCGTCGGAGGATACTGCTGCCGCTGACGCCGGAGTACATCGGCTACACCGACGCCGGCCTCAGCGACGACATTTTTATCTCCTATCGGCCGGAGATCGACCACCTCGACGGCCGCCTGTTCAAGTATCGCGTCGACTTCGACGCACTGCAGCTGGGTGACGACATCGGCGCCATCTGCGTCTCGCGTCCTACCAACCCCACCGGCAACGTGCTGACCGACGACGAGATCGACCGGCTGCACCGGATGGCGAAGCAGGCCGACATCCCGCTCATCATCGACAACGCCTATGGACTGCCGTTCCCCGGCATCCTCTATAAAGATGTGCGGCCGGTGTGGGATGAGCAGATCGTATTCTGCTTCAGCCTGTCGAAACTGGGACTACCCGGCGCGCGCACGGGCATCGTCGTGGCCGCCGAGCCGATCGCCACCGCCATCGCCGGAGCCAACGCCATCCTCAGCCTCGCCCCCGGCAATTTCGGCGCGTTCATGGCCCTCGATCTGATGCGCAGCGGGCAGGTCATCCCCCTCAGCCGCGACGTCATCCGCCCCCACTACCAGCGGAAGGCGGAGTTGGCGCTGGCGGCCGTTCGCGAAGAGTTGGCCGACCTGCCCTATTACGTCCACGACCCGGAGGGGGCGTTCTTCCTGTGGCTCTGGTTCGACGGTCTGCCCATAACCGCCCAGGCTCTCTACGAGCGGCTGAAACAGCGGGGCGTCCTGGTCGTGCCCGGCCACTACTTCTTCCCCGGCCTGCCCGATGAATGGCGCCACCGGGACGAATGCATCCGCATCAACTACGCCGGCGACGATGACACCGTCCGGCAGGGCATTCGCATTATCGCTGAGGAAGTGCGCGCTTGTTACCAATCGTAACAAAAAAGGCACGAACCCGTACAAGTGGGTTCGTGCCTTTTTCTTTTGTATAGATTTGAATGAGCTACTCTTCCCGCCCCGCCAAAAACCGGT
>CAYNOL010000035.1:0-1561 GCA_964398825.1 uncultured Ardenticatenaceae bacterium
GGTGATCTTGCGCGTCACGAACTCCAGCCCGCGGCGGGGGGATTCGTGGTTGAACAGGATGCCGGACGTGGCGTGCAGATTGTAGCTCTCGCGGTAGTTGACGGTGATCCAGTGGCCGTACACCTTGGCTACGCCGTAGGGGCTGCGCGGGTAGAAGGGGGTCGTCTCCCGCTGTGGCACCTCAACGACCTTGCCGAACATCTCGCTGGAGCTGGCCTGGTACATGCGGATGCGCGGGTCGACGATGCGAATGGCGTCCAGCACGCGCGTGACGCCCAGCGCGGTCACGTCGCCGGTGAAGACGGGTTGGTTCCACGACGTCTGGACGAAGGATTGGGCGGCCAGGTTATACACCTCGTCGGGGCGATACTCCTCCAGGATGCGGATGAGCGAAATCTGGTCGCTCAGGTCGCCGGGCACCAGCTCCAGCTTGTCCTGAATGTGGGCGATGCGGTGGAAATTGATCGTGCTTGTGCGGCGCACCATGCCGATGACGCGGTACCCCTGCTCCAGCAGAAACTCCGCCAGATAGGAGCCGTCCTGGCCCGTGACGCCTGTAATCAATGCTGTGGGCATTTGTAACCTCTCAACTGTAATTCCGGCTCAGCGCCGGCAGAGATAAGTATAACCTAACCGCCGGGTAGTGGAAATCATCTCCAAACAGCTATGCGAAGCGCGGCGAACGTTTGCATGGCATTCGGTGGCTTACCGTCCGGCCCGATGCCTTTAGTCGCGGCACAGGGCGTAGACGATGTGGGCCTGGCGGCGGCGAATGGCGCGGGGGATGTGGCGCTCGGCGCGGGCGTATACTCCCAACCCCCACATCACGGCCGCCTCGAAGCGGCCGCTGGTGGCGTCTTCGCGCTGTTCGGCCGAGCGCGTGATGCCCGGCGGGAACGGCGGCATGTCGATGAAGCCGGTCTGAACCGCGCCACTCGCCTCACCGGCCACCAATTGCCGCAACTCTTCCAATCGCAGCCCAGCCAACCCGCTGTGGGTATTGTGGGCCTCGTTGTCGGCGTTGGGGCAGAACAACGCCAGGGCCGGGGCCAGTTGGCGCAGGCGGCCGGCATAGGCCGCGCGCTCGGTGGGAGTCAGCCGCTGCAACACCTCCGAACCCACAACCAGGTCGAAACGGCCGGTGAGGGCCGGGAGCGAGTCGAGCGGCATCTGCGCCACGCTCTCCGGTGGGTTCAGCCGGGGTGCGCCGGGCATCTGCTCCAGCGCGGCCAAGCTGTCGCGCAGGCGGGTCAGCGCCTCGCTCCGGTCATCGACCACCGTCAACCGCGCGCCAAGCTCCGTCGCCAGCAGCACGAAGTCGAGGCTGGCCCCGTACTTCTGCGGCAGCCCGGCGATGAGGATCGACTGCGGCCGCGGCATGCCGGCCAGAAAGCGACCGAGGGCCATGCGCTTGACGAAGTACTCATAGGCCGTGCCCATGCCCTCCCCTTCGGCCAGCGCGGGGGGGTAGAGGTGTTTTATGGAGTAGTTTTTGAGCATGCGTGTGTCAGTGGGTCAGTAGGTCAGTTCAACAGTAGATCAGTAAGCAGTAAGCAGTATC
>CAYNOL010000035.1:1661-23546 GCA_964398825.1 uncultured Ardenticatenaceae bacterium
CTCATACGTCATCACCGGCCGGTAGACACAGCGGCAATTGAGCCCTTTGGCACAGTCGGGTAGTGGCAGGTGGGGGGCGTCGTCGGGGTGGTACTCGGCGTCGGGGTCGAGGGCGCGGCTGGCGTCGCATCCTTCCTCATCTACCTCGACGCGCACGCCGCGAATCGAGCCTTTGGCCCGCATGCCCAGCCGGTAGGCGGCCAGCGTCTTCTCGGCGTAGTCGGGTCGCTTGGCCATATCCTGATGAAAACCTTTGAGCCAGTCGAATGACATGGGATCCTCCTTGTGAACTCCTCACCGCGAGCGGAAGGGCATCGATCAAACGTCGCACCAGTCGCGCAGAGCGGCCAGCCGCTTGGGGCCGACGCCGGGCACGCGGCCGAGCTCGGCCACGTCGCGGTACGGCCGCCCGGCGATGATCGCCCGCGCCAGGGCGGGGCCGATGCCGGGCAGGTTGGTCAGATCATCCTCGCCGGCGGTGTTGACGTTGACGCGGCGGACAGCCTGGCTGGTGCGGCGGCCGAAGGCACGTTCGTACGGCTCCGGTCGTGCCTTTTTCAGCGCGGCCAGCAGCCGTGGCAGCATGTCGCGCCGGTTGCAGTAGCCGATCAGGTGAATGGCCCGCGCGTTGACCGAGGCGTTCTCGGCGACATCCTGGAACGCCTCGGGGAAATGGTCGAAACTCAGGGTCTTCAACTCTTCGTCGTTGAAGTATTGAACGATGAAGACGCGGATGTCACCGAGATCAGCGGTCATGGGCTTGGTTATTCAGCGACGGCGACGCTCTCTTCGGGCATGTGGGGCGTGACGGGAATGCTGTCGGGCGAGATGACCTTCATCCCCACACGCGTCAGCGTCGGCGGGTCGATCAGCATGTTGGTGTACGACGCGTTGGCCAACGGGCAGTAGCACTCCTTGGCGGCGATGCTGCGGCGCACCTTTTTGATGCGGTCGCCGAACCAGATCTCTTTGAAATCGTAGTTGTGGTCACGCAGATTGCCCAGGTCGTCGGCGCGGACACAGCAGGGCCAGATCGTCCCGTCGGCGTAGATTTGGGCGCTGGCCCAGCCGGCGTAGCAGTCGATGACCTGGTCTTCCTCTTCGAGGATGCGTTTGACGAGCTTGTAATACTCGACGCGGAAGGCCTCGGTGATCTTGGCCACGCCCTTGTACCGCTTGCTCTCGACGTAGGCGATCAGCCGGTCGATGGCCTCGTTGTACTGCTCGGGGCTGGGAGTGATGGGCAGGCCCACGGTGTCGAGCTCCACGCGCGGCTCGGCGATTTCGGTGATGAACTGGTCGGCCCCCGACCGCTCGGCGTAGGCGATGAGCTCGTCCAGATGGCCCACGCTGAACACCGAGACGACGGAGTGGATGCCGACGTTGAGATTGGGCAGGCTCTCCTTCAGCTCCAGCAGTTGCCGCAGCCGCTCCTCGAACTTGATGAAGTTGCCGGGCACACCGCGGATGAAGTCGTGCTTCTCGCCCACGCCGTCGAGCGACAGGTTGATGATCAGCTGGCTGTCGGGGCAGGAGCGGGCGATGCGCTCCACCTTGTCGGGGATGGAGCTCAGCAGACTGTTGGTCGGGATGTTGATGATGCCCGGCCGGCAATGCTTGTAGACCAGCTGGGCCAATTCGACAATGCCGGGGAACATGAACGGCTCGCCGCCGCTGATGGTGAACCAGTAGGGCGCGTGGCCGAGCGAGGCCAGCACCTTGTCCCACTCATCGAGCGACAGCTCGTCCTCGCGCTTCATCCAGATGTTGCAGGTGAGGCAGCGAGAGTTGCAGCGCGGCGAGGGGGACAGGGTGATGTTTAACGGTAGCAGTTTCGGCCAACCAAAGCGGCGGTAGGCCTGAAACAGTGGAACGCGGGCGAGAACGCCCAACATTGAATTCACGGTGATTCCAACTCCTTGGTCGTCGAGGCGATTTCCCAGACAGTGTGGCTGCGCCGGGCTTTGTAATCGCGCCGCCCAAGATAACGGCCGTAGACTTCGAGAGCTACAACCCGCCAGGTCCAAATGAAATGTTTCGGCCGCCAGTCGAGATTGCGCAGGAGCAGCCCGGCGATCTTCATCCCGCTCATCGTACTGACAGCATAGCCCAGCCGCTCCTTCATCTCCAGATGTCCGGCATAGATGCGGCGGCGCTGGCGCAAGAAATCTTCGACCGTCTCCGGCCCCTTGTTATAGACCACCGCCTCGGGCACGTAGCGCACGCCGTATCCCTGGCCGCGGATCAGCGGCTCCACGCTGGCCTCATCGACGGCCGTGTGGGGCGGAATGCGCTCAAACACCTTGCGGAAGGCGATCATCTCCCCCGCCTTGAAGCCATGGAGATTCATCTGGTGGTGCAGATTCCACAGCAGATGGGCGGCGAAGCCCATGAAGGTCGACGGATCGTTGACCGGCTGGGGGCGCGTGGCGGTCATGCCGATGTCAGGGTCGGCAAACGGAGCCACGAGTCGCTCGATGGTCTCCTCGGCCGGCAGCACGTCGGCGCTGCTGAGCACCAGCACATCGCAGCGGGCTTGCCGGATGAACAGGTTCATGGCCGACGCCTTGCCCTCGCGCTGCGGCTGGCTGATGAGGCAGATGCGCGGGTCGTCGGCCGCCGCCCGGCGCACGATATCTTCGGTTCCGTCGGTGCAGCCGCTGGCGACGACGATGATCTCGGCCACCTCGACGCGCTCCAGCCACGACGCGCCGACGCGGGCCAATAGCCGCCCGATGTTGGCTTCTTCGTTGTGGGCCATGATGCCCAGGGAGCAAGATATCAGGCTCATAGAGGATTCATCGGGGCGAGCAACGGCCCAACCAGAGAGTGAGTCTAGTCTATCCGGCGAGGAAATCAAGCCGCGGGGGTGAACGCTCACCCGTTGAAGAAGGTGGTGATGGCCCTGACGACGGCCGCGGCCGATTCCAGCGGCAGATCGGGGAACATCGGCAGCGAGAGGACGGAGCGAGCGGCGCTTTCGGTGACGGGCAGGCTGCCCTCTCCGTAGCCCAGGCGCGCATAGGCCGGCTGCCGGTGGACGGGCACGGGGTAATGGACGGCCGTGCCGATGCCGCGCTCGCGCAGGTGGGCCGCGAGCGCGTCGCGCCGGTCGGTGCGGATGGCGTAAAGGTGGTAGACGTGGCGATCAGAGGGCCGGGCGACGGGCAAGGCCACCGGCAGACCGGCCAGACCGGCGTCGTAGACGGCCGCCAACCGTCGCCGGGCGTCGTTCTCATCGTCCAGATGGCGCAGCCGGACAGCGAGGATAGCCGACTGGAGCTCGTCGAGGCGGCTGTTGTAACCGGGGATTTCGCTGATGTACCGCTCTCGCCAGCCGTATTGACGCAGCAGAGCCAGCCGCTCGGCCACGTCGGCATGGCGGGTGGCCACCGCGCCGCCGTCGCCCATGGCTCCCAGGTTTTTCGTCGGGTAGAAGCTGAAGGCGGCGGCGTCCCCCAGCGTGCCCACCATGCGGCCGTTGTAGGCGGCGCCGTGGGCCTGGGCGCAATCCTCGATGACGCGCAGGTCGTGGCGGCGGGCGATGTCGAGAAGGGCGTCCATGTCGGCCGGGCAGCCGTAGAGGTGGACGGGGAGAATGGCTTTGGTCTTGTCGTTGACGGCCGCTTCGACGGCGGCGGGGTCGATGGTCAGCGTGTCTGGGTCGATGTCCACCAGCCGCGGCATGGCCCCGCACAGCTCGACGGCGGCCACGGTAGCCACGGCCGTGTGGCTGACGGTGATGACCTCGTCCCCCGGCCCCACGCCGCACGCCTGCAGCGCCAGCATCACCGCGTCGGTGCCCGACGCCACGCCAACGGCATGGGGCAGGCCGAGATAAGCGGCGAATGCTTCCTCGAAGGCGCGCACTTCGGCTCCCAGGATGTACCAGCCGCCGGCCAATGTCCGCGCGACGGCGGCGTCGATCTCCTGGCTCAGCCGTTGGTAGCCCGCTTTCAGGTCGACGAATGGGATAGTCTGATCGCTCATAGGGACAATCTTTTTAACACGGATTCACGCGGATTGAGACGGATAGTATAGAAAAGCACCATGAGGAGATTAATCCGTCTTATCCGCGCTATATCCGTGCGAATCCGTGGTTAAATATGTCAGATGTAATGTTCGAGATTGGCGCGGAAGTACTCCATCGTCCGTGTCAGGCCGTCGCGCAGGCCCACCAGCGGCCGCCAGCCGAGTTTGCTGCGGATTTTGCGATAGTCGCCGTAATAGTCGCCGATGTCGATGCGCTTGCGGTCGTCGGGGAACGGGATCAGGTCAAAGTCGCCGCCGCCGTTGACCTCGATCATCAGCCGCGCCAGATTGATGAGGTTGATCGGGTCGTCGCTGCCCAGGTTGTAGATCTGCCCGTCGGCTACCTCGTGGACAGCCACCATCAGCAGCGCCTCGAGCACGTCGTCGATGTAGTTGAAGTCGCGCACCTGCAGGCCGTCGCCGTAGATTTTCAGCGTCTGCCCCTCGATGAGCTGCCGGAACCACCAGCCGATGAAGGTCTGGCGGGCGTCGCGGATGCGCATCCGCGGGCCGAAGGTGTTGGTCAGGCGCAGCGACACCGTGCGCAGGCCGTAGACGTTGTTATAGACGATGTGGTACCACTCGCCGGCGAGCTTGTTGATGCCGTTGACGTCGGTCGGCTGCAGAGGGTGGCGTTCGTCGACGGGCAGGTATTCGGGGCGGCCGTAGATCTGCCGCGTGCTGGCAAAGACGATCTTCGTCTGCGGGTTGCCGTGGCGGCACGCTTCCAGCAGCGACACCTGGCTGCGGGCGTTGATCTCAAGGTCGGTGTACGGGTCGGTCATGCTGTCGGTGTGGCTGACCTGCCCGGCCAGATTGAAGATCACATCCTGCCCCTGGACGAGGTAGCGCAGGCCGTGCTCGTCGCGCATGTCGGCGATGTTGACTTGCAGCTGGTCGCGAATCGAGTCGACGTTGAAGACGTTACCGCCGTACTCGGGGATGAGCGAGTCGACGATGAGCACCTTCGCCCCTAGATCAATGAGGCGGTGGGCCAGATTGGAGCCGATGAAGCCCAGGCCGCCGGTGATCAGGACGTGCTTGCCGCGGAAGTAGGCGTGGTGGTCAGTTGGAACCGTCGGCATAGGATTGGCTTTCGGGCTGGGAAGATGGGGGCAGAGCGGCCGCCGCCGGCCGCCCCTCTTTGCGCCACACCAGCTTGACCCACAGCTTGGTCAGGTCGCGGGCCACCTGGGCCAGCCGCCGGAAGCGGAAGAACTGGGATTTGCCGTAGGCGCGGTGGAAGTGGTGGACGGGCGTTTCGGTCAGGCGGAAGCCGGCGTCCTGAACCTTCTTCATCAACTCGACACAGATGACGCCGCTGTCGCTGACCAGATCGACCTGCTCGAACACCTCTTTACGCATCAGCCGGAAGTCGCAGTCGACGTCTTTCAGGCGCAGGCCGAAGGCGGCTTTGACCACGTACTGGTAGATGCGGCCGATGATGATGCGGTGCAGCGGGTCTTGCCGCTCGATCTTCCAGCCGTTGATGAAATCGACGTCGTTGCTGACCAGGGCGGCCAGGTTCTTCAGCTCGCGTGGGTCATATTGGGCGTCGCCGTCGGTATAGAAGATCCAATCCTTGGTGGAGCTGTAGAAGCCCGTCCGCAGCGCGCCGCCGTACCCCCGGTTCTGCGGGTGGTGGATGATGCGCACCTCGTCGGGATAGACGCGGGCCAGCTCGTCGAGAACGGCGGCCGTGTGGTCCTGGCTGCCGTCGTTGACGACGAGAACCTCGTAATCGTCGGTCAGCTCGCGCAGCGTCAGCAGGACGGTGATGACCATGCTGCTGATCGTGCCGGCGTCGTTGTAGGCCGGGAAAAAGGCCGAAATGCTGTATGGGCTGCTCATAGGTGAATGATTTTAGGCGCGGCTTTCGCCCCCGCCACCAGAGGGGTATTTTACTCGGTTTGGGGGATATGGCCTAATTGGAGTGGGCAGTGGGCAGTGGACAGTGATCAGTAGGTCAGTGGGTCAGTTTTCAGTAACCAGAACCAGTAACCAATCCCTAATCCCTTATCGCCAGTCTCCCAGTCTCCTAATCTCGCTTCACCGCCGCAGCACCACATGATCCCGCCCATCGGCCGTCAGCAGGCGCGCGCCGGTGGCGGGGTCATAGAGACCGGTAACGAGGGTGTAGGCGGCGGGTGGGAGATCGGCGGGGAGTTCCAGCGCGTAGGCATCGACGACTCTCTCGCCGGGCGCCCAGCAGGTGGAGGGCCATTGGTTGTCGACGGGCCAGCGGTCGTGCTGGGCGATCACCTGGCCGGCCGAGTCCAGCAGCTGGACGAAGACGGTGTAGGGGCGCAGGGTCGCGCCGTCGGCTTGCCAGTGGAGCGTAACGGGCAGGGTGTCGCCGGCGGCCGATGCCACCGGCGGCGGGTCGATGCCGCGCAGGGCGATCGCGCGGCCGTCGGGCGTCGGGAAGGACACGTCCATGGTCGTTTGCGGCAGCGTCGCGGGCCACTCCGGCCGCTCGACAGGCAGGATGACGGCCGAGAACGGCCGCCAACCCAGCCCGATACTGAGCACCAGCACCAGCTGCGCCACCAGCAGCAACCACATCCCGGCGCGATCCGGCGCGCGGCGGCCGAACAAGCCCCCCGCCAGCAGCGCCGCCGTGGGCATGAAAACCAGCCACAGACGGCCGACTTCGCCGCGCGTGGAGCCGGCCACGTTGATGGCCAGCAGTAGAGCGGCCAGCAGCAGCGCCAGGCGACCCGCCTCAGAGCGCCGCGCCTTGGGCCACCGCAGCGCCCAGAGCGCCGACGCTGCCAGCCCGGCGGTGACAACCAACCCGGCAAAGAGCACAAAGTCAACGAAGTTGTACCCCAGCCACCAATCGTAGCGGCGCAGGCTTGTGACCAGTTCGTAATGCTGCCCCAGGCCTGCGCGGGCGATCTCCCACGGCGGGACACCCCAACCGAGCCAGTAGACGAGCCAGAGCGACGCGGCCGACAGACCGAAGAGGACCGGCGTCGCCCACCGCGACAACATGTCGGGCGTCGCTTCATCCGTTGTATTCGGCCAGACAACCCATAGCAAAAGGTAGCCGCCCAACAGCGCCGCCCAAGCTGCGTTGCCGAGGCTCAGGAAGCTCATCAGCGACACCAGCAGCCCGGCGGGGACGGCCGCGCCCCACCCCCCGCGCCGCAGCCCAACGACAAGCCACAGCAGCGACAGCACAGACAGGAAGGCGAAAATCTGATCCGGCGTCGGCACAAAGATGAGCAGGGAGGGCAAAGTCGCGGCCAACAGGGTGCCCAAGCGGGCCGGGGCGGGCGCGAAGAGGCGGCGGGCAAGCCGGTGGGCTGGCACAGCCACCAGCGCGGCCAGCAGCACGGGCACCCACGACCAGAGGAAAAGTGACGCGGCCGTGGCCGGCGGTCGCGCCAGCACCCACAGGTCGGTGCAGCGCCAATAGGTGGCCGGCCGGGCTAGCCAGTCGGCCGCGGCGGGGGCCAGCCGCAGAGCGCGGTCGGTCAGCCAGTGGGCGGCGATGAAGCCGGGCGGGTGGGTGCGGGCGTGGTCGTTGTCGAACGTGGTCATCAGCTCGGGGAATCGACGCAGGGCGTCGCCCAAGTCGTCGATCTCCCCCGCCGTGGCCACGTAGCCGTTCGACGCTTTCGACAGCGTGCGGTCAACCAGTTCCGCGCCGACGGCCGGGCGGTCGGCGTAGAGCAAGCCGAGCTGCATGGCCGCCGAGAGCAGCACGAGCGCCGTCACCGGCCACGCGTCCCGCCCCTCGTCGCGGCCGAGCCACCACCACCCCACCCCGGCCAGCCCCGTCCCGGCCAGCAGAGCCGGCCACCAACGCGCAAACGGCCGCAGCAGATGGGGCCAATACCACTCGCTCGTGCCGGGGGCCGGGCCACGCAGATAGGGCCAGACATCCGTCAGGATCAGAACGGAAAGGGCGAGTGAGATGAGGAGAAAGGTGAAGCCAATCAGACGGCCGCGCGGCATGAACGGGAGGATAGAGGAGAAAGAGACGGGCGTCAACGAAGACCAGCCCGCCCGTTATGGAAGGCTCTCTGTTCCTGTGTTATGATCGCCCCCACCGGCGACGCGGCCGGGCAGCAGCGGATTGATTTTCACCCATGCCACACTCAACCACCCACCCGATGAGCAACCCATCACCGGCCGCACCGCGTGCGAACGGCATGGAGTTGACTGTCATCGTGCCCACGCGCAACGAGGCGAGCAACATCGCCCCACTGCTTGATCGGTTGGAGGAGGCGCTGGGCGGCCGCGCGGCGGCGGTGTTGTTCGTCGACGACAGCACCGACGACACGCCGCAGATCATCCGGGCCGAGGCGGCGCAACGGGCGTTGCCGGTCGGTGTCATCGCCCGGCCGGAGGAGCGGCGCGACGGGCTGAGCGGCGCCGTTGTCGAGGGGATGCTGGCGGCCCAGAGTCAATGGCTTTGCGTCATCGACGCCGATCTGCAGCACCCGCCCGAGGTCATCCCGCAGTTGCTAGACCAGGCCAACCGCACGGCGGCCGATATCGTCGTCGCCAGCCGCCAGGCGGATTTTCTCGGCCCCATCGGGCTGAGCCGAGCCCGGGCGCTGACCTCGCAACTGCTGACGCTGCTGGCGCGCATCGTCTTCCCGCGCGTGCTTAAGAACGTCTCCGATCCGCTGACCGGCTTCTTCCTCGTCCGGCGCGAGGCGATCAACACGGCCGAACTCCAGCCCGACGGCTTTAAAATCCTGCTGGAGATCCTTGTGCGCCACCCCGATCTGCGCGTCACCGAGCGCCATTTTAACTTCGCGCCGCGCCACGAAGGGCAGAGCAAGGCGGATTTGAACGAGGGGATGCGCTTCTTCCGCCATCTGCTGCGCCTGCGGCTGACCGTCAACCAGCACCTCGTGCGCTTTCTCGTCGTCGTTCTGCTGGTGCTGGTGCTCAACCTGTCGCTGCTGGGCGGGCTGACGGCCGCCGGTTGGCCGGTGGGGCAAGCGGCGGCCGTGGCCGGTGGCGTGACGATCGCCGGCGTGCTGCTGGGCGAGATGTGGGTGTTCAGCGACCGGCCGCGTGGCCCGTTCCGGCGGCGGCTGGTGGGGGTGCTGCTTCTGGGGGCGCTGTTGCTGTTCGTGGCCTACCTGCCTGTCGTCCGGCTGCTGGTCGAGCGGTTGGGCGTGCCGGTGCTGCTGGCCGGTCTGGCAGCCATGGGCACATTGGGTTTCTTCTATTACCTGCTCTCGGAGCAGTGGATCTGGACGCGCGGTCTGATGATGCGCCCCCGGGCCAGCGTCTACTACGACATCCACGGCATCGTCGCCGTCGCCTCGCAAATCCCATTGGAAGATTTGAGCTACTTCCGGGTGACGCCGGAGCCGGCCCGCATCGATCTGCAAATCCGCGTCGATCGCCACGGCACGCCCAGCCGTGTGCCCAACGCCATTTGCTACGACGAGCATCTCGGCCGCTTCGGCTTCGGCCTGACGGTCATCCCCGGCGACTTCACCGAGATCGTCGTCTCCCCGCTGCTGGAGACGTCGCCCGGCTTCGTCTATACCAACGTCGTCGAGCCGGTGCTGCGTTGGGTCATGGTGACACGCGGCTACTCGCTGGCGCGGGCCGGGGCGGTGCGGATGGAAGGGAGAGCGGTCGGCAGCGTGGCCCCGGCGCTGCTCGTCACTGGGCGGCCGGATCTGAGCTATGGTCTGGCCCGGCTATGCCGCGACGAGGGGATGAGCTTCATGGGGGATGACCGCGTGATCGTCGGCGGCAACGGCGTCCATAGCTTCCCCAAGCCGGTGACGGCTGCCGGAGAGATGCAGCCCGAGGGAATGCAGTCGTGGCGCGCGGCCGTGGCTCTGCGGCTGCAGCGTGTGCTCTACTCCCGTCCCGTTCGGCGGCTGGGGTTGTTCCTCGGCCGGTGGCGGCTGCCGGCGGCGACGGTCAACACCTACCTGCAGCGTCTCATCCCCCAACCCAAATATCCGATCGACGAACTCGCCAACGGCATCGCCTACGGCGACGCAGCCACGCCGGCTACGCTGCTCATGCTGGACGGCGGCGAGCCGGGGGCATCGCCCATCCCGCTGGAGCAGGTCATCGAGCGGCTGCTGGAACCGGGCGATGCGGCCGGCTTCCGGCCGTACCCGCTGCTGGTGGATGAGCTATCCCGCTGGGGGGGCCGGGATTGGTTGGCCGAGGAGCGCGACATCCTGCGGGCGGCATTGGCCGGCTGCCGGACGCTGCGCTGGGGCCACGCCGGCGACCGGTGGTGGGAGCCGGTGGCTGGGGTGCTGCGCCAACAGCCCGCCGCCGAGCGAGCGCAATGGGCGGGCATCATTGGCTAACACTTAGCGCCGGACAGCCGGCTGAATGCTTATGGATTATCGAAAACCCGCCGTCTTCGGCGAAAATTGGTCTCCCAGCCGCTATCAAGTCTTGCCCTACTTCGCCGCCGAGAAGGAAGTGCTGGCCCGGCCCGACATGCGCCGGATTCTCGAGATCGGCTGCGGCAACGGCTGGAACATGAGCCGCTTCGCGCAGAACGGCCGCGTGGCGTTCGGGCTCGACGCCGTGCCCGAGCGCGTGCGGCTGGCCCGCGCCCACGGCCCGGCGATGTTGGCCGACGGTCTGCGCCTGCCCGTAGCCGACGGCAGCCTCGACATGGTCTATATCCAACACGTGCTGCACCACATCGGCGACGTGGATCGGGCGCTGGCCGAGGTACGGCGCTGCCTGCGGCCGGGCGGGGTGCTGTTCCTTGTCGAGACGGTGGAAGACAACCCGATCATCCGTTGGGGGCGCCGCCTCTACCCTAGCTGGTTGGGGGATGAGATCAACGCGCCGTTCACCTTCGCCGAATTGGCCTCGCAACTGGCCGACAGCGGCTTTCGCGTGCGCCGGGCGGGGCAATACAGCGTCCTCTTCTGGCTGTGGGAGATCCTGCCCGACCAGTTGCCATTCATGGAGAAGCTGACTCCGCTTGTCGTGCCGTTCGAGCGCGCGCTACAGCGGTTCGCGCGCCGCTTCAGCGCCCATTGCTACCTGGTGGCGGAGAAGGAGCCGCCCGGCTAGGCGCGCCGAGGGTATGGGCACGTTGCGCGCCCGCTTCACGTCCTGGGGGGTGTCGGCGTCGGCCGTCCAGGGCAGCTTCCTGGCCGGGGCGATGATCGTCGCCGGCGGTTTCGACTACGTGGTCAACATCGTCGCCGGGCGCAGCCTCGTGCCCAGCGAGTACTTCGTCTTCATCACCGTCACCGCCCTGCTGCAGGTTATGGTACAGGTGACCAACGTCATCCGCAACGTCGTGGCCTACTACACGGCTGAGTCCACCGTCCACAGCGACGCCGTTGCCCGCGTGGGCCGCGTCGTGCGACGCAGTTGGCGGTGGGCATGGCGTTGGGGACTGGCGGCCACGGCCGCATCGGCGCTGCTCGGCCCGCTGCTGGCGCGCTTTCTCCACATCGACACGCCGTGGCCGTTCTGGGCGGCCAGCGTGGCCTTGCTGCTGCTGTTCCTGCGGCCGGTCACCGACGGCGCGCTGCAGGGCGTCCAGCAGTTCATTGGCCTCGGCGCGGTTCAGATACTCCAGTCGGTCATGCGGCTGGCGTTCACCCTGCTGCTGCTGTGGCTGGGGGCGCAATCAGCGGGGGTCATCCTGGCTCTGCCGCTGGGCAGCACTGTCGCCCTCGTGCTGGGGCTATACATGCTGCGGGCCTACTTCCGCGCGGCCGAGCCGGCGGCCGAAGCACGGCCCATCAGCTGGCGCTATTCGCTATTCACGCTCGTCGGCCTGCTGGCCTTCGCTGTCATGGTCAACGTCGATCCCATCGTCGTGCGTCGCTTCTTCGGCGATGTGGCGGCCGAGGCGTACGCGCCGGTGGTGACGCTGGGCAAGATGAACCTGTTCATTCCGCTGGGCATCGGCCTGGTGCTCTTCCCCAAGGCGACGCAGCGCCACGCCGCGGGGCGTGATTCGCGTCCCGTGCTGTTGCTGGCGCTGGCGGTGACGCTGCTGCCGGGGCTGCTTCTCACGGCGCTCTACTGGGCCTTTCCCGGCGAAATCGTGCGGGCGGTGTTCGGCGACGCCTATGCCGATCCGGGGGCGCTGCTGGGCATGGTAGGGTTGGCGACGACGCTGTACGCGGGCGTCAACATCTGGCTTAACTACGCGCTGTCGCTGGAGCGGCGAACGTATGTCTTCCTGCTGGCGGCGCTGGTGGGGGCTCAACTGGTGGCGATGCTGGCTTTCCACGCGCGACTGGAGCAGATCGCGACGATCATGATCGTCACCGGCGCGGCGGCCAATCTGATGGGCCCGCTGACCACGTTTCGGGCAGTGGCGCGGCCGCCGGCCTCTACGTGACGCTTTTCCACTTGGGCGGCGCGCCACTCTGCGCTAGAATGGCCGGGCGTTGACCGATCTCGCCAGTTGCCGGTAGTGTGGAGAGCCGACCGATGACCAATCGCTATTACCTCACCAAATCAGACTTCAAAGTGGCGCAGACGTGCCCGACGAAGCTGTATTACCGCAAGAAAGGGTACCCGACGCTCAACGACGGGGACGAGAATCTGCAAATGCTGGCCGATCAGGGGTATTTGATCGAGACGCTGGCGCGGACGCTGTACCCCGATGGGCGCTGGGTGGGATATAGCCAGGACGTGGTCTCGGCCGCGCGGGAGACGGCCGCGGCGCTGACCGACGATTGCACCCTTTTCGAGGCGACGTTCCTCAGCGGCGGCAAAATGGCCCGGGCCGACATCCTCGTCCGGCGCGGGCGGGTGATCGAGCTCATCGAGATCAAGTCGCGCGGCTTTGACCACCAACTGAACGCCGAACTGGTGCGCGACGGGAAGCCGAATCTCTTCCACGCTCCCCGTTCGCCGCTGGGGATTAGCAATGAGTGGCGGCCATATCTGGAGGACGCCGCGTTCCAGGCCGGCATCCTCGAAGAACTGTTCCCCGAGGCGCGTGTCGTCCCGTACCTGCTGATGCCCGACACGAGCCGGGCGACGGAGCTGGAGGGGCTGCACCGCCAGTTCGAATTGCGCCCCTCGCCCACCCCCGACGCCGAACACCCCCATGCTCCCCACTTCACCGGCGATCCCGAGACGATCCGGCGCGACCCGTTCCTGGTGCGCGTCGACGTCAGCAAGGAAGTGGCCCTGCTGATGCCCGAGGTGCGGCGACAAAGCGAGCTCTTGCTGCAGAGCCTCAACCCATCGTTGCAGCGCATCTACACTCGCCCATCGACGAATTGTCGCGGATGCGAATTCTGGGTCACCGAAGGGACGTTGCGCGGCTTCCACGACTGCT
Organism: uncultured Ardenticatenaceae bacterium; assembly: GCA_964398825.1. Lineage (GTDB taxonomy): Bacteria > Chloroflexota > Anaerolineae > Promineifilales > Promineifilaceae > Promineifilum. The sequence goes on from CAYNOL010000035.1 coordinate 14,977, forward strand.
GGGGAGAGTTGGCCGATGTCACCCCCCACATTCTCGATCTGCACCGTGTGCGCAGTGTCCAATACCGCAAAGAGATAGTGGCCGACGGGCTCATCGCCCAGAGTAAGGCGAGCCTCTATGACATGGAGGAGAGGTTCCTGGCGCGGCGAGACGGCACGCTGAACAGCTATCACGTGCGCCAACGCATCCAGATCCGGCACACGCGCGAAAACCGGGAGTGGGTCAGCGACGAGTTGGGGCCGCGCCTGCGCGCGCTCGCCTACCCGCTCCACTTCATCGACTTCGAGACGTGCACGCCGGCCATTCCACGTTACCGGGGCATGCGGCCGTTCGAGATCATCGCTTTCCAGTGGAGCTGTCACACCGTCGCCACGCCCGACGCCGAGCCACAGCACGACGAATGGCTGCAGGCGGCCGACACCTTCCCCAATGCCGACTTCGTCGCCTCGCTGCGCCGCCGCGTGGGCGAGACGGGAACCGTGCTCGTCTGGTCGCGCCACGAGACGACAGTCCTAAAGACGATCCGGCGGCAGTTGGAAGAGCGGGGAGATGGGGGGAGCGAGAACGCCCGCTGGATCGATCGCCTGTTGAGCAGTGGTCGCATCGTCGATCTGAATGATCTGACGCTGAAGCATTACTTCCACCCGCTGATGGGCGGCCGCACGTCGCTGAAGATCGTCACCGAAGCGATATGGCGGACCAATGAGAAGATTCGCCGCCGTCTGCCCCAATATCGGCAGGAGAGCGCCGGCGGCCCGGCCAGCCCGTACCAGGCGTTGCCGGCGCTGATGATCGACGGCCGGGAGATCGCCGTAGCCGAGGGACAAGGGGCGACGCTGGCCTACTACGCCATGATGGAAGGGGGCGAGGCGGAGCGCTGGCGGCGGCTGCTACGCCAATACTGCGAGTTGGACACGCTGGCCATGGTGATGGTGTGGTGGCATTGGCGGGAGCTAACCGGGCAGGTGGAAGGGCAGCACCGTCAGGGTTAGCTCGCTGTGCGGGTCGCCGTTCAGGTGGAAGCGGTATGCCAGACGCCCGTCCTGCGCGCCGCTCGGGCCCAGATAGCCGGGATGGAACGGCAGGGCGCGGGCGATGGCCGCCGTCACGGTCGAGAACTCCGGCTGGCGCACGCGAACGGCCAGAGCGGCACAGTCGCGGCCGCCCCCCAATAGACCGATTAATTGATCAATCTGGTGCAACAACGGCTTCTGCCCCAACCAGGTGACACAACCTATGGCCATGCTGTTGCCCCCGTCGATGCGGGCGACGAGCTCCGTCTCGCTGACGGCCAGCAGCCGCACCCGGGCGGGTGCGGCCGGCAAGCCGGATTGCAGGGCCAGCTCCAGATGCCGCCGCAGCTCGGCGTCGCTTTTGCGGGCATAGACGCCGGGCAACCGCTCGAACTGTCGGCTGACATCGCCGGCGATCTCCACGATGCGGGCAAAAACATTGTCGGGGGTGGGCGTGGCCTTGGCCTGTGGCCGGGGGGCGTCGCTTGTCGCGGCGGCCGGTTTCGCGAGGGCGAAGCGCTTCACGCGGCTGGTGTGCTCGGCCACCCAATTGGCGAACAGGGCGCTGTCGGCCCATAGCTGATCGCCCGTCGTCCCAATGACGCCGTAGCACGACAGGCGGTTGACAGCCTCGTCGAGCTCCGCTTCGTCGTAAGCCAGCCGCCCGACCGGCTTTTCCTGGGCCACGGCGGCCAGCACGTCCCGCTCTACGTCGCTGAAGTGGCGCCACCACTGCTCGAAATACGGCCCCAGCTCCGACGCCAGCCGGGGTTGAATGGCTGCGGCAGTGGCCCGGTTGCCCTGCGCCTTGTGGACGAGCCAGGCCGAGGCCGCGGCCTGCACATAGAACGGCAGCGACCCGGCTAAATGACGCACCAGGGCGATATCTTCGTCGTCGGCGGCGATGCCCACCCGCTGCGCCGGAATGCGCACCAGCTCGTTCAGCTCATCGGGGCTGAGGCCGGAAAGGTAGATCGGCGTCGGGTAGAAGATGTTGTAGAACGGCGAGGTGGGCGGCAGGCCGACGAAGTTGCCCAGCCGGTAGAGATCCCAGTAGGAGGCGGTCACATACCCCAGCTCGAAATCCCACACCCCGGCCAGCGCGCGCAGCTCGGCCATGAAGTCGCCGCTGAAGTCGGCCGCGCGCAACTGATCGAACTCATCCATCAGCAGCACCACGCGCCGGCGGCCGAACTCATGCAGCAGGGATTCGAGATCGTAGACGTCGACGGCCGACTGGGAGCGCACCGCCCCGGCGGGCACGCGCGGCAGGGCACTGAGCAGCTTGCGATAGACGCGGTTGTAGAAGTCACTCGCCGTCTTGCAGGCCGAGACGTCGACGTAGACCATGACGTACTCGTTGGGGTCGGGCAGGTAGGCGGCCATGACCTCGGGGTGGGAGACGTGCTGCAGGAACGACGTTTTCCCGGCGCGGCGCAGGCCCAGGACGCTGACGCATTGCACCTGTGGCCCGGCCAGCGTCTCGAAGAACTGCGCCGTCTGGCGCTCGCGGCCGAAAAAGTCAGTTTTCAGCCGCACCGGCGGGCCGACGACGTAGGGCATTTTCATGGCTTGCCGCCCTCTTGCGGCGCGGAGACGAAGACGCGGAACATGCCTTCGCCGTCTAACTGTTCGAGCACTTGGGCCACGTCCTCGCCGGTGATCTGCCGCGAACTGTTCCGGTTGGCGTGGCTAATGAGGCGGTGGCAAATGGTCTGGATGTGGAATGGGTGGCCTTTGGTGATTTGCCAGATCGCTTCCACGGCGTCATCGCCGACGGACAGCAGGCCGTCAACGGGTTGCCGCACCAGCCGCTCGCTCTCCTCGAAGCTAAGTTCGCCGATCTCGAAGCGGGCGGTCAGGTCAATGATGGGGCCGAAGAACGGCTCCAGCAGGCCCGATGAGCCGCAGACCAGAAAGGCGACACGCTGCCGGTGCTGCATCTGCGAGCGCAGGAAGGGCAGCACGTCGGGCTCGAGCGCGCCGCTTTCGATGCCGGCGCGGAGTTGCTCGAACTCGTCGAGGGCGATGAGGATGTGCGCGTCGTCGGGGGCCGACTGCTCCAGGCTGTCGAGGCAGCGATCCAGCGCGGCGTAGGCCGACTCATTGCGCCGGCGGCCGTCGCCGAGCACGCCCGCTCGACGGCCGATCTCGTTGGCCAGCCGCCGCAGCCATTCGTCCGTCGGCCGCCCGGCCAGCCGCTGCAAGTCGACAAAGGCGGGGATGACCCCTCGTCCGCGCAGCGACTCCCCTCGCTCTCCCTCAACCAGTTGGTAAAGGGACGACGTCTTGCCGATGCGCCGCCGGCCGAAGAGCAGCAGCGCGTTGGGGCGAGGCGTCTCGATAAGATTTTCTTCCAGCCAGGCGAACAGATCGTCGCGCCCCACGTAGAGGCTGGACGAAGCTCCGGCCAGCGGGCGGCCGACGATGTAGGGGTTGGTGAGGCGTTGGCTCTCTCGTGCAGGCGCTGGTTGCATTTGGTATCAGTCATCTACTGTCGGCCGCGAAAGTACGCTGCGGCCGGTTTGGCAAGCGCTGCGTCCGGTGGGCACCAGTACAGATTGAGAGAATTACCGATAAATCACAATGCTGATTCAGACGAGCACAGCAGGCGGCGATTCATGAGGCAAACGCCGCCTGATCAGTGTCGTCATTATAGGGAGTCGGGATCGGGTGGGCAACCGGGGGAGAATTTTTTTACGTGCCGCCGGAGAGGAGGCGGCGATACAGCTCGGCCAGCCGGCGGGCGGCGGCGCGCCAGGTGAAGCGGGCGCTCTGCGCGCGGCCGGCGGCGATGAGGCGTTGGCGGGCGGCTTCGTCGCCCAGCAGTTCGAGTATGGCCGCTGTCCAGGCGGTTGCGTCGTGGGGAGAGAGGAGCACGGCCGCGCCATCGCCCGCCACCTCGGGCAGGCTGGACGCGTCGGACGAGAGCACCGGCGTGCCGCAGGCCATGGCCTCGAGCAACGGCAGGCCGAATCCCTCGTACAGGCTGGAAAAAGCCAGCAGGTCGGCGGCCGAATACAGCGCCGGCAGGTCGGCATCGTCGACAAAGCCGGTCAGCCGCACCCGGTCGCCCAACCCTTGCCGGGCGATCTCCTGCGTCAGACCCTCATCGAGCCACCCCTTGCCCCCGGCGATGACCAGCGCGTGGGGCAGCTGCTGGGCCACAGGGCGGAAGGCGCGCACCAGCATCTCGTAATTCTTGCGCGGCTGCACGGTGCCGACGGCCAGCACGAACGGCCGATCCAGCCCGTAGCGCTCTCGAACGGCTTGCAACGCGGCGGCGTCCGTCACCGGGTGGAAGCGCTCGCTGACGCCGCTGAGCAGCACGGTGATCTTGTCGGCCTCAACGCCCCAGACGGCTTGCAAATCCCGTTTGGTGGATTGGGAATCGGCCAGGATGTGGCCAGCGCGGCCGACGGACCACGGCACGACGCGGTTGAGATAGGCCACCAGCGCCGGCGGGAAGGTCTCCGGGTAGTGGACGAAGGAGAGATCGTGGACGGTCAGGATGGTGGGAATGCTCCCGCTGACCGGCGGCAAGACGAAATCGGGCGAGTGGAATAGGTCGATGGGGCCTGTGATGCATTGCACCGGCAGCGGCAGCCGCAGGCGATACCACGCCCGGTAGAGCCAGCGCTCGTCCACCGGGGCCGGGTGGTGCGCCACGTGGGGCGCAACCGGCAGCGAGTCGGCGACGGGCAGGCCGGCCGGCGGCCGGGCCGAGAACAGCTTGTAGCTGAAGCCCGGCTCCTCGACCACCAGAGCGCGGATCAGCTCGCGGGTGTAGCGGCCGATGCCGCCGCCCTGCGTCAGAGCGGCGGTGACGTCGAAGCCGATGACGGACGAGGCGCGGCCATGGTTCATTCCACGTCGTTATACGTCCAGTAGCGGTTGGCGAAGAAATTCCAAAAGAGGACGACGAGCACGGCCACGGCCAGCGAGAGATTGTCAGCCAGGCGGGTGGTGTAAGCCTGCAATGCGCTGACATTCTCCACCATGGAACGGAAGACGGGGGTCATGAGAAAGACGATAGGAATGCGGATGAGTACACCGATGACGCTGACGATGAAGAACATCGTGAATTGCCGCCGCCGCGAGCGGGAGCGAGAATCGGGGTATGTCCAGTAGCGGTTCCACAGGAAGTTGCTGCAGACCGCGGCGACGAAAGAGATGGCCGAGGCCAACGTCGGGCCCAGGTGGGTGATGAAGTAGTCGCTAAAACCGAGGTTCGCCAGCATGACGTAGAGCCATGCGCCGGGCATCACCATGGCGTTGACCGGGTTTAATAACAGATTGAAGATGCCGAAGTCGACAATGAAACCTATGCCACCCACGACAAGAAATTTAATAAAGCGTTCGGCTTCCTTTGGCTTGATGCCAAAGCGGCTCGAAACATCCGTGAAATATGTGATCATCTTTGACATTCCTAAACAGGCCCCGCCTGATCCTCTGACTGGTCGTGATCCGCATTGACCCAGAACCCAGGCCAAGCGAACAATTGTAGCAAACCGAACATTGCGCCCAAATGGACGTAGATATTATTCACGTAAAGTTTATCCACCAGATGATGCACTGCCAATGCCGCCCAGGCTGCCAAAAGCCCGACGACAACCCCACGCTCAGGCCACGCCAGCCGACGCGCCAGCCAGACGGCTTGCCCCATGATGACCACCCATAGCACCAAATAGGCCAGTAGACCTGGCAATCCAACTTCGGCAAGCAGGTTGAGATAGTAATTGTGAGCGTGGCCTAGCGCGTCGGGAAAGTTGATCAGATCGTAGTCAGGATAGGCGGCGGCGTAGTTGCCGAAGCCCACGCCCGTCCACAGGTCGTCGCGGGCCATGCCGGCCGCCGCCTGCCAGTGGGCCAGCCGCTCCAGCACCGAGTAATTGGCGTCGTTGATGTCGACGCCGCGCACGTCGCCCAGCGTGAACTCCTCGCGGAAGCCGCCCAGCCGGTCAACCACAGCCACCGCGGGGCCGACGCCGGCCGACACCCCGGCATACAGCCCCCCGGCAAGCAGCAGCCCGGCCAGTCCCATCAGCGCCAGCCCAAGGGCAATGCGTCGGGTGCTGAACAGCGCCAGGACAGCCGCTCCCGCCAGAAAGCCAAGCCACGCCCCCCGGCTCCACGACAGCACTACCGCCAGCGTCGCCGCGGCGGCGCAGACAGCAGCGAAGAGCAGCCAGCCGCCCCACGGCGCGAAGGAGCGGCCCGTCGCTCGGTCGCGACAGCGATCGAACCACGTCATGCCCAGCCCCCACAGCAGACCGAGCGCAAGCAGCGCGGTCAGATTCATGTAACCGCCGAACGGATTGGGCTGCTCAAATGTGCCGTAGGCACGGTAGAACCGCCCCAGGACGAGAAAATGTTCCGGCCCCGTCTCGCGCAGGCCAAATTGCCAGATGCCGACGAGCGCCTGTGACAGGCCCGCCAGCAACAGCAGGACGAGGCTCAGGTGGATCACGGCCGGGAAGGCGGCCGGGCGGCGGTTGGGCTCCCCCGCCAGGTCGAGCATCAGCCAGACGATGAGACCCATCTCCAGCCATTTGAGCAACTCGACGAGCCCCAGCTGAATAGAGTAGGCGTCGAGCAGGGTGAGCGCGGCGATGAAGACGAATAGAAGAAAGGGGAGATTAAACGACGAGCGGGGAATAGTCAGCCGGCGGCGGGCCAGCCCGGTACCGATCCAGGCGGCGAGCGTCAATAGCAGGGCGAGCTGCCCGCTGTCGAGCAGCGATGGGCCGAAGACAATCGCCTCGAGCGCGCCGAACGGCCCCAGCAGCAGCGCCAGCCCCAGACCCAGCAGCGGATAGCTGGCCGCCAGCAGCAGCACGGCCGGCGCGGCCACCAGTCCGGCCGCCAGCTCCAGCGGCAGGAGGTGGATCGCCAAAGCCACCGTCACGGCGACGGCAGCGAAGACGGCCGTCGCTCTGGATGGCCCGATCAAGCGTGGAATGGGTAGCCGTTGGATCAAATTCGCCGGCGGAAATAATCAATCGTCTGCGCCAGCCCTTCTTCGACGGGCACGCGCGGCTCCCAACCCAGGATGTTGCGAGCTTTGGTGATGTCCGGCCGGCGCACCTGCGGATCGTCGACGATGCGGTCATCCGTCGGCTCGATGCAGATGATCTCCGATTGGCTATCGGCCAGCCGCACAGTCATCTCGGCCAGCTCCATGACGGTCATCTCCATGTCGGGGTTGCCGATGTTGACCGGCAGCGCCTCGTCGGAAAGGAGCAGCCGGTAGATCCCCTCGATGAGATCGCTGTAGAACTGGTAGGCGCGGGTCTGCGTGCCCTTGCCGTAGACGGTGATCGGCTGGTTGGTCAGCGCCTGGTAGATGAAGTTGGGCACGGCGCGGCCGTCGTTCAGCCGCATGCGCGGGCCGTAGGTGTTGAAGATGCGCACGATGCGCGTCTCCAGCCCGTGGTAGCGGTGGTAGGCCATGGTGATCGCCTCGGCGAAGCGCTTGGCCTCATCGTAGACGCCTCGAGGCCCGATGGGGTTGACGTGGCCCCAGTACGTCTCCGGCTGCGGGTTCACCTGCGGGTCGCCGTACACCTCGGACGTGGACGCGAGAAGGAAGCGCGCTCCCTTGTTCTTGGCCAGCCCCAGCGCGTTGTGCGTGCCCAGAGAACCGACTTTCAGCGTCGGAATGGGGTGCTCCAGATAGTCGTTGGGGCTGGCCGGAGAGGCGAAATGCAACACCGCGTCCAGCGGCCCGTCGACGTAGATGTATTGGCTGACATTGTGCTTGATGAAACTGAACCGCTCGTTCCCAAACAGGTGAGCAACGTTGTCCATGCTGCCGGTGATCAGATTGTCCATGCCGACGACGGTATGTCCTTCGGCGATGAACCGATCGGACAGATGTGAGCCCAGGAAGCCGGCCGCGCCGGTGATTAAAACGCGCATGTGTACTCCAATGGTCTGCGGAGGCGCGGTGGAAATGTGGGCCCAGACAGGGGACCGCAACCACGCGCCCGGTTTTGAAAGTGATTTTACCCTTGCCAAGAGGTGCGGGCGAATCGACGTCCGTGCTATAATCCCCCCTCATGGAACACGGAGTACCCCCCACGGCCGCTGCCCCCGCGGGCGACGATATCCACGACAAGCGCAAGGCGGATCACATTCGCATCAACCTCGAAGAAGACGTCGCCTTCAAAAAGGTGACCAACGGGCTGGAGGCTTACTTCTTCATGCACCAGGCGCTGCCGGAGCTGGATTTGGCGGCCGTCAATACGACAGTCAACGTGCTGGGCAAGACGCTGAGGACGCCGCTGCTCATCTCGTCGATGACCGGCGGCACGGCCCGGGCGCGGGAGATCAACCGCACGCTGGCCGCCGGAGCTCAGGCGGCGGGCATCGCCATGGGGCTGGGCTCGATGCGCGCAGGCATCGAAGACCCGTCGCTGGAAGACACCTACCGGGTGCGCGACGTGGCGCCCGACATCCTGCTGTTCGCCAATCTCGGCGTCGTCCAGCTCAATTACGGCTACGGCATCGACCATTGCCGCCGGGCGGTGGAGATGATCGACGCCGACGCGCTGA
>CAYNOL010000036.1:0-23521 GCA_964398825.1 uncultured Ardenticatenaceae bacterium
ATTCGGGGATGACTGGCTTCGACGGGGAAGGCTGGCCCTGGATTGCAAGCCGAGCACGCTTTACACCTCGTAAAACTGGAAGCAAACGCATAAGTGCCAATCGCACCAATGCTTACAACGCTCTCCCCATGGCTGCCTAAAGCAGCATAAGGGATTGCAAGACGTTCCCCTAAACAAGGAACCCGTTCGCTTTTGTCCACTCGTCGGCCGGGCAATCGCGAGCGACATCAATGCCGACGTGCTCCTTGCCGACACCGATAGGCGAGGCTAGAGACGCCCTTTCGGGGGTAATCGGGTAGGGCCGGCTGACCCAGTTGATCGGGGCGCCCGGCGCCAAACCTTTAAATAGATCGACTAAGCTTGTAGACATCTAGAGGTCGAATTTTTCGGACGCGGGTTCGATTCCCGCCATCTCCACCAAAGGACACCCGTCCCAATCGCGGGCCGCCATTACAGGCGGCCCGTTTTTTGTTTGTCGCCCTTCTTCAACGTCCGTTTGGGAATTGCGCGCCCTTCCATATAATAGCGCCCCCGTCGATGGCTTGGGCGGGATAGCCCTGGACGTGTCGGTTATTCCATTATTCTTACGAATTTAGGTGACGGCCGCGTCGCCCGACGTTCTGAATTTCGGCGTCAATTCGACGCAAGCGTAGGAATTGTATAACATTTACGGGCTTGATTTAGAGAGGCGAGGACCCTATTTGACCCTCAACGCCTATTGGTTTGTTACCAAGCGTCACCCAAATGTTACTAATTTGACCAAAAAAATGTATTGCATTATACTGTTGAAATCAAGCTTGGACTCTGTCAAACCAAATGAGACTGACTGTCCCGTATTTTTTTGAAAATCGCACGGTAGGTATATCACGCAGTTAAGCCCAGCGCCCTTGTGGCGCGCGGTTTAGCTGCGTTTTTGTTTTGCGGGAGAGTACAGATTTTACCCTAAAGGAGGTGGTGCCTCGGCAAAAAGTGAGCAGAAGGTGGATGGATGAGTCTGTCGTCCATCCGGGAAGAGATGATTAACGTCGAAACACCCCAATCTAATCTCAACCATTGGGGCCGGTTACCAACCTGATTATCGTTTGAGGAGGATAATCCACAATGTCGAAGAAAGTTTGGGCGCTATTAGCGCTGTTCGTTTTGGTCGGTGGCATTTTGGCCGCCTGCGGCGGGCAGACCGTCGTAGAGGTGACCCGCGTCATCACCGAGACGGAAGTAGTCGAAGGTGAACCCGAGGTCGTTGAAGTGACCCGCGTCGTCGAAGGCGAAGCCGAGACGGTTGAGGTGACTCGTGTCGTCGAGGTTGAAGTTGATTCGACGAGCGAGGAAGAGGCGAACCGCATGGGCGGTTGGCTCGACACCATCGTCATCGTCCAAGAGCCGGATGCCAACTCGGCCGTGGCTCGTTTGGAAGCCGGCGACCTGGATGTCTACGCCGACGACATCGGCGGCGAAGCGGCCTTCCAGGCCATCGAGTCCGACGCCATCCAGACCCGTACCCAGTACGGTCTGTTTGACGAACTGACCTTCAACATCGCCACCTGCCAAGACGAGACCCAGCTGAACCCGTTCCAGAACGAGACGATTCGCCAGGCCATGAACTACATCATGGACCGCAGCTACGTCGCCCAGGAACTGTACAACGGTTTGGCCGTTCCCAAGTACACGACGATTGCTGAGGCCAGCGCCGACCGCGCGCGCTTCGCCAAGGAAATCCGTGAGCTCGAAGCCCAGTGGGGCTACGACATGGAGAAGGGTCGTGAGATCATCACGACCGAGATGGAAGCCATGGGCGCCACCCTCGACGGCGGCGTTTGGTCCTACAACGGCGAGCCGATCACCATCATCAACCTGATCCGCAACGAAGACACCCGCCTGCTGATCGGCGGCTACATCTCCACCCAGCTCGAAGACCTGGGCTTCAACGTGGAGCGCGTCGAGCGCACCTCGGCTGAGCTGAGCCCGATCTGGAACGCCGGCGACCCGACCCTGTGCGAATGGCACCTCTACACCGGCGCCTGGAGCCAGACGGCTATCGACCGCGAGTCCACCTTCTCCTTCGAGCAGTACTACACCAACCGCGTCCTGCCGTGGCCGCTGTGGGCGCTCTACGCCCCGCCCGCGGAGCTGGATTCGGCTTCGCAGAGGATCTTCAACGGCGACTTCGCTTCGATTGAAGAGCGCGAGGAACTGTTCCGCACGGCGTTGCCGCTGACGATGGAATACGCGACCCGCAACTGGATCACCAGCCGTACGACTGTCGTTCCGTTCCGCAACGAAGTGTCGATCACGACTGACCTGGCCGGCGGTATCAGCGGTTCCGCGCTGTGGTCCAAGACCGTCCGCTTCGACGGCGAAGTCGGTGGCGCCATGACCATCGGTCTGCCGAGCGTCTTCACCGAGCCGTGGAACCCCTTCGGCGGTTCCAACTGGGTCTTCGACCAGATGATCATTCGCGGTATCGGCGAGTTCGGTATCTACTCTGACCCGAACACCGGTCTGGGTATCCTGGGCCGCGTCGAGCGCGCCGAGATCACCGTCCGCGAGGGTTACCCGATGGCTGCGTCGTCCGACTGGGTCACGCTGACCTTCGAGCCCGAAGTCACCGTTCCCGATGACGCTTGGGCCGGCTGGGATGCCGAGAACCAGGTCTTCCTGACCGCCGCCGAGGTTTACACCGAGACGATGACGTCGCTGCAGAAGTCGACCGTCTACTACCCGGCCGACCTGTACACGACCTCCTACTGGCATGACGGCAGCCCGCTGAGCGTGGCTGACTTCATCATGGTCATGATCACCGCGTTTGACCTGGGCGACCCGGCCAGCGCCAACTTCGACGAGGCCCTGGTGCCGAGCCGCGAGTCCTTCCTGTCGGCCTTCCGCGGTGTCCGCATCGCCTCCGTCGACCCGCTCGTGATCGAGACCTGGACCGACGCCGGTAGCCTGGACGCCGAGAACGCCATCACCACCTGGTGGCCGGCGGCCTCCTACGACTACTCCGATGCGGCGTGGCACAACATGGCCCTCATGCTGCGTGGCGATGCCAACGGTGGCTTTGCCTTCACGCCTGAGAAGGCCACGGCCAACGAGCTCGAGCGCGCGAACCTGATCTCCGGTCCGTCGCTCGCCGTCCTGGCCGGCGAACTGATCTCCGCCACGGAAGAAGCCTACATCCCGTACGCCCCGACGCTGGGTCAGTACGTGACCGCCGAGGAAGCGACCGAACGGTATAACAACCTGTCCGAGTTCGCTCGCCGCTACGGCCACTACTACGTCAGCACGGGCCCGTACTTCCTGTCGGGTGTCTTCCCGGTCGAGGGTCAGGCTGTCTTGAGCCACTTCAACCTGCATCCGGATCCGGCCAGCCGTTACTCCGCTTTCGCTGCACCGGCCTTCCCGGTCATCGAAATCGACGGTCCGGCGCGCGTCACCATTGGCGAAGAAGCCGCTTTCGACATCTTCGTTGATGCGCCCGACGGCCCGTACCCGGTTGCCGACATCAACGCCGTGAACTACCTGGTCTTCGACGCCACCGGCGCGCTGGTGGCCGAGGGTCAGGCCGAAGCCGCCGAAGACGGCGTCTGGCAGGCAGTTCTGGGCGCCGATGTGACCGGCGGTCTGGCTGAAGGTTCGAACCGACTGGATGTCGTGGTGGTCTCCAACCTGGTTGCCATCCCCGGCCTGTCCAGCTACGAGTTCGTTACCGCTCCGTAGTCCTAACCCTTGATCCGGGATAGCATAGGCGCCAGTCTGTGCTAAAATCAGCATAGTAGAGGAGGTGACTTACGAGTCACCTCCTCCTACTTGCTATCCACAGACTTCGTGCACACAAAAGAGGTAAGACTATGGCCACAACAGACCTATATGCCGGCGATTTCAATCTAGACGCTGAGGTAGATGTCGAGTCCATCGAGGCCTCAGCACGTAAGGCTCGCCTAACAAGCACCAAACGCTTGCTGCGCTACACTTTCCTGAAGCTTGTGGCGTTGCTGTTCACTGTCGCTGTCGGCGTCTACATCACCATCATCGTGGCCAACATGGGGGGTGAAGTGGACAAGATGCGCATGGCTACGATTCGCGAATCCGTCGCCCTGGCCGCCACAGCCGACCCCGTTTTCAAGACTTTGAACAGCCAGCAGCGTATCGCCTATATCAATCAGCGCATCGACCTGGAGGCTGAGCGCCTTGGCCTCAACCGTCCGTTCATCGTGCGCAGCTTCGAATATCTTCGTGACGGCATGACCTTGAATCTGGGCTTCTCCCAGCAGTTGGTGAGTGACAGCGGCTCCCGGCTGGTACGTAATATCTTGCTCGAACGATTGCCGTCAACCTTGATCCTGTTCGGCACCGCCAACTTGATCTTGTTCTTCATCGCTCTTTTCGCCGGGCTGAGCCTGTCCCGGCGGTACGGAAGCTTTGCCGACAAGGCGGTTTTGGCTTTGGCGCCGACATCGGCCGCGCCGGCGTGGTTCTACGGATTATTCCTGATCCTGATCTTCGCTGCCGTACTGAAAGTATTGCCCTTCGGCGGCATGGTTTCCGCGCCGCCGCCCGACAACCCGCTGGATTACGCTCTCAGCTTGCTGCGACACATGATCCTGCCGGTTGCCGCCTGGCTGATCTCTTCTATCTTCCTGACAGCCTATAACTGGCGGACGTTCTTCCTTATTTACTCCAGCGAAGATTACGTGGAAATGGCGAAGGCCAAAGGCCTCTCGGACCGCATGATCGAGCGACGCTACATCCTGCGGCCCACGCTGCCCAATATCATCACCAGCTTCGCTCTCCTTCTGATTACTCTGTGGACCGGCGCCATCATCTTCGAGACCGTTTTCAACTGGCCCGGCATCGGTCAACTTTATTTCCGAGCCATCGGCGCGTTCGACACGCCGGTCATCGTCGCCAACGTTGTGCTCTACGCCTATCTGTTGGCGATCACCGTCTTCTTGCTGGATTTCATCTACGCGCTGGTTGATCCTCGTGTGCGCGTGGGTGACGGGAGCCGCAAATAATCATGAGAGGTTTATTTGGCACCCTTCGCCAACTACGCCAGTACCCGACGGCCATCTTTGGCCTGATCATCATCACGGTTTTGTTGATCGTGTCGATCATCACGCCGATCGTCATGCCATATTCTGAGGCCGTTCGTCTTTGGCGTGGCGGCGAGTCGATTTGGCGCTACTACCCGCGCAACGCCGCCCCCGCCTGGAAAAACTGGTTCACCAGCACCGACCAGGCCGCATCGGTCATCATCGACAGTTCCGAAGGTGATATCGAGCCGACAGTCGAGCAGATCTCGGCCGACACGCGCGAGATGCGTTTCAGCTTCGAGTTCGACTTCCCCTACGACACCTTCCCGCCCGAGGTCATCCTGTTCGCTTCGGCGAAATATGCCAGCAAACAGCCCTTTGTCGAGATGACCTGGGTCACACCCGACGGCCGGGAGATCCGCGCCGGCGAGTTCTCGCCGACCGCCAACTCCTCGGTGCGCTTCGATCAAGATTCGCGCCTGCAGCGCCGCCTGGAACGTGAAACGGGAATACAAAATGTCTCGGTCATCAGAGGGCTGTTCGACGACCCCAACCAGGAAGGGACCCAGGTGCTCCAGGGTACCTATCGACTCGACGCGACCGCGCTGCTGTTCGAGCCTGATTCCGACATCGACTTGACCTTCGTCAGCTATGGACAAGTCCACGGCATCGCCGGGACCGACCACCAGCGGCGCGACCTGAGCGTGGCCTTGCTGTGGGGCACGCCCGTGGCCATGGCCTTCGGCTTGCTGGCCGCTCTGCTCACGACCGTCACGACGATGAGCATCGCCGCCTTCGGTGTGTGGACCGGCGGCTGGGTCGATGCCCTCATCCAGCGCATCACCGAGGTCAACTCGATCATCCCCCTGCTGCCGATCCTCATCATGATCGGAACCCTCTACAGCCGCAGCATCTGGCTGATGCTGGGTCTGGTCATTTTGCTCAGCATCTTCGGCCTGCAGATCAAGAATTACCGGGCTATCTTCCTGCAAGTGAAGGAGTCGCCCTATATCGATGCCGCGCGCGCCTATGGGGCGGGCAGCTACCGGATCATCTTCCGTTACCTGATCCCCCGCATCCTGCCGCTCATCATCCCGGCCATCGTCATCCTTGTGCCCAGCTTCGTCTTCCTCGAGGCTTCCCTGGCCGTTCTCGGCCTGGGCGACCCGACACTGCCGACCTGGGGCAAGCTGATCAACGACGCCAACACGCAAGGCGCGCTGTTCAACGGCTACTATTACTGGATCCTGTTGCCCTCGGCACTGCTGATGATCGCCGGTCTGGCTTTCGCTATGGTCGGCTTTGCCCTGGACCGGGTCTTTAATCCCAGATTGCGCGAAGTGTAATTTCCATGACCCAGCCGAAAGAAACAGTCCTGAAGGTTCGAAACCTTCGCTTATACTTCAACACCCGGCATGGTGCGGTGCAGGCCGTTGACGGCGTCGATTTCGATCTGCGCAAGAACGAAGCAACGGTCATCATCGGCGAATCCGGTTGCGGCAAAAGCTCGCTGGCCAAGGCGATCCTGCGCCTGCTACCGCGCAATGCCGGGTTGTATGACGGCGAGATCTGGTTGCACAACCAGAATCTCATGACCCTCGACGACGAGCGCTTCCGCAAGGAAATCCGCTGGAAGCGCATCTCCATGGTGCCTCAGGCGGCCATGAACGCCCTGAACCCGGTCATCAAGATCGGCGACCAGGTGGCTGAGCCGGCCATGATCCATATGAACATGAACGAGGCCGATGCGACAAAGGCGGCCGTGCGTATGCTCGAGCATGTGGGTGTGCCGCTCGACTTCCTGCATCGTTACTCGTTCGAGCTGAGCGGCGGCATGCGCCAGCGTTCGGCTTTGGCCATGGCGTTGGTGACTTTGCCCGACGTCGTCATCCTCGACGAGCCGACCTCGGCGCTCGACGTGCTGACCCAAGCCAGCATCATGAACCTGATGAAGCGGATGAAGAAGGAGCTGGAGACCAGCTTCATCCTCATCACCCACGACATCGCCACGTCCAGCGAATTGGCCGACAATGTGGCCGTCATGTATGCCGGGCAGGTGGTGGAGGTGGGCGACGCGCGTCGCTTCTTCGCGAAGCCGCTGCATCCGTACTCCCACGCGCTCATGGCCAGTGTGCCGCGCCTGCGCGAGACGGTGGAGCCGGAATTCATCTCCGGCCAGCCGCCGAGCCTGCTCAACCCGCCGACCGGCTGCCGGTTTAAGGAGCGTTGCCCCCACCGCTTTGCGAAGTGTGACGAGGAACCGCCGACGGTGCTCGTGGACGGCGACCGCAAGGTGAAGTGTTGGCTCTACGTTGACGGTGTCAGCCCCAATTAGCACCTGAGTAAGGGAAGAGATTTCCAAGATGATTAATCAAAACGGGGGGGCGAACCACTCGCCCCAATCAGACGACCAGGCGCTGTTGCAAATCAAAAATCTGCACGTCTGGTATGAACTAAAACGATTCGGCTTTGGTCATGCCGGCTACGTTCGTGCCGTTGACGGGGTGAACTTCGTCCTGGAGCAGGGGGAAGCGATCGCCTGTGTCGGCGAGAGCGGTTGCGGCAAGTCCAGCCTGATGAAGACCATCCTGGGACTGAATATGCCCACGAAGGGGGACGTCATCTTCGATGACACCAGCCTGAGCGGGACGAAAGGGGATGAACTGCGCCAGTATCGCGCCAAGATCGGCTATGTCCAGCAGGACCCGTTCGGCGCGCTGCCGCCTTTCATGAACATCGAGCGCATTCTAGAGGAGCCGCTGATCATCAACGGCGTGACGGACAAGAAAGAGCGCATGCGGCGCATCGAGAAGATCCTCGAAGAGGTGAAGCTGACGCCGATTCGTGAAGTCCTGCCCAAGTACCCTCACATGCTCAGCGGCGGCCAGCAGCAGCGCGTCGTCATCGCCCGCGCGATGATCATGGACCCGAAGCTCCTGGTGGCCGACGAGCCGGTCTCGATGCTCGACGCCTCTGTGCGCGTGGAGATTTTGCGACTGTTGCGCAAGCTCCAGGAAAGCCACAATCTGGCTGTCATCTACATCACCCACGACCTGTCGACGGTCCGTTATTTCTCCGAATACATTTTTGTCATGTATGCGGGCCAGATCATCGAGTTCGCCAAGATGGAAGACCTGCTCGATGACGCCAAGCATCCGTATACCCATGCCCTCCTAGAGGCCTCCTCCGACCCCAATGCCGACAACGCACTGGTGCAGCGCGAGATCCCCAAGGGCGAGCCGCCGAGCCTGGTGAATCCGCCCCGTGGCTGCCGCTTCCACCCGCGTTGTCCGCATTTCATGCCGGGTATCTGCGACGTCAAGGAGCCGCCTGATTTCGAGGTTGCGCCCAGGCACCTGGTGGCATGTTGGTTATATGATGAGAAACCAGAACCGGTTACTTAATCGCTACATCGTCATCGGTTTTTTCATGGTTCTGATTGGGGCGGTCTTACCGTTCCTGATCGTGATGCGTTTCGTGCCATCAACGTTCCTTTTGAATTTTGTGGCCTACTTCTCTTCCGTCATCGGCATATTTCTGGCTATCCTGGGTGTGGCGATGTACGTGGGCGAGGAACGACGCAAGCAGAAGGACGAATGGTACGACGAGTAATCTCGCCGGACCGACGGCCGTAACCGACGAACGGCGATAGACGCGAAAAATCACGTTTTTATGAGCGCCGATCAGGCAGGTTTAGCCCTGATCGGCGCTTGATTTCTCTCTTGGGGAGCCGTTCGTTCCACCGCTGCTGGCGTAAATGTGCTCCCACTCATTGTATCGGTTATATTTATCCCCCCATGGGGTTGAACTTACCAGGCACACTGACCTGACCGGGATTGGTAAGCAGATTGAAAAGAACATTGGCTTCCGAAACGAGTGATAATAACGTCATTCTTGACATCAGAAACCTTCATACCCAATTCTTCACCGAAGGGGGCGTGGTACGGGCCGTCGACGGCATCGACTTCACCGTCAAGCGCGGCGAGGTCGTCGGCCTGGTGGGGGAGTCGGGTTGCGGCAAGAGCGTCACTTCGCTGTCGATCATGCGCCTCATCAGCCATCCGGGCAGGATCGTCGAGGGAGAGATCATCTTCGACAACCAGAACCTGGCCCAGCTGCCCGAATCGCGCATGGTCGACATCCGCGGCAACCGCATCTCGATGATCTTCCAGCAGCCGCAGAGCAGCCTGAATCCGGTGTTTCGCATCGGCGACCAGTTGTCTGAAGTGTTGCAGATCCATCAGGAAGTGGGCAAGGAAGAAGGTGAGCGGCGAGCCATCGAGCTGCTGACCCTGGTTGGCGTGCCTGATCCCGAATCGCGCGTCAAGGCGTATCCGCACGAACTATCAGGCGGCATGGCCCAACGCGTGATGATCGCCATGGCGCTGGCCTGCATCCCCGAGCTGCTGATCGCCGACGAGCCGACGACAGCGCTCGACGTGACCATCCAGGCCCAAATTTTGGACTTGATGCGCAACATGCGGTCGAAAATGGAGACGGCCATCATCCTGATTACCCACGACCTGGGCGTTGTGGCCGAGATGTGCGACCGGGTCAATGTGATGTACGCGGGGCGCATCGTGGAGCAGGCTCCTGTCCTGGAGCTGTTCCAGGCCCCCAAGCACCCCTACACCGTGGCGCTCATCGGCTCTACGCCCATTCTGGGGCAGGCCGACAAGCCATTGACCACCATCCCCGGCTCGGTTCCCAACCTGGTCGACTTGCCGCCGGGTTGCAAGTTCTCGCCCCGTTGCGCGGCGCGGGTTGAATATGATCTGGAGATTTGTCTGCACGAAGAGCCGGAGCTGAAGACCTTGCGGCCCGGCCACACCGTTCGCTGCTGGCTGTATGAAGACCTGCCCGAATTGCGGGATAAACCACGGCCCGTCGCGGCCGCCCACACGCCGGAAGCGGTCAATTAGGAGAAGGGGATGCTGGAAGCCATTGCACAACCTGAGACCACAATCACCTCGCCGCGCAAAAAGTTCGTCGAGGTCAATAATCTCGTCAAGTATTTCCCCGTCCGCTCCGGCCTGTTGCAGCGTGTGAGTGCGTGGGTGAAGGCCGTCGACGATGTGTCGTTCTTCATCAATGAGGGAGAGACATTCGGCCTCGTCGGTGAGTCGGGATGCGGCAAGACCACCGTCGGCCGCACCATCCTACGCCTCATCCCCCCCACATCGGGCGAGGTCATCATGGACGGCCGCAACATCTTCGACCTCGGCACGAGCGAGCTGAAGAAGATGCGGGCCGACATGCAGATCATCTTCCAGGACCCATACTCGTCGCTGGACCCGCGCATGCCGATCGGCGAGAGCATCTCCGAGGGGCTGCGCGTCCACACCGAGCTGAGCGGCGCGGAGCGGTACGACATCGTGACGGAAATGCTGACGCGGGTGGGTATGCGCGCCGAACACGCCCGCCGCTACCCCCACGAGTTCTCGGGCGGCCAGCGACAGCGTATCGGCATCGCCCGGGCGCTGGCCTTGCGGCCGAAATTCATCGTCTGCGACGAGCCGGTGTCGGCCCTCGACGTGTCGATTCAGGCCCAGGTGCTCAACATCCTGCGCGAGCTGCAGCGCGACTTTGGCCTGACTTATCTGTTCATCGCCCACAATCTGAGCGTCGTCGAGCATTTCAGCGAACGCGTCGGCGTCATGTATCTGGGCAAAATGGTGGAGATGGCTCCGCGCGACTTGCTCTATAGCGACCCACTGCATCCCTACACCCAGGCCCTGATGTCGGCCATTCCCGTGCCCGACCCGACCGTGCGGCGGCAGCGAATCATCCTCGAAGGGGACGTCCCCAGCCCTATTAACCCACCGACCGGTTGTCGCTTCCACACACGCTGCCCCATCGCCTTTGACCTGTGCTCGAAGGAAGAGCCGCCGTTTAAGGATTACGGGGGCGGCCACTTCGCCGCGTGCCACTGGCTGGAGACGGGCGACCACGGCGCGAGCAAGCTGACGGCCGAGAACATCGCCGCCCGCAAAGGGCGCGACGCAGCCGCGAAGCTGATTCACTAGGAGAGTTCGGCTACGGATCAGGACGGAATATACGGGCCATAAATAATAATTAATCCGTGTCCGTCCCAATCCGTGAAAATCCGTGTTGAAACATTCAGCGGCGCGACTTCTTCCGCGCACGCAGACGGTTCGCCGCCTCCTCCACGTACTCGACGATCTCCCCGGCCACGTCTACTCCTGTTGCCCTTTCGATCCCTTCCAGCCCCGGCGAAGAGTTGACTTCCAGCATCAGTGCTCCTCGTTTCGACGGGATGAGGTCGACACCGGCCACGGCCAGCCCGTGGGCTTTGGCGGCCGCCACAGCCAGCGCCACCATCCCCGCGTCGGGGACGAACGGGACGGCCACCCCGCCGCGGTGGAGATTGGCGCGGAACTCCCCCGCCGGGGCCTGCCGCTCCATGGCTGCTACACATCGCCGGCCGACGATGATGAGCCGCAGATCGCGTCCGCCCGCCTCGGCGATGAACTCCTGCACGATCGCCTGTCGGTTCAGCTCGGCCACCCGCTGCAGCATGGCTGCAACCGTCGCCAGATGGTGGGCCAGGAAGACGCCGCGCCCCTGGGTGCCGTGGATGAGCTTGACCACGGCCGGCAGCCCTCCGACGGCCTCGATAGCTGCGTAGAGCGCTTCCGGCCGGGCGACGACGGCCGTGCGCGGAATGGGCAGCCCCGCCTGCGCCATGACCTGCAGGCTGTGGAGCTTGTCGCGCGAGCGGGCGATACCGCTCGATGAGGCGGTGGTGATGATGCCGGCCGCCTCGAATTGCCGCACCACGGCCAGCCCGTAGAACGTCACCGACGTGCCGATGCGCGGGATGATGGCGTCGAGCGGGGGGAGCTTGCTGGTGGCCGCCAGCCCCGGCGCGCTGGGGATGAGCAGGTGCGCGTCGCCCCGCTCCAGGTCATCCCGACCGATGTGGACGGCCACCGAGGTGGTGTCGATGATCTCCGGCTTGTGGCCGCGCTCGCGGGCTGCTTCGGCCAGGCGGCGGGTGCTGAACAGATTGGGATTGCGCGAGAGAATTCCGATTCGCATGGCGTCGCTATTGTCTGCCCGATCGTCAACTTAAGCCATAATTGACGGAGGGCGCTTTTGACCGGTACTCCCCTTGTCGTTACAATTCTTTGATCGGAGCACTTCATGGCTATTGATACGTTCGTTATCGTCCCCACCTATAACGAGGCCGACAATCTGGATGAGTTACTGGACCAGTTGCTGGCCCTGCCGGCCAGGATTGGGGCGATCGTGGTAGATGACAACTCGCCCGACGGCACCGGGGCAATGGCTGATCGATGGGCGGCCGAGCATCCGGAGCGCGTCTTCGTCGTCCACCGGCCGGGGAAGATGGGGTTGGGCACGGCCTACATCGCGGGGTTCAAGAAGGCGCTCCACGAGCTGGCGGCCGAGCGCATCCTGACCATGGACGCCGACTTCTCCCACAATCCGCGCTACATCCCCGACATGCTGGCCATGAGCCGTACCAAGCACGTGGTCATCGGCTCGCGCTACGTGCCGGGCGGCGGCACGCGCAACTGCACCCGCAAGCGAATCCTGCTCAGCGTCATCGCCAACTTCACCGCCCGGGCGCTGCTGGGGCTAAAGGCCCGCGACGCCACGGCCGGCTTCCGTCTCTATCGCCGGGAAGTGCTGCTGTCCATTCCCCTCGACGAGATATTCTCCAGCGGCTACTCCTTCCTGGTGGAGATGCTGTTCCTCTGCCAGCGGCGCGGCTGGCAAATCGGCGAGGTGCCGATCATCTTCGAAGACCGTCGCAAAGGGAAGACGAAGATTTCGCGCAACGAGATCTTCAAGGCGCAATACACCGTCTTCAGACTCTTCTGGCGTCGTCTGCGTGGGGGCGAGCCCCGTCGCCCGGCTGTCGCTGTTTCCACTGCCATCAGTAATGATCAAAGTTAACTGTAATCTGTGCGGCCGGGATGATTATCGCGTGCGCTTCCCGGCCACGGCACAGGGCGACAGCTTGCATGTCGACGCTTTCCGCTGCACCAATCCCGGTTACGGCAGCCACGGCCAGATCGTGCAGTGCCGCCATTGCGGCCTGGTCTATACCAACCCGCGCTGGCCGGCCGACGACGTCATGGACGCCTACAGTGCGGTGCAGGATGAGGTGTACGTAGAGGAGCGGCTGGGGCGGGAGTTGACGTTTCGCCACCACCTGCACAGTATGGAGCGCGTCACCGGCCCGGCCAACGGCCGCGCCTTGCTCGACGTGGGGGCCTACATCGGCGTGTTCGTCGAGATGGCGACCGAGGCGGGCTGGCGGGCGCAGGGCGTGGAGCCCTCGGGCTGGGCAGCGGCCGAGGCCCGCTGGCGCGGCCTCGACGTGCGCGTGGGCACCATGGCGCTGCCCGAACTGGCCGAGGAGTCGTTCGACGTCATCACCCTGTGGGACGTGATCGAGCATTTTACCGATCCGGCGGCCGAGCTGGAGCGGGCTCGACGACTGTTGCGACCCGGCGGCTGGCTCGTCGTCCACACGATGGACATCGACGCGCCCGTCGCCCGCCTCTTGGGGCGGCGCTGGCCGTGGTTGATGGACATGCATCTCTACTTCTTCTCGGCCAACACACTTGGCCGCATGCTGCGCGAGCATGGCTACGAAGTCGAGTGGCACGGCGCAGAAGGACGCTATCTGAGCTTGGGGTATCTCGCGTCACGCGTCGAAGGGTTGCAGCCCGGCCTGGGGCGACTCGTTAGGACTTTGGTAAGGGGTCTTAAGCTGCAACATAAGGAAGTGAGCGTAAACTTTGGCGACCTGAGAACTTTCATCAGCCGTCGCGTGGTATGAGACGGAGACGGCCTCGATAGTAGGTTCGGGGAGAACGTGATATACTGACTTCAAGATCGTCAACTGCCCAGGGCGCTTTGCATGGAACCGATTAAACTTCTCATCGTCGACGACCACCCATTGTTCAGGCAAGGGCTTGTCGATGTGTTGGAGAGCGATCCGGGTCTGTCTGTGGTGGCCCAGGCGGCCGACGGCGAGGTGGCGCTGCAGCACGCGTTGGTCAATCTTCCGGACATCATCCTCATGGATGTCAACCTACCCAATGCCAACGGGCTGCGCGTGACGCGCCGGATTCTAAACGAATTGCCGGAGACAAAGGTGATCATCCTGACCGGCTATGACGACGCAGAGCAGGTGTTCCACGCCTTGCGCATCGGCGCCGCTGCCTACTGCTCGAAGGATATTCCCCCGGAAGGGCTGCTGAGCACGGTCTATGCCGTGCATAATGGCAGTTACGTGGTTCATGGGCAGGTAATGACCTATGACGAGGTCATCAATTGGGTTCAGCAGCGGTTGGGGCGGTATGGCAACGGCTCGGCTGTCGAGCCGTCGGCTGAGGCCTATACCCCGCTGACTTCACGCGAGATGGAGATATTGGAAATGGTCACCCGCGGCTCCAGCAACAAGGAGATCGCGCTCCATTTGAACATCAGTCAGCAGACGGTCAAGAACCACATGACGGCCATTTTACGCAAGCTGCACGTGGATGACCGCACGCAAGCAGCCGTCTACGCCTTGCGTCACGGCTGGGTGCGGCTTGATTCACCCCCCTCGCTTTAGACGCGGCGCCCTCGGCCGCTAGGGGCATCGCGAAGGAACAGAAGTATGCGCTTCTTCAGAGGCGAAGACGGACAAGGTTTAGTCGAATACGCTTTAATCATCGTTTTAGTGGCGGTGGTGGCTATCGCCGTGCTGGCTCTGTTGGGGCCGTACATCGGCGATTGGCTTAACAGCTTTGGCGAGTGGATGCGCGAGCTGCTTGGGATGAGCAGCTAGGCGACCGATAAGCCTGGGGTTAGTTGGGGAGTTTGTGACGGTGACGGATAACAAGGGGACCACGAATAAACCGGATCAAGAGGATCTGCGCGAATTGCGCGTCCGGCGTGACTCGCCCGCGCTGGGGTCACGCGACGCCTTTTTGGAGCTGAAGAACAAGCTGTGTCAGGAAATCCTCGGCAGCCTCGACCCTCAGGTCGACATAACGCAGAAAGAGCAGGTTCGGCCGTATGTCCACGACCGCATGAATACCTTGCTGGAGGAACGGGGGATCGTCCTGAATCGCAGCGAGAAGCGACAATTGCTTGAAGCCATCGTCACCGACTTGATGCATTCGCGATCGTGAATCAGATACGGACGACAGATAAGGGAACCGGGACGCGCTTGGGCCACCTGGCGGCGTTCTGCCTCGACGTCGTCTTTCCGCCCATCTGCGCCCATTGCCGCCGCGTGGGTTGGCTCATCTGCCCGGCGTGCGCGGCCCAACTTACCCCCGTGCCCGACGCCATTTGCCCCCGCTGCGGCCGCATCGACCTGTTCCCCGATTCGCCGACCCCCACGCCCCTCTGTGCCCACTGCCGCACTGCGCCGCTGCCGCTCAACCGAATGCGTGCCCCACTGCGCTACGAAGAGCCGGCCAGCAGCATCATCCACCGCTTCAAGTACGAGGGGTATTTCGCGCTGGCGGGGCCGCTGGCCGAGGTGATGATCGCCCGCTGGCCGGAGTGGGCCACGCCGCCCGACTTGATTCTGCCCATTCCCCTTCACCCCCACCGCCGGAAACAGCGCGGCTACAACCAGGCCGCGCTGCTGGCCCGGCCGCTGGGGCGCGCGCTAGGCATCCAGACGGAAGAGGGCTGGCTGCGTCGCACGCGCTACACCGCGCCGCAGGTAGGATTGGGGCCGGAAGAGCGGCATACCAACGTGAACGGGGCATTCGCCGCCGGCGCGGCCGTGGGCGGGCGCCACGTGCTGCTCATCGACGACGTGTTGACGACGGGGGCCACGATGGCGGCCGCGGCCGAGGCGTTGCTCGACGCCGGAGCGGCCGGCGTCGCGGCGTATTGTTTGGCGCGGGTCAGTTAGACTGGGATAATAAGAGAGAGGGACGTTCTTTCAACCCGTTTTCTGCAAACCAGCGCGCCAACGAGAACGTGTCCAATTCAAGCTAAAAGGAGCAAGTGGAACCATATGGAACTGCAAATCTCATCTAACAATATGGATGTCACGCCGCGATTGCGGAGTTATGTGGAGAAGAAGACCGCGCGCCTCGACCGGTATCTCCCCACTCTTTCCAACGTGCAGGTTGAGCTGGCCATGGAGAACACACGCAGTGCCGTGCAGCGCCACGTCGCCGAGATCACCATTCGCGACGAGCGGGGCACCATCCTGCGCGCCGAAGAGCGCAACAGCGACATGTTCGCCGCCGTCGACGCCGTTATCGACAAGCTCTATCGTCAGATCGAGCGGTATCGCGGCAAGACAAAGCGCCGCAACCGGGGCAAGGGGGAGACGCTGGACTTGGGCGACCCGTTGCCGATCACGGAGGAGTACGTCGACGAAGACCAGGCCATCGTCCGCTACAAGCGGTTTGCGCTGCACCCGATGTCGGCCGAGGAAGCCATCGATCAGATGGAACTATTGGGCCACGACTTCTACGTCTTCTTCAACGCCGAGGATGACGGCGTGAACGTTATCTATCGCCGTCGCGACGGCACGTTTGGTCTGCTCCAGCCCGAAATGGGATAGAGCGCCGGCCCTGAATTCTATGGCGAATATATTGATCGTTTGCACGGCCAATATCTGCCGTTCGCCCGTCGCCGCCGCCATCCTGAGCGACCGGCTGCGGCAGCGGGGCCTGGACGACTGGAAGGTGCTGTCGGCCGGGACGTGGGCGATGGTGTCGCGGGGCGCGTCCCGCTTCAGCATCGTGGTTGCCCGCCGTGCCGGACTTGACCTGACCCACCACCGCGCGATGATGGTGAACGAGGGTCTGTTGCGCGGGGCCGACCTGGTGCTGACGATGGAAGACGGCCATGCTGAGGCGCTGCGAGTGGAGTTCCCCGACGACGCCCATAAGGTTCACCTGCTGTCGGAGATGGGCGGCCCCAGGTTCAACGTGCCCGATCCCTACGGCGGCCCGCTGGAGGGGTATGAGCGTATGTACGATGAGTTGGTGGAGCTTATCGACGGGGGCATGGATCGAATCGTCGAGCTGTCGAGTCGGAACGAAAAAAGCCGCGTCCGTTAGGGCGACGAACGCGGCCGGTTAACATAAGCTTGAGTCGGCAGGAGTCGGCTACCACCCTTCGACAAACTGCGCCCACTCCTGCCGCTGTTCGACGAGCGTGCCGAAGCGGTAGGCGGCCGACGGGCTGGGCTCGAACGGCTGGCGGCTGAGCGCCATGTTCGCTTCCGCGGCCAGCTTGCCCCCCTTGCGACGGTTGCAGGGAGAACAGGCGGCGACGAGATTTTCCCACGTGTGGCCGCCACCCTGGCGGCGCGGCACAACGTGGTCGAGCGTCAGGGTGCGCATCTTGCGGCCGCAATACTGGCAAGTGTAATCGTCGCGCCGCAAAATCTCCCGCTTCGACAGGGCGATGCGTGGCCGGGGCCGCCTCACCATGTAGCTCAACTTAATGACTGAGGGGATTTCAAACTCAGATGCGGCACTACGAATGGTCCCGCGACCATTGACGACGATTTCGGCTTTACCGGAGAGTACCAGAGCCAGAGCCCGCTTCGTGCTGCAAACGTGCATCGGTTCGAATGTCACGTTCAGAATGAGCACTGGCTCATGCAAAAGGCCATCGCTGCTCATACCCGCGCGAGTATAGCGGGGTGCGCGCCAATCGTCAATCTGCCCGCTGAAGAGAAATCGTTAACGTACAAGAGAGGAGATTATGCAAGACGGACGCACCGCATGGCTTCATGACGAGATCGACAATCTGAAATCGGCCGGCCTCTACAACCATATCCGCACCATCGATTCCCCCATGGACGCCTGGGTGACGATCGACGGCCGCCGCCTGCTTAACTTTTGTGCCAACAACTACCTGGGCCTGGCCAACCACCCGCGCATCCGCCGGGCGGCGCAGCAGGCGATCGAGGAGTACGGTGTGGGGCCGGCGGCCGTGCGCTCCATTGCCGGGACGACGTCGCTCCACGTAGAGCTGGAGCGCAAGCTGGCCGAGTTCAAGCACGCTGAGGCGTGTATTACCTTTCAGAGCGGCTTCACGGCCAATCTGGCGACCATCCCCGCGCTCGTCGGCCCCGGTGATCTCATCTTCTCCGACGAGCTGAACCATGCCAGCATCATCGACGGCTGCCGCCTCAGCCGGGCCGAGGTGGTTCGCTACGCCCACAACGACGTGGACGATCTGCGGGCCAAGATCGCCGAGCGCGCCGACTTCAAGCGGCGGCTGATTATCACCGACGGCGTTTTCAGCATGGATGGCGACGTGGCCCCGCTGGACAAGATCGCCGACGTGGCCGACGAGCACGGCATCATGCTGATGGTCGACGACGCCCACGGCGAAGGGGTGCTAGGCCGGGGCGGGCGCGGCATCGTCGATCACTTCGGCTTGCACGGCCGCGTCGACGTGGAAGTCGGCACGTTGAGCAAGGCGTTCGGCGTGGTCGGTGGGCTGGTGGCCGGCAAGGCAGTGATCGTCGAGTGGCTGCGGCAGCGAGGGCGGCCGTTCCTGTTCAGCAGCGCCATGACCGCCCCCGACACGGCCGCCTGCATCGAGGCCGTGGCGATGTTGGGCGAGTCGACGGAGCTGATCGACCGGCTGTGGTCGAATGCCGAGCTGCTGCGCGGCGAACTCAAAGCGATGGGCTTCGACACAGGCCACAGCGAGACGCCCATTGTGCCGTTGATGCTGGGCGAGGCGTCACTGGCCCAGCAGTTCAGCCGGCGGCTGTTTGAGGAAGGGGTGTTCGCCATGGCGATCGGCTTCCCGACGGTTCCGCGCGGCATGGCGCGCATCCGCGTGATGAATTCGGCCGCCCACAGCCACAGCGACATCGAGATCGCGCTGGAGACCTTCGGCCGGGTCGGGCGCGAGCTGGGCGTTATAGCGTAAAGCGCTGGCCCAGCTCGGGCACGTCGACTTGCGGAAAACCCAACTGCGTACGCAGCCGCTCGGCCAGACTGAAGGCGGGCTCGGGGTCGCCATGCACCAGGAAGGTGCGGCGCGGCGGCCGTTCGGCGTGGCCGGCCCACTCCAGCAGCTCCGAGCGGTCGGCGTGGCCGCTCATGCCGGTCAGGCTCTCGACGCGGGCGCGCATGTCGTAATCCTCGCCGAAGATCTTGATGCGTTTGTGCCCCTCGACAATGCGGCGGCCGAGCGTGTGCGGGGCCATGAAGCCGGTGATGAGCACTGTGTTGCGCGCGTCCTCGACGTTGTTCTTCAGGTGGTGCAGGATTCGCCCCGCCTCGGCCATGCCGCTGGCGCTGATGATGATCGACGGCCCCTTCAGGAAGTTGAGCTTCTTCGACTCCTGGGCCGAGCGGGTATAGTGCAGCAGGTGGAAGCCGAACGGGTCGTGGTCGCTGTCGGTCATCAGCACCTCGGCCGTCTCCTCGTCGTACGCCTCGGGGTGGGCGCGATAGATCGACGTGGCGTCAATGGCCAGCGGGCTGTCAACGTAGACGGCCAGATCGGGCGGCAAATCCCCCGCCTCCACCAGGTTGTTCAGACGGTACACCAGCTCCTGTGTGCGGCCGACGGAGAAGGCGGGCACGATGACCTTGCCCCCTTGCTTCACCGTGTCGCGGACGATGTGCTCCAGCCGTTCGTCGGTGTCCTGGTCTTCGGGGTGCTCCCGGTTGCCGTAGGTGCTCTCCATGACGAGGATGTCGGCCCGATCGAGCATCACCGGGTCATTGAGAATGGGGCGGTTGGCGCGGCCGATGTCACCGCTGAAGACGAAGCGCTGCGGCGGGCCGCCGGCCTGGTCTTCGATGTCGAGCGCCACCCAGGCTGAGCCAAGCAGGTGGCCGGCGTCGTAGAACGTCAGGGTGATGCCCGGCGCGACGCGGTACGGCCGCTCGTAGCCGATGCCCAGGAACAGCTTCAGGCTGTCGAGTGCGTCGGCCATAGTGTAGATCGGCTCCAGATCAGGCAACTTGTTGCGGCGGCGCTTCTTGTTCAGATACTCCATATCGGACTCCTGAATCTTGGCGCTGTCGCGCAGCATGATGTTGCACAGGTCGCGCGTGGCGAAGGTGGAGACGATGTCGCCGTTGAAGCCGCTGCGCACGAGGTTGGGGACGTTGCCGCTGTGGTCGATGTGGGCGTGGGAGAGGATGAGGACGTCGATCGATTTAGCGTCGTAGGGCAGGTGGCGGTTGCGGTCGAGGCTCTCCTGACGAGGCCCCTGGTAGAGGCCGCAGTCGAGCAGGATACGGGTGCCGTTGACCTCAAGAAGGTGTTGCGATCCGGTGACGGTTCGGGCCGCGCCGTAAAAAGTTAACTCCATTTTCCTGATCTCCATTGTCGCCGCTCTGTGTGCGAGGCGGCGTGTCGCGCCCGCTAGAGGTGGCGCAATATGTCGTGCCCATAGGTTGCCAGACGCCACGGGCCGAGCACGTCGAGCGCCTCCAAGTCGGCCAGCGTCCGGGGGCCGGATTGGGCGATGGCCCACAGCGCGTCCCGGCTGACGATGACATCCGACTCGACGCCGCGCGCCTGGGCCCGCGACTTGCGCCAGCGGTGGAGCCGGTCGAAGCGGTTGAGCACGGCGTCGGGCGGCCGGGGGGAGCGTCTGGGTGGCTGGGGGGGCGGGGTCTGGCGGGCTTCGTCGATGATGTTGAGGATGACGCGGCCGTAGCGCGCTACCTGCCCGGCGGACATGCCGTGGATGTCGTCCAATTCATCGAGATCGGTCGGCGACTTCTCGGCCAGCTCCAGCAGCGTCTTGTCGCCCAGCACCTTGAAGTGGGGCTGGTTGCGCCGTTTGGCCTCGCGGTCGCGGAAGAGAAAGAGCGCGCGCAACGCCGACTGCTGCGCCGGGGACAGGTCGAACGCGCCATTGATGTGCCAGAACGCGTCGGGGTCGAAGTCATTGTTGGGCATCTTCACCCGTGCTTGCTCGCCGAAAATCTCCTCGGCCTCGGCCGCGTGGCCGCCCGCTTCCAGGTCGGCCACCAGCCGGTCGCGCAGCGGCAGCAGGTAGTGGGTGTCGATTTGGGCGTAGGCCAGCTCCGCCTTCGACAGCGGCCGCTTGCACCAGTTAGCTTTCTGGAACCGCTTGCTGGTGGTGACGCCGAACTGATTCTCCAGCAGGCTGGCCAGCCCCATCTGCGAATGGCCCAGGATGCGCACAGCCCACATCGTGTCGAACAGATTGTTCAGGTGCCAGCCGTAATCGCGACGCATCAGGATGAGGTCGTACTCGGCGGCGTGGAACACCTTCTCGACGGCCGGGTCAGCGATGATCTCTCCCAGGCCGCTCAGATCGATGCGACTGAGTGGGTCGATGATGTAGTCGGTGGTGTCGGTCGAGATCTGGATGAGACAGACCCGCTCCTGATAGGCGAACATGCTGTTCGCTTCCAGGTCGATGGCCAGCCGGGGGGCGGCCCGCAGGTCGCGCAGGCACGCATCCCAGGCAGCGCGACTGTCGACGTAATGGAACGGGGCGAGCGCGGGCGGCGCGTCGCCGGAGCGCCGCCCGCCGGAGCGCCTATCGTTGTCCGATGTCATGCTCTAAATACCATTCCCAAAACCGGCTCACGCCCTCGAGCACCGAGACGGACGGGTTGAAGTCGAGCAGGCGGCGGGCTTTGCTGATGTCGGCCTCGTTGCGCACGAAGTCGGCCGACAACCGTGGCGTGGGCACCACATTGGCCTTGCGCCCACTCAGCTCTTCCATGATCTCGACGAAATTTTGCAGCAGCACCGGCTCGCCGCGTCCCAGGTTGATGATCTCATACCCCAACGGCCGGTCGATAGCAGCCATGACACCGCGCACGGTGTCGTCGACGAATGTCCAGTCGCGGTACATCTGCCCGTTGTCATAGAGCGGGATCTCCTTGCCCTTCATCAGGCTGTCGGCCAGGAGATAGGCCAGCATGTCGGGGCGGCCGCGCGGGCCATAGACGGTGAAGAAGCGCAGGACGGTGACGTTCATCCCGAAGAGGTGATGATAGCTGTAGGCCAGGATCTCGGCCGCGCGCTTCGAGGCGGCGTAGGGCTGCAGCGGCCGGTCGGCGGAGTCGGTCTCGACGAACGGGATCTGCTTCGTGTTGCCGTAGACCGACGACGTGGACGCGAAGACGAAGTTGCCGACGCCGCCGGCGGCGCGCGCCCCGTCGAGCAGGTTTTGCGTGCCGTTGAGGTTGACGCTGACGTACAGGTCGGGGTGGGTGACCGCGTTGCGGACGCCGGCCATGGCCGCCAGATGGGCTACGGCGGTGATGCCGTAATCGGCAAACAGGCGGAACATCTCGTCGCGATCGCGCACGTCCCCCTCGATCATGCGGAAGTTGGGGTAGGCGCTGAGGCGTTGCTCATTGGCCCGCTTGCGTGCCGGGTTGTAATAATCGTTGAAGTTGTCGAGGCCGATGACATCGTCGCCGCGCATTGCCAACTGTTCGGCCAGATGACTGCCGATGAAACCGGCCGCGCCGGTGACCAGAATGCTCATAGGGTGATGATTTCTTGCTCGGCAGGACGAATGTCCTCGACGACGAGCTGGATGTTGGTGCTGCCCTGCCACGTATTAACGCCGATACGATAGACGAGGTCGACGTATTGCGGCAGCGCCCCGGCCCACTCCCCCTGGCGGAAGGCGATGGCCGGCACGGGCTGGATGAGGCGGCGGGGACGGCCGTCGTGCCGCTCCACGTCATACCGGTTGGCGTCGACGACGTTGAGCTGCAGATGGCTGCCGTCGGTACCCACCGGCCGGTGGCTGATGACCTCGACGGCCCGGCTGAGCAGCGTCGGCTGGGGGTTCTGGAAGCCGGTCGGCTCCAATAGCTCCAGCGTCCCATGCAGCGCCCAGTCGATATCGCGCAGCGGCAGGGTGGCGTCGATGGGCAGCGTCGGCCGCAGGTCTTTACCCCCCAATCGCTCGCAGGCGATCTCGGTCATCCGTTGAGTGAACTCGGCCATGTGCTCGTTGCGAATGGTGAAGCCCGCCGCCTGGGCGTGGCCGCCATGCCGTACGAGCAGATCGGCCACCTCGTCCAACGCCTTGGTGATGTGGAATTCGGGAATGGAGCGGCACGAGCCCCGGCTTTCCTCTTCTCCCTCTTCGATGACGATGGCCGGGCGGTACGCCTTCTCGGCCAGGCGACTGGCAACGAGGCCGACGATGCCCGACTTGAAGTCGGGGCTGCCGGTGATGATGATCGGCGCGTCGGGGTCGACCATCTCCTCGGCCATGTTGCTCAGTTGGCGGGTCAGCGATTGCCGCTTGCGGTTCAGCTCGTCGAGCACGCGGGCTTGCTGGTGGGCGGTCTGGTTGTTGCTGGCGATGAGCAGGCGGGCGGCGTCGTAGGCGTGGGCCAGCCGGCCGGCGGCGTTGATGCGCGGGCCAATGCCGAAGCCGATGCTCTCGGCCGTCAGTCGCCCCGGCTGCAGGCCGCTGATGTTCATCAGGGCAGCCAGACCCGGCCGGCGCACTTCGTTCAGCACCGTCAGCC
>CAYNOL010000037.1:0-23505 GCA_964398825.1 uncultured Ardenticatenaceae bacterium
CCGGTTGTCACCGGTCAGCATGACCACGCGCTCCACGCCGGCCCGCTTCAGCTCGCCCACGACGGCCGGCGCGTCGGGCCGGAGGGCGTCGGCCATGCCGATGACGCCCAGGTAGCGGAAGGTTGCGCCGCCGGCCCGGGCGACGATGACGCTGGTCTGCCCCTCTTCCTCAAGCTCGTTGACGATGGCCGTCACGCGTGCCAACTCCTCGCCCTCATCGAAGGCGGCGAAGTAGCGCGGGTTGCCGATGTGGATGTCGGCCGTGCCCAGAGCGGGGTCGTGGACCATGCCGCGCACGCCCTGCCCGGCCATCGACTGGAAGCCGGTGACGTCGGGGATGGCGATCCCGTCGGCCTGGGCCTTGTTGACGATCGCTTTGGCCAGCGGGTGCTCGCTGCGCGCCTCGACGGCCGCGGCCAGCCGCAACACATCGGCCGCCATTTCTTCACTCGTCGCTCGTAACTCGTCGCTCGTCACTAATACCGTCGTCACTTCCGGCTTGCCCACCGTCAACGTCCCCGTCTTGTCGAACGCCACCACCCTGACCGTGGCCGCGTTCTCCACATGGATGCCCCCCTTGAACAGCACGCCGCGCCGCGCGCCGTTGCCGATGGCCGACAGGACGGTGGCGGGGGTGCTGATAACGATGGCGCACGGGGAAGCGGCGACCATGACGGTCATGGCGGTGTAGAAGGCGGCGTTGAAGTCGTGGCCCAGCAGCAGCGGCGGCACGGCCGCCACCAGCGCCGTCAGCACGATGACGCCCACGGCGTAATACTGCTCAAACTTGTCGATGAAGCGCTGCGTCTCCGCCTTCTGGCCCTGCGCCTCTTCCACCATCTGGATCAGGCGGGCGATGGTCGAATCCTTGGCCAATTTGGTGACGCTGATCTCCAGGCTGCCGTCCTGGTTGATGGTGCCGGCGAAACAGGGGTCGCCCTTCTGCTTGTAGACGGGGATCGACTCGCCGGTCAGCGACGCCTGGTCGACGCTGCCCGCGCCGGACAGTACCGTGCCGTCGAGGGGGATGCGGTCGCCGGGGCGCACGAGCATGCGGTCGCCGACGCGCACCTGCTCGATGGGCAGTGTGACCAGCCGGCCGCTGCGATAGATTTCGGCCTGCGTCGGCCGCAGCTTCATCAGGGCGCGGATGGCGTTGCGCGTGCGGTCGAGGGCGAAATCCTGCAACGTGTTCGACAGCGAGAAGAGGAACAGCAGCATCGCCCCCTCGAACGGCTCGCCGACGAACGCCGCGCCCAGCGCGGCCAGGATCATCAGCAGGTCGATGTCGATGGTGCGCTCCCGCAGCGCCTCGATGCTCCCCCGGAGCCCAAACGCGCCGCCGGCCACGTAGGCGACGACGTAGAGCAGCGCCGGCAGCCAGCCGGGCGCGGCCGGGGCATAGCGAGCCACCAGCCAACCGCTGACCATGGCTACGAAGGTGATGACGGTCAGGATGGCTTGCAGCCGCTGCGGCGTCAGCCATCGGGCCAGGCGGCCGAGCGGGGTGACGCGCGGCCGATGAGCGGTTTGGTCTACAATCTCGGCGAGGGGTAAAATTGGGCCTCGGTTAAACATAGCAGTGGTAAATCGGAATATTAATTTGTGTTAGTCATAAAGTTAACACTGGTTAAATTTTATCATAACGGCGTGCAAAATCAAGTTGCCGCCCTAACATTCAGGGAGCATTCAGATTGACCTACCGAAAACCGGATGTACTGACCCATGACGGCCCCGCGCCCATCGGCATTCTGCTGACCAACGTCGGCTCGCCCCCCGCCCCGACCACGAGCGGCCTGCGCTCCTACCTGGCCCAATTCCTGGGCGACCAGCGCGTCATCGAGTATCCGCGCTGGTGGTGGCTGCCGCTGCTGCATGGCGTCATCCTCAACACCCGGCCACGCCGCTCGGCGGCCATGTATCGCCGCGTCTGGACCGACGAGGGTGCGCCTCTGTTGCAGCTGATGGCGCGGCAGGCGTCGGGGCTGCAGTCGGCGCTGGAGGCGGTGTTGCCCGTGCCGGTGCGCGTCGCCTACGGCCTGCGCTACGGCGAGCCGTCGATCGCCGCCGGCCTGCGCCAGCTGGACGCGGCCGCCTGCCGGCGCATCATCGCCTTCCCCCTCTTCCCGCAATACTCGGCCACAACGACGGCCACCTCGCTCGACGCGGTCATGGCCGAGCTGCAGACGTGGCGCCGCATGCCCGAGCTGCGCACCATCAACCGCTACCACGACCACCCCGACTACATCGCCGCGCTGACCGCCACCGTGCGTGAGCATTGGGCCACCAGCGGCCGACCGCAACGGCTGCTCATCTCCTACCACGGCATCCCGCAGGCGTATGCCGACGAAGGGGATCCGTACTACGAGGAGTGCCGCGAGACGACGCGGCTGCTGGCCGAGGCGCTGGGGCTGGCGGCCGACGAGCACGCCATGACTTTCCAGTCCCGCTTCGGCCCGGCGGAGTGGCTGCGGCCGTATACCGACGAGACGCTGGCAGCGTGGGGGGCCGAGGGGCTGACCCACGTGGACGCGATCTGCCCCGGCTTCTCGGCCGACTGCCTGGAGACCATCGACGAGATCGGCCACGAGGGAGCCAACGAGTTCCGCGAGGCCGGCGGCGGCGAACTGCACTACATCCCCGCGCTCAACGACCGCCCCGACCACGTGGCCGCGCTGCTGGACATCGTCGAGCGGCATGTGGGCGGCTGGCTGGAAGAGGAGAGGCGAGCGGTTGGGGGATTGGCGTTGGGTTGATGACCGGCCTATTTTGTTCGTAGATTGAAGGGTCGCTGCGGGAAGAGGGCGGGTTACAAACCCGCCCCAACGTGACGCGCGATAGGCCGGGGCAGGCATGCAACCCGCCCTCTGCGAACAATGCCCGCTTGAATAATCACCCAAATCGTTTATAATCCTTATAAGGTTTATAAACTCTTGGCTCTCCGGCGAGGTGGCAATATGGAAGAACGACAAATCGGCGCGACGGAACTCAGGCAGAGATTGACAGACGTGATCCAAACCATTAAAGAAGAGAAAGTCGCCTACATCGTGGAAACATTTGGTCGGCCGCAAGTGGCTATCGTTGACGTAGAAGAGTACGAACGCCTGCAAGTGTACCGCGCTCGACGCGAAGAATTCTTCGACCGGCTTGCGGCCGCCAGCGAGACAAACGCCCGTCTCAATGCAGGGCTGACCGACGAGCAGCTATTGGCGATTATCAACGAGGCGCGCAACGAAGTCTACGAAGCGCAACAGTAATGATCTGTCATGTTGCGCGTCGTCATTGACACCAGCACCCTCATCAGTTTCGTTCTGACTTCGGGCGATATCACACGCCAGATCATCACCGCGTGGCGGGCAGATGAGTTCGTCCTGCTAACTTCTCCCGCGACACGGGCCGAATTGCAGCGCGTCCTGGCAAAGTCACAGATCAGAGACCGTAGCAAGGTGGCCCTGGGTTGGTTCGCGACTGATATTGACCGTTACTCAACCCATGTGCCGGGTGACCTTGTCCTGAGCGGTATTTGCCGCGACCCCAAGGATAATATGTTCCTGGCTTGCGCCGCAGAAGGGCGCGCCGACTATATTGTTAGCAGCGATCACGACTTATTGACCCTTCGATCCTATAGAGATACGTGCATCGTAAACCCGGGTGAATTTCTGGTGGTATTACGACTGGCAGCACTTTCTTCGCAAGAATTGAGCCGGGTCTTTTCCACTGATACATTGCTGCATATATGGTCATCGATTTGCCTCATTCCCGCACTCAAAGACAAGGTGGGTGACGCTTTGGGGGGCTTTCAGTAGTGATAACCGTACTACCCTGCACTCTCCTTCGGAACTGACCCTATGCTTCCCGCTCTCCTCGACCACCTGCGCACCAACCGCGACTTCATCAGCAACGTCGTCGCCTGGGAGCGCATCCCCGCGCGGCCGGCCCGCTACGCGCCGATGTCGGCGTCGGTCGATCCCCGGCTGGCGGCCGCCCTGCGCGCGCGGGGCATCGAGCAGCTCTATGCCCACCAGGCCGAAGCCATCGGCGCCGTCGAGCGCGGCGAGAACGTCGTCGTCGCCACGGCCACCGCCAGCGGCAAGTCGCTGGTCTACACGTTGCCGGTGTTGACGCGGCTGGCGGCCGACCCCGCCGCGCGCGCCCTCTACCTCTTCCCGACCAAGGCGCTGGCCCATGACCAGGAGGCGGAGACGGCCGCGCTGGTTTCGGCCGCCCGGCTGCCCGTGCCCGTCCACACCTACGACGGCGACACGCCGCGCGGCAAGCGCAGCACCATCCGCCAGAGCGGGGGCGTGCTCATCACCAACCCCGACATGCTCCACGCGGGGATATTGCCCTACCATCCCAACTGGCGCTCGCTGTTCGGCCGGCTGGAGTACATCGTCGTCGACGAGATCCACGTCTATCGCGGCGTGTTCGGCAGCCACGTGGCCAACGTGCTGCGCCGCTTGCTGCGCCTGTGCCGCTTCTACGGCAGCGAGCCGCAGATCATCTGTGCCTCGGCCACTATCGCCAACCCCCGGGAGCACGCCGAACGTTTAATCGAACGACCGTTCACCCTCGTGGACGACTCCCGCAACGGCGCGCCGCAGGGTCGCAAGGATTTCCTGCTCTACAACCCGCCGATCATCGACGAGGAGCTGGGCATGCGGGCCAGCACGGTGCTGGCGGCCAAGGACGCGGCGCTGACCTTTCTGGCCCAGGGCATCCAGACCATCGTCTTCGCCCGCGCCCGGCAGACGGTGGAGCTGCTGCTCAGCTATCTGCGCGACGAGCTGGCCTATGCCGGCGAGACGGCCGGGGCGGACGAGCCGCCGCCGGTCATGGGGTATCGCGGCGGCTATCTGCCGCTGGAGCGCCGGGCCATCGAGGCGGGGTTGCGCGAGGGGGAAGTGCGCGGCGTCGTGGCCACCAACGCGCTGGAGCTGGGCATCGACATCGGCGCGCTCGACGCGGCCGTGCTGACCGGCTACCCCGGCACCGTGGCCAGCACATGGCAGCAGGTCGGCCGGGCGGGGCGGCGGGCCGACCGCTCGGCGGCCATCCTCGTGGCCGGCCACAGCGCGCTCGATCAATACCTGTGCCTGCACCCGCGCTACCTGTTCGGCCGCTCCCCCGAGCACGCGCTGACCAACCCCGACAACCTGCCCATCCTGACCCGCCACCTGCTGTGCGCCGCGTTCGAGCTGCCCTTTGCCGACGACGAGGCGTTCGGCGGCTTCGACCCGGTGAAGCCGGTGCTCGACGACCTGGCGCGGCGGGGCGACCTGCACGCCACGCGCAACCAGTACCACTACGTCGGCGACGGCGCGCCATCGACCGGTGTGTCGCTGCGCACCAGCGGCGACGAGTCGGTGGTCATCCAGGACGTCAGCGGCGAACTGCCCGACGTCATCGGCCAGATCGATCTGGCCGGGGCGGCGACGCTCGTCCACGAGGGGGCGATCTACATGCACCAGGCGCAGACCTACCTGGTGGATCGGCTCGACTGGGAAGGGCGGCTGGCCGAAGTGCATCCGGTGGAAGTGGACTACTACACCCGCGCCAGCGTCGGCAGCAGCATCCGCCGGCTGGAGGCCGTGGACGAGAAGGAGCATGCCGGGCTAATGGTGGCCCACGGCGAGGCGACGGTCATCACCCAGGCCACCGGCTACCGCAAGGTTCGCCGCTACACCAACGAGACGCTGGGCTTCGGCGCCATCGGCCTACCGGCTATGACGCTGGAGACGACGGGGTACTGGCTGGTGTTCAGCGAAGGGTTGACGGAGCGGCTGTATGATCTGGGCATCCTGCTGCGGCCGAACGACTACGGGCCGAACTGGGCGACGCAGCGCGTGGTGGCGCTGGAGCGCGACGGCTATCGCTGCCGGACGTGCGGCGCGCGCGGCGACGAGACGCTGCTCCACGTCCACCACATCCGCCCTTTCCGGGAGTACGGTTACGTGGCCGGGGAGAACGAGAACTACCGGCAGGCGAACCAGCCCGACAACCTCATCACCCTGTGCGCCAGTTGTCACCGGCGGGCCGAAGCCGGACAGCAGACGCGCTCGGCGCTGGCCGGCCTGGGGTACGCGCTGGGCAATCTGGCGCCGCTGTTTCTGATGTGCGACCCCAGCGACATCAGCGTCTCGGCCGAGTCGCTCAGCCCGGTGACCCGCGCGCCGACGCTGGTCATCTACGAACGCGTGCCGGCCGGGGTGGGGTTCAGCCGGCGGCTGTATGAGCTGCACGACACGCTGCTGGCGGCCGCGCTGGAGCTGGTCAGCGATTGCCAATGTCGCGCCGGTTGCCCGGCCTGTGTCGGCCCGCCCGGCGACATCGGCCCGGATACGAAGGATGTGACGCGGCGGCTGTTGGGGATATTGGCGGGCAAGAGAGATGGGGGAATTCCTGATTAGTTGGAGAAGTATGGCCAAATAAACGTGATAATCTCAATAAATACGATTGAGAAATATCCACACAACAGATAAATAACACGACCTGTTGTGTATACACATGTGTAGGTGTATACTGACCCTGAGGAAATTGCCATGTCCGATCTCTATCGCGCGCAAGTTCTACTGGAACGAAAGCAGCACGAGACGCTGCGGGAATTGGCTGCGGCCGAGGGGCGCAGCATGTCCGACATTATCCGCGAGGCCGTGGCCGAGTATCTGGTCGAGCGGGACGACGCAATGGAGCGGCGCCAGCGTAAAGAGGCGTTGGAAGAGCTCTCCAGGATCCGCGAAGGGATTCAAGCCAAGTTCGGCATATTGAGCGAGGATTTTGTTCTGCTCGATCGGGAAGAGCGAGAGGAAGAGTTGTGGCAGCGGATAATAGGGGGAGAATGACGATTGTCGTTGATTCGAACATCGTCGCTGCGCTGGCGCTTCCACTGCCTTATTCGCCGCAGGCCATTGACCAAATGGACTTCTGGGGTCGTTCGCAGGAACACCTGATCGCCCCCATGCTTTTCGAGTATGAGCTCATGTCCCTGATCAGGCGTTCGGTGGTTCATGGACAGCTTGAGCGGGCGGACATGGCCATCGTGATGGACAGATTGCTCAACACCGGGCTTGTGACGATACCGCCGACGAACGCGCT
Organism: uncultured Ardenticatenaceae bacterium; assembly: GCA_964398825.1. Lineage (GTDB taxonomy): Bacteria > Chloroflexota > Anaerolineae > Promineifilales > Promineifilaceae > Promineifilum. Next base: position 7,096 of record CAYNOL010000037.1, read on the forward strand.
CCATCAAAGCGCGCTCAAATTGGCCGAGCGCATCGGCCACGCCAAAGCCTACGACGCCCAATACCTGGCCCTGGCCTCGCGCGAGAACGCGCCGCTGTGGACGGCCGACCGCCGCCTCGTCAACGCCGCCAATGCCGCCGGGCTGAGCTGGGTCCACTGGGTGGGCGATTGGGACAGGAGACACAGTGAATGACATCATCGTCGAGAACTGGCTCGACCTGCACGACAAGCTGTTCCAGCCCGCCTGGCAGCCCGACATCCGCCGCTTCCGGGCGCAGATCGCCTATCGCGGGCTGGGCAACGTCGATTACCCGCTGACCACGTCGCTGACGCGTCTCGGCCCCGACGCCGAGCGAATGGAGCGCCATCTGCTGCGCAACTTCCGCAAGTACGCCCAGCGCGACGCCGTGCAGACCGACTCCGTCTGGAACTGGCTGACGCTGGCCCAGCACCACGGCCTGCCCACGCGCCTGATGGACTGGACGTTCTCCCCCTACATCGCCATGCACTTCGCCACCACCGATCCCCGGTTCTTCGACATCGACGGCGTCATCTGGGCCGTCGATTACGTGCGCGTGCATCAGGAGTTGCCGGCCATTCTGCGACGGGAGCTGGAGCGCGAGGGGGCGGATCTGTTCACCGTGGAGATGCTGGATCGCGTCGCGCCGTCGCTGGAAAAGCTGGAAGATCTGAACAAGCAGCCGCTGCTGTTCTTTCTGGAGCCACCGTCGATCAGCGAGCGGGTGATCAACCAGTACGCCCTGCTGTCGGGCCTGACGCGGGCCAAAGGGCGGGTCGATCACTGGCTGGCTGAGCATCCGGAGATGTACGCCCGCTACATCATCCCCGCCGGGCTGAAGTGGGAGATTCGGGACAAGCTCGACCAGGCCAACATCACCGAGCGCGTGCTGTTCCCCGGCCTCGACGGGCTCAGCCGCTGGCTGCGCCGCCACTACATGCCTCGCGACGGATAAGCGCAACCAATCCCTACTCCCCCCTGCTCGCCTCAACATCCTCCAGCCAATGCTCCACCACCGCGGCCACGTCGTCCGGTGCTTCCATCGTCAACATGTGGCCCAACGGCGCGCCGGACGGCCCTTCCATTTCCACAAACGCGGCCGACGGCTGCAACGTCTGCCACAGCGCCCACGCCTGGGAGAAGAGCGTGTCCGAGGCTGTGCCACGGATGGCCAGCGTCGGATGCTGCAGGCGCGGGATCTCCTCCCAGACATCGAGCGGCGGGTGGGAGTAGAAGGCCGCCTCCCACTCGCGCGGGAAGCTGAGCACGAACTCCCCCGTCTCGGGGTCGGCGTGGGTGGCTTCGTTGACGTAGTCCCACAGTGTCTCGTCGGGGAAGGCGGCGAACACCCCTTTTTGGCGGTAGCGGTCGAAGGCGGATTGGCGGTCGGGCCAGCGGTCGCGGCGGCGGCGGGCGGCCAGCACGAACGGCTGCTCGGCCGCGCCCTGCGGGTTGGCGCGGGCGGCGTCGAGGATGGCCGGCGGCAGGAAGACGGGCTCGATGAGCACCAGCGCCCGGAAGCGCTCCGGCTCGCGCAGCGCCGCCTTCATCGTCGCCACCGCGCCCAGAGAATGCCCCATGCCGATGATCCCTTCCAGTCGCTGCTGGTCGAGGAAGCGCAGCAGGTCGTCGGCGATGATGTTCCAGTCGTCGAACGTCTCGGGGGCGGGGACGGGGGGCGCGGCGGCCGACAGGTACCACAGCGGCCGGTGCCACGCGCCGATGACGTGGTACCGCCCGGTCAGCGGCGACAGGAAGCGCCGGAAGCAGCCCGGCGTATAGGCGTTGGGGTGGGAGAAGTGGAGCACGGGCCCGTGCCCGCCGAAGTCGTCGAATGGGATCATATGGGTCAAGTCGTCTCTCGTTTTTCGTCTGTCCGGCGCTACTCCCCGGCCGGGGGCTCATTGCTGACGAACGGCAGGACGGTCGACCAGCCGCGCAGCAGCACGTAGGCGCGCGAGCCCTCGGCGGCGAAGCGGCCGAACCCCAGCTCGGCGGCGGGGATGTCGTTGACGTCGCCGAAGGCGATGGCCGTGGCGTAATCCGGCCCCGGCCACGCCTCGCCGCCGCCCCAGATGACAGCCCACGGCTTGCGCGAACCGTCGGGCATGGCGTCGTCGTGGATATAGACGCGCGGGTTCACCGTCGCCACGCGGGCGATGCCGATCTCGTCGCGGCCGTCGGCGTCAGTGTCGCCAAAGGCGATGGCCGTGGCCCAGGCGTTGCCGGCCCACGTCTCGCCGAACTTCTGCAGCAGTTCGAAGCCGGCCGCGGCGTCGTCGAAGACGTAGGCGCGCTCGTTCAGGCTGGCGAAGCGGGTGACGCCCATCTCGTCGGCCGGGTCGTCGTCGACGTTGCCGAAGGCGACGCCGGTGGCGTAGGAGCCCGCCCCCCACGTCTCGCCGCCGCTCCACAGCAGCGCGAAGTCGGGCGCGCCGTCGTAGACATAGATGCGGGCGTTGATGTCGTGGTTGCGGGTGAAGGCGATCTCGTCCACGCCGTCGCCGTCGGGGTCGCCAAAGGCGATGCCGGTGGCCGTGGCCAGCACGCCCCAGTCGCCGCCGGCCGTCCACAGCGGCCCGAAGTCGGCCGTAGCGTCGTCGTGGACGAACACCCGCTCGCCGCTGTCGGCGCTGGAGAGCAGACCCAGCTCGTCCCGGCCGTCGCCGTCTACGTCGCCGAAGGCCACGGCGACGGCGTAGGCCGTGGGGTCCCACTCCTTGCCGATGTTGTGGAGCACGGCGTAGCCGGCGGCCGCGTCGTCGTAGATCTGCACTCGCTCGTTGACGTTGGTGACGCGAGCCACGGCCAGCTCAAGCGCCGGATCGTCGTCGACGTTGCCGAAGGCCACCGACGTGGGCCAGGCGGCCACGCCCCACCCCTCGCCGAAGACGGTCAGCAGCGCGAAATCGGCCGCGGCGTCGTCGAGCAGGAAGACGCGCGCGCCGCTCGTCGCGCGCCGGGCGATGGCGATCTCGTCCCGGCCGTCGGCGTCGATGTCGCCAAAGGCGATGCTGGTGGTGTACTCATCCCCGGCCCACTCGTCGCCCGTCTCGAAGATGGGCAGGAAGGTGGACGGCGGTGGGGCGGCCGAGCTCTCGGCCGCGGCGGGGGCCAAGCCGAAAACAAGGACGGCCGACAGAAGCAAGAGGGCAAGCGAGAGGGATCGGGTCATGCTGTTTTGTCCGGTTGGTGTCTGCGCGTGAAACGGGACGGATAGAGCTTTGGAGAGTATTGTACCTGATTGCGGGGGATTGGCCTGTGGGGGTTCACTGGAGGAGTGATCTGCAAGGGGAGAAATGCAGGTTTGAGCCGACTCAGGGTTTGGAGGCCACAGTTATGTGGTTGTGCGGGTGATGTAAAATGATGATTATGAAGCCTGAATACGATTTCAAAAACGTGGTTATCGCGTTCCTGCTCGTCTCGATAACCCGGTCGCAATGTTGAGTTGCCTCAGTGGGGGATGATCGCCGACGGCCGGGCTCTGAGCAGATACGAGATATGATTGCGATCATCCGTTATCGGTCGTGTATCAGAAACTGAGGCTGGCGATAAAACAGAATTATGAACCAACCCGTCCCAACTGAACCCATTCCCATGATGTGGCACTACCTGCGGCCGTTTCGCGGCCGGGTGGCGGGGCTGACGGCGCTGCTGCTGGCCGGCATCGGCTTGCAGCTCGTCGCTCCCCAACTGCTCGGCCGCTTCGTCGACGCGGCCTCGGGTGAAGGAGCCATCGGCCCGAACCAGCTCTACCTCATCGCCGGGCTGTTCTTCGCCGCCGTCGCGACCCAGAAAGGGCTCCACCTGCTGACCGTCTACCTGACCGAAGACCTGGGCTGGGCCACCACCAATGCCCTGCGCGCCGACCTGACGGCCCACGTCCTGCGGCTCGACATGGGCTTCCACAAGCTGCGCACGCCAGGCGAGCTGATCGAGCGCATCGACAGCGACGTGGGTGAGCTGGCCGCCTACTTCTCGGAGATCGTCGTCAGTCTCATCGGCAACGGCTTGCTCGTGGCCGGGATCATCGTCCTCATCTTCACCGTGAATTGGCGCATCGGCTCGCTGGCGCTGGGGTATGCCGTCGTCATGGTCACGCTGCTGCGCGTCGTCCAGAGCCGCATGGTGAAGCTGTTCATTCGCATCAGCCAGGCGTCGGCCGCGCTGCTCGGCTTTCTGGAGGAGCACATCACCGGCACGGAAGACGTGATTCCCAACGGCGGCTCCGGCTACGTGATGTCCCGGCTCTACCCGCTGCTGAACACCCACGCCCGGCTGCGCACCCGCACCTTCACCCTCAGCACCGTCGTCGGCGCGGCCAATACGCTGCTGTTCGTGGTGGCGTTGGCCGGCTCCATGGGGCTGGCGGCGATGTCATACCGGGCGGGGGCGATCACCATCGGCACCGTCTTCACCCTCGTTTACTACGTCGGTCTGCTGGAGTCGCCGCTCGATTCGGTGCGGCGCCACCTCAGCTACATCCAGCGCGCGCTGGCCGGCGTCAACCGCACGCGAGAGTTCTTCGACCTGCGGCCGGAAGTGGGAGACGGGGCTGTGGCCGGCGCGGTTGCGCTGCCGTCCGGCCCGCCGGCGGTACTGTTCGATGGGGTGTCGTTCGCATACAAGGACAGACGGCAGGGGCAAGTTACGAGCGGCGAGTTACGAATGACGAGTGGACAGAATGCGTCTGCGGAGCAGCAATCGTCGTTCGATACGCCGACCGTGCTCCATGACGTCTCCTTCAGCCTTGCCCCCGGCCGCGTGCTGGGCGTGCTGGGGCGGACGGGGAGCGGCAAGACGACGCTGACCCGGCTGCTCTTCCGGCTCTACGACGTGGACACAGGCAGGATCTTGTTGGGAAACGGCGACAGCATCGACATCCGCGACGTGCCGCTGACCGACTTGCGCCGCTATGTGGGCATGGTGACCCAGGACGTGCAGCTGTTCGCCGCCACCGTCCGCGACAATCTGACGCTGTTCAACAACTACGACCCCGACCGGCCGCCGACCGACGACCGCCTTATTCTCGATGCGCTGGAGACGCTGGGGCTGGGCGACTGGTATCGCGCCTTGCCCGACGGGCTGGACACGCTGCTGGAGAGCGGCGGCAAGGGACTGTCGGCCGGGCAAGCACAGCTGCTGGCCTTCATGCGCGTCTTCCTGCGCGACCCGCGGCTGGTGGTGCTCGATGAGGCGTCGTCGCGGCTCGATCCCGGCACGGAGCAACTGCTGGAGCGGGCCATCGACCGGCTGCTCGACGGCCGCACGGGGATCATCATCGCCCACCGTCTGGCCACCGTCGGCCGCGCCGACGACATCCTCGTGCTGGAGGACGGCCGCGTCGTCGAGTTCGGCCCCCGCGCCGCCCTGGCCGCCGACCCCGGTTCTCGCTTCTACGGCCTGCTGCAGACGGGGCTGGAGGAGGTGCTGGCATGACAGAAAAGAGAAATCATCCACAGATTTGGCAGATTTCAAGAACCCCATTGGAAGGCTGTTCCTTTCGGTGAGCAATGTTCCATTTAGCAAGGGGAACGGAGGTGACTAATGAGTTCTATGGCTACCGATCTTAAATCTGCCGAATCTGCCAAATCTGCGGATAGACTTTCTGTTTTCAAAGGCACGTGGGCGTTGATACGGTATCGGCCGTGGTACTTCGTCGTGAACCTCGTCTTCGGCGTGGTCTACATCTCTACTGAGTTGATCCCGGGGCTGATCACGCGGCGGTTTTTTGATGAGCTGACGGGGGAGGCGGCGGCCGGTTTCGGCATCACCACGCTGCTGGCTTTGCTCGTGGGCGTCCAGTTCGGTCGTATGATCGCCAACGTTCTCGCCGAGTGGGGCGGCTGGTCGGTGCGCAGCGTCAACGGCGTGCTGCTGCGCGTCAACTTCATGCGCAACATCCTGGCCAAGCCGGCCGCGCAGCCGATGCCCGTCGAACCGGGCGACGCCATCCACCGGCTGGAGCGCGATGTGGGCGACTACGCCGACTTTCCCACCTGGATTCCCCAGGTGACCGGTGAGGCGTTGTTCTTTCTGTTCGCCATTGTCATCATGGCTCGCATCAACCCGCTGATCACCGTGGTGGCCGTGTTGCCGCTGCTGGCCGTCTTCTTCATCAACCGCCTGGCCTGGAAGCGGTTCCTGTTCTACGACCGCGCCACCCGGCTGGCGTCCAGTCGCGTCACCAGCTTCCTGGGCGAGATCCTCGGCGGCGTTCAGGCGGTGAAGATAGCCGACGCCGAGCGCGGGGCGCTGCGCTACTTCGGCGCGCTGAGCGAGGAGCGGCGGCGGGCCGGTGTGCGCGAGAACACCTTCCTGACACTGGCCTTCTCCGCTGGGCAGAGCATGGGCGACATCGCCGTGGCCGTGGTGGTGCTGCTGGCCGGGCAGTCGCTGCAGGCCGGCGCGCTGTCCGTGGGCGACTTCGCGCTGTTCGTCACCTATCTGACCATCGCCGTCAACTTCCCGGCCGACCTGGGCAGCTACATGTCCGAGATCGCCCAGCAGCGGGTGGTGCTCGACCGGCTGCAGGAGATGCACCCCCACGCGCCGCCGGAGAGCGTCGTCACCCACCGCCCCATTTACGAGAAAGGCGACGCCCCCCGCCCCCAGAGGACGCGCAAGACGGCCGCCGATCGGTTGGAGCGGCTGGACATCATGGGTTTAACTTATCTTCATCCTCGAGAGGGGGTGGGAGATTTTGGGACTGAGAGATTGAGAGACTTGGAGACCGAGAGATTCAGAGACTTCCAATCTTCCAGTCTCATGGTCTCCCAGTTTCATGGTCTCCCCATCTCCGGCATCGTCGGCATCACCTTCTCGCTCCCCCGTGGCTCCTTCACCGTCATCACCGGCCGGGTGGGCAGCGGCAAGACAACGCTGCTGCGGGCGCTGCTGGGCTTGCTGACGCCCCAGGGCGGCGAGGTGCGCTGGAACGGCCGACCCGTGGCCGAGCCGGGCGGCTTCTTCACGCCGCCGCGCTCGGCCTATACGCCGCAAGTGCCGCGCCTGTTCAGCGAGACGTTGCGCGACAACATCCTGCTGGGCTTGCCCGAGGAGTCGGTTGACCTGGCGCGGGCGCTGCGCACGGCCGTGCTGGAGCCCGACGTCGCCACGCTGGAGGCCGGGCTGGAGACGGTCGTGGGGCCGCGCGGCGTGCGCCTCTCAGGCGGGCAGGTGCAGCGGGCGGCCGCGGCACGAATGCTCGTGCGCGACGCTGAGCTGCTGGTGTTCGACGACCTGTCCAGCGCGCTGGACGTGGAGACGGAGCGGGCGCTGTGGGAGCGGCTGATCGACGAGGCGGGCGCGGACCGGCCTACCTGTCTGGTGGTCAGCCACCGCCGCCCCGCGTTGCGCCGCGCCGACCACATCATCGTGCTCGACGGCGGCCGCATCGTCGCGCAGGGGACGCTGGACGATCTGCTGGCCTCGTCGCCGGAGATGCAACGGTTGTGGCAGGGGGAGATCGTGTAGAAAGTAAGAACTAAGGTTGTCAGGGTTCAATTGCCTTTCCCCTATCGATTCTATTCCTAATGGTTTTAGGTTTGCTCGGCGAGGTGCTGAATTTGCCGCTGGAGCGCCACGAATGGTTCTACCTTCCGGTGTTCTACTTTGTCGGTCTGGTGGTGGCGATGCGGCGCAATCGGTAATGGGTGGTTGTACGTCGCATGATCGTTGACACAAGCCATTGCGCCCCCAGGATCATCGACGTCCACGGCGAGGTGGGCGCGGCCTGGCTGGAGCAGCTGCCGGCGCTGCTGGCCGAGTGCGCGGCCCGTTGGGGCTTGGAGCTCGGCCCGCCGTTCCCCGTGCCGTCCTATAACTACGTCGCCCCGGCCGTGGCCCTGGGCGGGGGGCCGTTGGTGCTGAAGGTGGGCGTGCCGCACGGGGAGCTGTGGAGCGAGATCGACGCGCTGCGGCTGTTCGGCGGGCAGGGCATCGCCCGGCTGCTGGACGCCGACCGGGAGCGGGGGGCGCTGTTGCTGGAGCGCGTGCTGCCCGGTGATTCATTGCGAGACGTGGACGACATAGAAGCGCAGACGGCCGCGCTGGTGGGCGTCTTGCGGCGGCTGTGGCGGCCGTTGCCGGCCGAGCGGCCGTTGCCGGCCGAGCGGCCGCTGCCGGCCGAGCGGCCGTTGTCCCCGCGGCATCCGTTCCGCACCGTCGCCGATCTGGCCCGCGGCCTCGACCGGCTGCGGCAGGCGTTCGGCGGCGGTTACGGTCCCTTCCCGGCGCGTCGCGTCGAGCGGGCGTCGGCGCTGTTCCGCGAGCTGACCGGCGGCACGGCCGCGCCGACGCTCCTCCACGGCGACGCCAACCCCGGCAACGTCCTGCGCAGCGAGCGCGACGGCTGGCTGGCGATCGACCCCAAGGGGTACGCCGGGCACCCGCTGTGGGACGTGGCGACTTTCCTCAACGACCCGCCGGAGCTACCGGCGGCCGAGCTTGGGCAGTTGCAGTCGAGACGAGTGGCGGCGCTGGCCGGGGGGCTGGGCGCGCCGCCAGGCGAGGTGCTGGCCTGGGCCGAAGCCCACGCCGTGCTGTCGGGCTGGTGGAGTTATGAGGACCACGGCCGGGGGTGGGAGCCGGCGCTGGCATTGGCAGAGCGATACGAGAGGATGCAAAAAGCGGCCCGCTGACGAAAGGCGCAGCGGGCCGCTCTCCGGCCGCAGGATGCGGGCGCTGAGACGTGGGCTCAGCGGCGGCCAATCCGAACCCGCCAGACCACCGGACCCTCCTCCAGGTAATCCCAGGTGAACTGATCGGCGAGTTCGGCCTGGAACTGGTAGTAGAGCGGCTTCGGCTCGTGATCGTTGACCAGAACAAAACTCTCGCCCGGCTCCAGCGCCTCGTACTGCGAGAAGATGCGCACGTGCTTGTCTCGAGGCGGAATGGGACGGACGTCAAGGGTAACTTCGTTGCTCATAGGTGACTTTCTCCAACTGTTTGTTATTCGACGATAAATGCCGCCCGGCGCGCTCAATTCAGCCCCATGATGATCCGGTAGGGCAAGGCGATGGCCCCCTCGATGGGGCAGACGGCTTCGCACTCGGCGCAGTAGTTGCAGGCGGCCGGTTGGGCGACGACGGCCGTGTCACCGGCCAGCGCCAGCACGTCTGTCGGGCAGGCGACAACACAGTCGCCACAGCCGGTGCATCGACTCGCGTCAATTTGGGGGAGCCACATCTCTTCTACCATTTTCAAATCCCATGGAACGAATATCGCAGCGACGCCGGTTTGCCCCAGCATAGCGGCACGGTCATATGTCGTCCTTGATTTGGATCAAGTCGGCGCGCGTCAGGCGGCCGGTTCCAGCAGATAGATCAGATCGAACTCGTCGACCAGTTGCCAGACCCAATCGGTGATGCGATCGGCCGTCTTCTCGTGCTCGTTCTCATCGTCCAGCGCCAGACCCATGAACTGATCTCCCTCGACGCCGGCCGAGAAGGAGAACTCCAGCCCGTCGGTGGGCGTGTAGCCGACCAGCTCCGCGCCGCGCTCGATGAACTTCTTGCCCAGGATGCCGATGGCATCGCAAAAGCTCTCAGGGTAGCCGAACTGATCCCCCAGGCCGAAGATAGCGATCTTCTTGCCGCTCAGATCCAGCTCGTCCAGTTGGACGAAGACGTTTTCCCAGTCATCCTGCAGCTGGCCGATGTTCCAGGTGGGGCAGCCGACGATGAGATGCTGGTAGTCGAGCATCTTCTCGACGGGGGTCTCGGCGATATTGTGAACGGTGACGAGATCGGGAGCGACGGTCTCGAACTCTTCGGTGAGCATTTCGGCAACGCCCGTCGTGAAGCCCGTATCTGATCCGTAAAATAGTCCAATCGGTGTCATTGTGATTACTCCTCGTCAATAGAGGTGTGCGAAGAATCCATGCTTTCATGGTAAAGGGGCAGCCGCCCGTCGTAAATGATACGGATCAAGTCGCGGTTGTTGGAGATGGCGATTGGGGGCCGGCAGCGGCCGGGAGGGTCAGGATTGGGCCATATCCCGCAGCAGGTCGAGGTCGTTGATGACGATGTTATGCCGGTCGAAGCGGATGGCGCCCGCTTTTTCCAGGACGCGCAGGGAGCGGCTGATCGATTCGGGCGTTGTGGCCAGGTGGTTGGCGATGAGGGCGCGGGTGACGGCCGGGTGGGCCAGCGTGGGGTCGTTGACCTGTTCCAGCAGGAAGCGGGCCAACCGCGAAGTGACCGGCCGCAGGGCGAGATCTTCCACCCGGTCGACCAGCGCCCGCGCGCGGCCGACGACGCCCCGCAGCACCGCCAGCGCCAGCGCGTGGTCGGCCTGCAGCGCGGCGGTGAAGGCGGCGGCGGGGATGACCCAGGCGGTCACGGCCGTCACCGCCATGGCGCCGGCGGGGTTGGGCGCGTCGTCAAAGGCGGCCAGGTCGTTGAAGGTGTCGCCGGGGCCGAAGAAACGCAGGATGTACTCGTGGCCGTCCGAGGAAAGTTTATACGCTTTCACTCGTCCATCCTCGACGATCCACAGCCCGGCCGATGGGTCGCCTTCCAGAAAAATACTCTCGCCGGGGGCGAACGTCCGGCAGATCGCTTGCTGGGCCAACAGCGCCAGTTGGGCGTCGGCAACGTGGGCGAAGTATGGGATTCGCCGCAGCGCGGCCGGCAATGAGAGGTCGCTCATCGATCAGAGTGGTCTGCTTCCGCCTCGTCTGCCAGTTGGCGCAACAGCTCGCTCAGCTGGGGGCTGATGCGCCGCAGCTCCTCGCGGTGGGCGGTCGAGAGAGCGGTCAGTATCTCATGCCCTTGCGGCGTCAGCGAGACGTAGACGAGACGCCGGTCGTTGACGCCCGACTCACGGGCGACAAGCCCCTGAGCCTCCAGCCGGTTGATCAGCTCCACCGTGCTGTTGTGGCGCAGTTGCAGCCGCTGGGCCAGCTCGCCCATGGTGATACGTTCGTCGTCGGGCGCGCCGGCGACGGCCAGCAAGGTTTGGTGCTGGCGAGGCGTGATGCCCGCTTGTTGGGCGGCCATTTCGCTGAAGCGCAGGAATTGGCGCAAAGCGTAGCGAAAGGCCGCCAATCGTTCGTATTCTGCTTTCTTAATCGGTTCGGCCATGGTGTTACGGGGACGACGCTTGTCATCGGCCCCCACAATGGATTCTACCCGACTTTGCCCGTTGGGGCAGGTGGGGCGGTCGCGACCAGGGTCGGTGATCCGGGCCTGACAGATGGGCGCGCGGCGCTGCTTGCCCAACCAACGCCCCGCGCCCACCTGTCAGGGTTTGTTTATTCGCTGGATACGAGCGGCGTCAGCAGCTGGAGGATGAGGAAGGTCACGACGCTGATCAGGATGGCGATCTCCCAGCGGCCGTACCCCACGGCCGCGCCCAGCGCTCCGGTCATCCACACGCTGGCGGCCGTGGCCGTGCCGCGCACCGTGTCCCCTTCCTTCAGGATGGCGCCGCCGCCGAGGAAGCCGATGCCGGTCATCAGTCCCTGGATGATGCGCGATTGCGCATCATCGGCCGCGCCGACGACGGCCACGGCGATGAGCACGTAGGCGCAGCTGGCGACGGCCACCAACGGAAAAGTGCGCAATCCCATGATGCGCGTCGCCCTTTCCCGCTCCCAGCCCACGGGCAGAGCCAGCAAGAACGCTCCGGCGATCTGCAGAAGGTAGACCAATAGCTTCTGCCAATCCAAATCGATGAAATCCATTACGTTTCTCCTCTGCCTCGATGCTGCTCAAACGTCCGGGTGCGCGCGTGGACGGCCGTCGAGCGCAATTGCCACTCCCGGCCGGTGAAGCCCGATTCGCGCAGGCGGCCGAAGATCGTGCCCGGCGACTGCGACGCGAACGTCACCGTGTCGGTCGCGTCAAACGGGAAGACGTCGGCCGCGCCGCTGAGCCGGGCGAAGAAGTGGCGCCGGCCGCCCGGCAGATAGATGGGGCCGTCGAAGAGCATCTCCTCGCGGCGGGCCGGCGGTCGCTCGTCGCCCATTCGGGCGTCGAACACGGCCCGGCCGCCGCGCGCCACGCCCAACCGTGCCGGCGGTCGCTCGCGCACCGTCAGCTCGGCCAGGTGATACGGCGTCTGAAAGAACACCCGCTCGGCGAAAGCCAGCAAGCGAGACGAGTTGTAGGCATGGGCCAGGAACGCCCCGCCATCGGTTAAAGCGACGGAGATCGAGAGCTCGCGGAACGGGATGCCGCGAAACGTAGCGTCGATGGCCGCCAGCATCAGCACCGCTCGGCCGCCTTCCGCCAGAGGAGCCAGCCCCTCGCTCCGCAGCGTGTCCTGCCAGTAGGCGAGTTCGGCCGTGCCGCGCAAGCCTACCTCGCGGACGCCGGTGATGGTAGAGATGTGAGCGCGCTCGTTGTATGTGTTCATCCATGTACTCAGCAAGATTTTACCTCAACTTATCGGCGGGCGGGGGGATTGTACGATTGCGCCACGGCATGGCGCTGTGGCGGGGGCTGCCTCACCCGCTGCCGACCATGATAGCCACCTGAAGCCATTGCCCTATCGGCCGTCCGCCTGCTAAAATCATTTCCGCAATGGGAATCTTGAGCGCGGCGACATTCTGGCGGGTTTTGGCGACGGTGGGGATTTTCGCCGTCGGCCTGGTCTACATGCGGGGCTGGCGGCATCTGCAATCCTTCCACAAGGGGACACCGCCCAGCGATGCGCCGGCGTCCGTCCGCTCGATGCGCTTCTTCATCGTCGGGCTGGTGCTGCTGGCCGTGGCCCTCATCTCCCCGCTCGGCTACCTGTCGACGCAATACTTCAGCGCGCGCATCGTGCAGCACATGATGCTTGTCGCTTCCATCCCCAGCTTCCTGATGTATGCCAATCCGGTGCCGGCGCTCGTCCACGGGCTGCCGGAGCGCGCTCGCGAGGCGCTGCTGCGGGCGCAGAACGGCGCCCCGCCCGGCCCCGGCCGCACGTTGCTGCGCGCGGCAACCGCGCCGGGAGTGACGCTGCTGGCCTTTCTGTGCATCTGCCTGTTCTGGTATGACCCCAACATTCAGGCGGCGACGCTGCGCTACGGCATCATCCACGCCGTTGAGATAGTCAGCCTGTTCGGCGTGTCGCTGCTGAACTGGTGGCACATCACGGCCGTCTGGCCCCACGTCCACCCGCGTATGTCCCCCTACGTGCGGGTGCTCTATGCCTTCATCAGCATCTGGCCCATCAAGCTCATCGGTTTGGTATTGATCTTCATCAACACCCCGCTCTATGACTATCCGGCCACTTTCTGGCTCAGCGGGCTGAAAGTCGACGACTACATCTTCGGCGGCCTGATCGCCTGGATCGTCAGCGGCCTGGCCTACGCCGTGGCCACGATTGGGCTATTCAGCGAGCTGCTGGGGCACGAAGTGGAAAAACCCGCCCTGCCGGAATCGGCCTGGGCGACGGACGAAGCGATGATCGCGCCGGGGATTAAGCGGTAGGGACGAGCACTGACCTACTGCTCCACCACCCCATGCTAACCATCACCAGCCCCCAAAACCCCCGCGTCAAGCGCGTCGTCAGGCTCAACGACCGGCGGGCGCGAGACGAGGCGGGGCAGACCGTCGTCGAGGGGGTGCGCGAGGTGGGGCTGGCCCTCGGCCGCGGTGTCGTCCCGGCTGAGGCGTATCTCTGCCCCGAACTGATCGACGGGCCGCAAGCCGAAGCGGCGGCCGAGCGGCTGAAGGCTCTCGCCGCGGCGGGCGCGAGCGAGGTGTTCCACGTCTCGCCCGACGTGTTCGGCAGACTGGCCTATCGCGGTGAGAGCGGCGGCCTGCTGCTGGTCATCCCGTACCGCTCGCCGGGGCTTGACGAGCTGACCTTTCGGGCCGCGCCGTTTCTCGTCGTCGTTGAAGAGGCGGAGAAGCCGGGCAATCTGGGCGCGGTGTTGCGCACGGCCGACGCCGCCGGTGTCGACGCCGTCATCGTCCCCGCGCCGCCCGACAGCAAGGGCACCGACCTGCACAACCCCAACGTCATCCGCGCCAGCCTGGGCGCATACTTCACTGTGCCGGCGGTGTCGGCCGGGAACGACGCGGCCATCGCCTGGCTGCGGGGCCGGGGCGTCGCCATCGTCGCCACGACGCCGGCAGCCGAGACGCTCTATACCGATGCCGACCTGAGCGGGCCGGTGGCCGTCGTCATCGGCAGCGAGGCGTGGGGGCTCAGCGAGGCGTGGCTGGCCGCGGCCGACGTCCGCGTCCGCATCCCCATGCACGGCCGCGTCGACAGCCTCAACCTCTCCGCCTCGGCCGCGCTGCTGATGTACGAAGTAGTCAGGCAAAGAGGGGAAACCACAGATTAAGAAGAAGAGATTGGGGATTAGAGATTGAGAGATTTGGAGACCAGGAGACTGCGCAATCACCCCGTCTCTTAATCTCCCAGTCTGTCCGTCTCTCACTCTCCAACCCCTAATCTCCAATCCCCTCTTAAAAATCTGTGTAATCTGTGTAATCTGTGGTTTCCCCTCTTCCCCTCTTTGCCGTTCGTCTTAAAACAGCCGATAATAGATTTGTCGCCAACTACGACCCACCCGCGTCCGGTCATCGGCCGCGCTTAACAGTTCAAGCCCAAACCTGGATGAGCCAGGTATTCCCAAGGAGAAGCAAATTATGTCCAATCTCGTCAAAGTTGCTGTCACGGGAGCAGCCGGCCAAATCGGCTACTCCATTCTGCCCCGTCTGGCGAACGGCGAGGTCTTCGGCCCCGATACCCGCGTCGCCCTGCATCTGCTGGAGATCACCCCGGCCATGCAAGCTCTGGAAGGCGTCGTCATGGAGCTCGACGACTGCGCCTTCCCGCTGCTCGACAACATCGTCATGAGTGACGATCCCAAAGTCGCCTTCGACGGCGTCAACTGGGCGCTGCTCATCGGCTCGCGGCCGCGCTCGAAGGGCATGGAGCGGGGCGACCTGATCAAGGTCAACGGCCCCATCTTCGTCGGCCAGGGGCAAGCCCTGAGCGAAGTGGCCGCCGACGACGTGCGCGCCGTGGTGGTCGGCAACCCGGCCAACACCAACGCCCTGATTGCGATGAACAATGCCAACGACATCCCCGCCGCCCGCTTCAGCGCCCTGACCCGGCTGGACCAGAACCGCGCCGCCGCCCAGCTGGCCCAGAAGGCCGGCGCGCGCGTGGCCGACGTGACCAACGTCGCCATCTGGGGCAACCACAGCGCCACGCAGTACCCCGACTTCGAGAACGCGCGCATCAACGGCCGCCCGGCGACCGAGGTCATCACCGACCACGACTGGCTGCGCGGGCCGTTCATCGAGACCGTGCAGAAGCGCGGCGCGGCCATCATCGCCGCGCGCGGCCTCTCTTCGGCCATGTCGGCCGCCAACGCCACGCTCGACCACGTCCGCAGCTTCCTGCGCCGCACGCCCGACGGCGACTGGTTCTCGGCTGTTGTGCCGTCCGACGGCAGCTACGGCATCGACGAAGGGTTGATGT
This sequence comes from uncultured Ardenticatenaceae bacterium, assembly GCA_964398825.1. Taxonomy (GTDB): domain Bacteria; phylum Chloroflexota; class Anaerolineae; order Promineifilales; family Promineifilaceae; genus Promineifilum. The sequence continues at coordinate 22,553 of CAYNOL010000037.1, forward strand.
TCTCCTTCCCCGTGGTCAGCGACGGCAACGGCGGCTGGAGCATCGTCCAGGGGTTGCCGTGGAGTGACTTCGCCCGCGAGAAGGTCGGCCTGACACTCGACGAGCTGCGCGAGGAGAAGGCGGTTATCGCCGATTTGCTCAGGTGACCTATGATCAAAAGCATCAACCACATCGCCGTCATCGTCCCCGAACTGGACAGCGCCATCGACTTTTGGGAAGGGGCGCTGGGGCTGAAGGTGTCGCGCACCGACTCGGTGCCGAGCGAGGGCGTCGACATCGCCTTCCTGCCGGTGGGTGACAGCAACATCGAGCTGCTGCGGCCGACGGTGGCCGACAGCGGCGTGGCCCGCTTTCTGGAGAAGCGCGGCCCGGGCATCCACCACATGTGCTTTGAGGTCGATGATCTCGAAGCCATGATGAGCCGCCTGCGCGAACACAACATCCAGCTCATCAACGAGCAACCCCAGACGGGCCACGGCGGCTACCGCTATGCCTTTGTGCATCCCAAGAGCACGGGGGGTGTGCTGGTGGAGTTATACGAATTAGGGAATAGATAGATACGAAATACTAGATACGAAATACGAAAGAGGATGATCGCTCTTTCGTATTTCGTATCTCATATCTCGTATTTCAAGGAGATATTATGGCTGATCAATACGACGTGGTAGTTCTGGGAGCCGGGCCGGGCGGCTATGTGGCCGCCATTCGCGCCGCACAGCTGGGGCTGAAGGCGGCCGTCGTCGAGAAGCAATATATGGGCGGCGTCTGCCTCAACGTCGGCTGCATCCCCACCAAGGCGCTGCTGCAGAACGCCGAAGTGGCCCACACGCTGCAACACCGGGGCAAGGAGTTCGGCTTCAGCTTCGACAACCTGAAGCTCGACGACCCGGGTGCCTTCAAGCGCAGCAGCCAGGTATCCGACCGGCTGGTGAAGGGCATCGGCTTTCTGATGA
>CAYNOL010000038.1:0-15804 GCA_964398825.1 uncultured Ardenticatenaceae bacterium
TTATCCTCGGAGAAGAGGGAACCACAGATTACACACGGTTGAGGACAACCGTGTGTAATCTGTGGTTACCCCTCTCTTACTCCCGTCTGGTCGGCGGGCGGCGGCCGCTGTTGCCCAGCATGCGCCGAGCCTTTTGCACATCGGCCTCGTACTTGAGCAAGACGGTGAGCGTGTTGCTCATCGTCTCCTCGTCGATGTCGCGGGCGTTGAGCGCCACCAACGCCCGCGCCCAGTCCAGCGTCTCGCTGATGCTGGGCACCTTGCGCAGATCCATGTTGCGCAACTGCTGCACCGTGGCCACCGCCTGCCGCGCCAGCTCCGGGCGCAGGTCGGGCACCTTCAGGTGGACGATATTCAGTTCAGCTTCGAGAGTGGGGTAGCCCACGTGGAGATAGAGACAGCGTCGCTTGAGCGCCTCGCTCAGTTCACGGGTGTTGTTGCTGGTCAGGAGTACCATCGGCTGGTGCTTGGCGCGAATGGTGCCCAGTTCAGGGACGCTGACCTGGAAATCGGACAGCACTTCCAGCAGGAACGCCTCGAACTCCACGTCGGCGCGGTCGATCTCGTCGATGAGCAGCACGACCGGCTCATCCGACGTCAACGCCCGCAGAAGTGGCCGGGGGAGCAGGAAGTTCTCCGAGAAAAAGACGTCCTCTTCCTGGGCCAGACGGTTGGCGGCCTCGGCCAGGCTGTCGACGTCGCCCAACACGTTGCGCAGCGTATCGCGCAGCAGCTGGGTATAGAGCATCTGCTTGGCGTACTCCCACTCGTAGAGCGCCTTGCTCTCGTCCAGCCCCTCGTAGCATTGCAGCCGAACGAGCGGCGCGTCGAGCGCGGCCGCCCAGGCCTTGGCCAGTTCGGTCTTGCCCACACCCGCCGGCCCCTCGGCCAGCACCGGCTTGCAGAGGGATTGGGCCAGGTAGATCACGGTGGAGATTTCGTCGGACGGGATATACTGTTGCTGGCTCAATCGCTGGCCGACATCAGCTCTGTCTTTGAACATCATGCGCATGGTCTCCGTTTTTAACATGCAATCCGGCCGGAGCCGGGATCGACTAACCGTTACAAGTTGGTGTCAGATTGTAGGGAGTATCGGTCAAAGCGCAACGGGTTGGCCGCGCTTCTTATGCGCCCTTCAGCCCACGTCACAAGCCAGATAATACCAATTAGCGACTTCTTTGAAACCTAGACCTATGTACAGGTTCATCGCCGGGGCGTTTTGCCGCCACAGGCCGATCTCCACCACGCGCGCGCCGCGCTGCCGCAGGTTGCGCAGCGCGGCCAGCAACAGCCGGCGGCCGTGGCCGCGCCCCCGCTGCCCCGCGACGACACCGATTGGCTCGATGCGGCCTCGGCCGTCGGGCAACACCTCGTGCCAGACGACACCGACGGGCATACCATTGGCGAAGGCAAACAGCAGATCATCGGCCGCGCCCAGCGACGCCGCCACTTCGGCCTCGCTGTACGGCTGCGCCCAGGGCATGCCGCCGAAGCTCTCGTCGTAGACGCGGACGAATTGGGCCACCGCTTCACCGGCCGGCAGCGCGCGCAGTTCGGCCGCCGGCTCGTCGGGCACGGGCGGCAAGCCGTCGAGATCGGCCAACTCCAGCAGGCACTCCTCGTGCTCGACGGTGAAGCCGCGCTTCAGCAGGAACGGGGCCGGCTCCTCGTCGAGTTCGTCCACGCGGCAGGACAACTGGCGCGCGCCGGCTTCGGGTGCGGCCGCCTTCACGTGCGCCAGCAGCCGCCCACCCCACCCCTGCCGCCGCCGGGCCGGCACGATGCCGCCGGTCAGGTCATACACCCCCGGCAGCCCCGGCACCGGATCGACCAGCGCATAGCCGGCCAGCCGCCGCCCGCGCGCCACCACCCACGCTCGGCCGCCCGTCTCCAGCCGCTCCTCAAGCTCCTGCGTCCAGTCGAGCATCTGCCCGGTGTCCGTCGGGATGATGGCGGCGTGGACGACGAAGAGGGCAGCCGTTTCGTCGGCCCTCAGCTCGGGGATATCGTAGGCGTTGAATGGGTGCATGGTATGAAAGAGGGACCACAGATTGCGCTCGGCTGTCAACAGCCACGATTTCACAGATTAATTATCCGCAGATTTGGCAGATTCGAAACCGAGTATTTTTCTGAAAACTTGGTTTCTACTTGATTTTTCTAAAAGGACGCGAGCGAAAATATTTGCAATGAAAAGCTTTATATGGCCTTGAATGGGGTTTGAGAACCCGCCATTCTAAAGCACAATGATTTGGCCCTCATAAGAATACCGACTAAGATATCCTCAACGAAGGTCGCAGAGTACGTTACATGGGTAAGATGATCCCCTAAGGCGTTTGTAGACATTTGCGATTCTCCCTTATACAGGTAATGAACCGACATAGCAGATACCGCTATCTGATTTTGAGACTCTTACTACTATCGCTGGCCTACCCAGGTTTGAGTGCCTGTGCAAGCTCCGTAGATATAGCCCAACCCTCTACTGCAACGAGCCAGGCAACAGAGATTGGCAAGACTCCTACAGAATCTTCATCTAAATTACCGCCTATAACACCAACGACAACACGGCATTCGGGGACGACAGTAGGGGCCCTGCCACAACACAGTCGGACACGCTGGAGCCGACGGCGGCGCCCTTTGGGATCGCTACCCTGCCCTTTGAGGCGATCGCCGATTTGCTGAATACAAGCAGGGATCTACAGGGACTGGATGCGTTTATGACCTCAGAGTTTATGTTGTCTCCAATCCCCTACTCAAGTCAACTGCTGCCGCGCGCCCAAGCAGTACCCAATTTGATGGTCTATTTAGGAACAACGCCGCAGATCGTGATAACAGAGATTATCCCTGACGGGATTGAGGCAGCAGATTGGGCGGGGGATGCAGCCGATTTTATCGTCTACAGAACCGGATGGAGTATTCATGGCAAAGTAACGGGTCTCATGCTGTTTACCCGCCAGGAAGACGAAATATTGTGGTCAGGGCTGATACTCTCGCCGGATAACTTCGCGCTTGTACCTGTTTTAACTACGGTGTCGCCGCCACGTTATTTAACATTTCAGCTTGAGAATGAAATATTTGTTGTATCCGACGAGGGCGCAACGATGATCTTTCAGGGCGAAAAGGAAGATACGATTGATTATTTAGTTAGCCCGACCAACAACTATATCTTGGAAACTCGATACAACCCTGAAACTCCCTACCGCCTTGAGCAACTTACTTTGATCGATCTGACCATTGGTTCACATCAACCATTTGAACCTCCCTATTTAGTCGCTCAGTATGGTCTAGGCTGGCTTAATGAGAGCATAGTCGGCATGGGAATCTGGCTGGATGAGGACGATGCCTTGGGGCAAACACCCGGGCGGCCGTTGGTAATGGACGTGATCAGCAATGAATGGACGCTCTTGACCGACTATCACGCCGTGATTAGTCAAGTAGGGGGCGGTCGGATGGTCTACACCAACAACGATGAGATGTTTATCTGGCGTGCGACGGGAGAAACGACATATCCAATGATGGGTGATGGGCTGCCAACGCTCTCTCATTCTGAACAACAATGGATTTTGACGACGAGCAGTCAATTCTCACTGGCAGACCTAGATGGAAAGGTTGAACTGTTAAGTTACCGAGCTTTCCATCCGCAAGGACGCTTTTTGGCTCAGGTAGCCTGGAGCTCTGATGATAATTGGGTGGCATTGCGCCCCCCTCCAACAGATCTGGAATTAGACGGTGTATGGCTTTACAATGTGGACACGGGGGAGATGGTTTATTTGGGCGCCGGGACGACAAACCCGCTGTGGCAAGACAGTCAGACTGTGCTATTCAATGCGACAATTGGCGACGAGCTTGAGCTACAGGCGTACAATGTAATCACAGCCGAGCGAGTAAAAGTGGATGTACCGCCGGGGAGCATTCCGCTTCATTTTGCATCGGTCGGGGAGTAGACAGGTGGCGCGTAGTGTTGCCGTTGCTCTGTGATCGTTAGCGGTGTCATGTTAATCTTGTCCTGCGAACCTTATCCCAGCGCTTGACCCAATTCCTATCTGGCGGTAAACTTACCTTCGTTGCCCTCATCGTCTAGGGGACCAGGACGTGGCCCTTTCAAGGCCAAAACCGGGGTTCGAATCCCCGTGAGGGCACAGTGCAGCCGCTCCATTCGTGGGGCGGCTGTTTGTTTTGCGGTTTGACATTCATTCGGTTCCATTATACATTATCCATATACATCGTACGCGGTTAGCACGCCATGGAACGAACCCAGATCTACCTAACACCCGAACAGCAAAAGGCCATCGAAGCCATCGCCGAGCGGCGCGAGCAGACGAAATCGGCCGTCATCCGCGAGGCCATCGACCGCTACATCGCCGACAGCGAGCAGGACTCATGGCAGGCCGTGCTGGACGAGACGTTCGGCGCGTGGGCGGACATGGCTGAGGCTGATGTCCCTCATGTTGGGGCGCTGCGAGACGAATGGAGCGAGCGCGAAAGCCGGTTATGGTTGACCGATATCTCCTCGACTCAGACTTCCTGATCGAGCACCTGCGCGGCATCGCCCCGGCGCGAACGTTCTTCGAGCAGCTTGAAGGAGAGTTGTTCGTGTCAGCCATCACGGTGACGGAGCTTTACAGCGGCGTGCGGCATGAACGGCATCAGCAGGCGACCGAACGATTGCTGCGGGCGCTCAATGTCGTACCAGTCGACGAGCACATCGCCAGGCGCGCCGGGCTGCTGCGCGCGCAATACCGGCAAAGCCACAGCCTGAGCACGCCGGACGCGCTCATCGCGGCTTCGGCCGAACGACTACAGGCGACGCTCGTCTCGTTCAACCGGCGCCACTTCTCAATGATCGATACACTGCTTGTCCCTTATCAGAGGTAACCCATGCGTCTAGGTCTCATGCTCGGCTACTCGGCCGGAAAAGTTGAACTACCCGTCGAACTCGTCCGCGAGGCCGACCGGCTGGGCGTTTATGCCGTGTGGACGGCCGAGGCCTACGGCTCCGACGCGGTGACGCCGCTGGCCTGGCTGGGGGCGCAGACGGAGCGTATCCGGCTGGGCACGGCCATCATGCAGATGCCCGGCCGCACCCCGGCCAACGCGGCCATGACGGCCATGACGCTCAACCAGCTCTCCGGCGGCCGTTTCCTGATGGGCCTGGGCCTCTCCGGACCGCAGGTCGTCGAGGGGTGGCACGGCGTCAGCTACGCCCAGCCGCTGGCCCGCACGCGCGAGTACGTCGAGATCGTCCGGCGCATCTTCCGTCGCGAGTCGCCGCTGACCTTCGAGGGGCGCCATTACCAGATCCCCTACCGGGCCGACGACGCCACCGGCCTGGGCAAGCCGCTGAAGAGCACGCTGTCGGCCGCGCCCGACATCCCCATCTACCTGGCGGCCATCGGCCCCAAGAACGTCGAACTGGCGGCCGAGATCGCCGACGGCTGGCTGCCCATCTTCTTCGCCCCCGAGCGGTACGACGCCGTCTTCAAGCCCCACGTCGAGGCTGGACTGGCCAAGGCGGGCAAGTCGCTCGACGGCTTCGACATCGCCCCCACCGTGTCGGTGGTCATCAACGACAACCTCGACATCTGCTACAACATGCTGCGGCCGTTCCTGGCCCTCTACATCGGCGGCATGGGCGCGCGCGGCCGGAACTTCTACAATGATCTGGCGGCGCGCTATGGCTTCGAGGCGGAAGCGGCCGAGATTCAGGACCTCTACCTCTCCGGCGACAAGGGCGCGGCGATGGCCCGCGTGCCGGCCGAGTTGATCGACGCCGTGGCGCTGGTCGGCCCGCGCGAGCGCGTCCGCGAGCGCCTCGCCATCTGGCGCGACAGCCCCATCACCACGCTCAACATGACCGTCTTCGACGTGGAGACGTTGCGGACGATGGTCGAACTGGTCGGGGAGACGGCCTAGCGCATGAACATGGAACGGCAGGCGGTCTGGGAAGCGCGCAACGCGCCCATCGACATCACCGGCCGCGAGGCAGAACTGGCGCGGCTGATCGAGACGCTGGCTCGCCATCGGCCGCTGACCGGCAAGCGGTACAACCGGACGATGCAGACCTTCGCCCGCGCCGGGCTGCCGTGGCTGTCGAAGGGGCAGGTGCTGGCCGCCTACGAGCAGTTGTGCGACGCCGGTCACATGACCTTCGACCCCGACCTGCGGGCGCACCTGCAGATGAAGCCGATGCGCACGCAGTCGGGTGTCTCCGTCGTCACCGTGCTGACCAAGCCTTACCCCTGCCCCGGCAAGTGCATCTTCTGCCCCACCGATGTGCGCATGCCCAAGAGCTATCTCCACGACGAGCCGGGCGCGCAACGGGCCGAGCGCCACGGCTTCGACCCGTACGCGCAGACCGCGTCCCGCCTGCGGGCGCTGGAGCGGATCGGCCACCCCACCGAGAAGATCGAGTTGCTCATCCTCGGCGGCACATGGTCGAGCTACCGGCGCGATTATCAGGAGTGGTTCGTCAAGCGCTGCTTCGACGCGCTCAACGGCTTCAATGCGGCCACGCTGGAAGAGGCGCAGGCGGCCAACGCCGCCGGCCGCCGCCGCAATGTCGGGCTGGTCGTCGAGACGCGGCAGGACCGCGTCGACGTGGATGAGTTGCGCTGGCTGCGCCGGCTGGGGGTGACGAAGGTGCAGGTCGGCATCCAGAGCATGGACGAGCGCATCCTGGCCCTCAACCAGCGGGGCCACGACGCGCAGAGCACGCGCGACGCCTTCCGGCTGCTGCGGCTGGCGGGCTTCAAGATCCACGGCCACTGGATGTCCAACCTGCTGGGCGCGACGGTGGCCGGCGACATCGAGGATTTCGGCCGCCTGTGGAGCGACCCCGCCATCCGCCCCGACGAGTTAAAGCTCTACCCGTGCATGCTCGTGCCCGACGCCGAACTTCACGACTACTGGCTGCGCGGCGAGTACACGCCCTACACCGAGGAGGAGGTCGTCGAGGTGCTGGCGGCTTGCAAGGCGCAAGTGCCGCGCTACGTGCGGCTCAATCGCGTCGTGCGCGACTTCCCGACGACCCACGTCGTGGCCGGGAACAAGAAGGCCAATTTGCGGCAGGTGGCCCAAGCACGACTACGCGAACAGGGTGCGCCCTGCCGCTGCATCCGCTGCCGCGAGATTCGGCGCGACGCGGTGGGCTTTGCCGACCTGGAGCTGCGCGATCTGGTCTACGAGACGGACGCCACGACAGAGCACTTCCTCAGCTATGAGACGGCCGAGGGCTATCCCCACAACGACCGGCTGGCGGGGTTCCTGCGCCTCTCCCTGCCCGACCCCGGCGTGGCCCACCCGCTGCCGGAGCTCGACGGCCACGCGATGATCCGCGAGGTCCACGTCTACGGCCCGGCGCTCAATCTGGGCGACGACAGCCGGGGCGAGGCGCAGCATATCGGCCTCGGCGCGCGGCTCGTCGAGCGGGCCAAACAGCTCGCTCGCGCCGCCAGCTACCGGCGTATCGCCGTCATCAGCGCCATCGGCACGCGCGAGTATTACGCCCGGCTCGGCTTCGAGCTGGACGGGCTGTACATGACCTGCGCGCTGGATTGACACGCCCGGACGATGCCGGACTCCAGATGAGCAACATGGAACACAGCCCACGACCGGCGACGTCAACCCCATACCCCATTTCCGTCACCATTCGCGAAGCGCGGCCCGAGGACGCGGCCGAGCTGCTCGCCTACTTCCGCCACATCTTCGGCGAGCCGGGGATCAACCTGATCACCGAGCCGGACGAGTTCACCCATACCGTCGAGACCGAGGCCCGCTTCATCCGCGAGCTGAACCGCGCGGCCAACAGCCGCTTCCTGGTGGCCGAGAGCGGCGGCCGCATCGTCGGGCAATTGACGCTGCAAGGCGGGCGGCGGCGCAACGTAAGCCACGCGGCCACGCTGGGCATCACTGTCGCCCGCGAGTGGCGCGGCCGTGGCGTCGGCCATCGCCTGCTGGAAGAGGCCCTCCGCTGGGCGCGCGAGGAGAGCCCCCTTACGCGCGTCGAGTTGCACGTGTTCGCGCGTAACGAGCGGGCCATTCGCCTGTACGAGGCGTTCGGCTTCATAACGGAAGGACGCCGGCGCGGGGCGATCGTCCGCGACGGCCAACCGATTGACGATTTTATTATGAGCCTTTTGCTCCAATCCGACAGCGGAGAGAGGGCGGGCTGAGAAGCTCGCTCGTGCCAACTGTTGGCGACACCCGTCGCTTTTCCTGTGAATTAAATTAGGGCTGATAGACTGGCGCTCAGTCGTGATTACCCTTTTTATTGCGTAATCCAGCGCTCTCTTGGCGGATGTGATCGACGAATCTTTTCATGACGTGACGTTCTCATTCAATTTGTCCATATATTGCACAATAAAGTCTTGACAAAATATAGAAATGGCTTTATCCTTACCTTATCGTCAGAAAAAGAACGTATTTGATTGAACCAGATATAAGGGATCGATGAAGCGGCAAATTTGGAGGAAATGAGAATGAGTCTAGTAATCGACACATGGGAACACAGGCTAATGGCCCAAGCACAGGCTCCGCTGGAGAGCTTTTTGCGCCACGAGGTGGAGCTGCTGATCGACCAGGCCCAGCGGCAGCGCGCTTATGACCAGTGCGAGGCGATCACCCGCGAGCACAGCCGCACCTTCTTCATCTCCTCCAGCCTGTTGCCGCCGGACCAGAAGCAAGCCATGCGCGCCCTGTACGCCTTCTGCCGTGTCAGTGATGATCTGGTCGATCGCGACCCGGCCCATGGCGCGGAGCGGCTGGCCGATTGGCGGCAGCGCGCTCTCCATGGCCTGCCGCACGAGAACGATCTCGTCGCCCGCGCCTGGGTCGACACACGCACGCGCTACCGCATCCCACGCCAGTACGCCGAACAACTGCTGGACGGCATCGCCACCGACCTGAACAAGACGCGCTACGAGTCATTCGACGAGCTGGCCCACTACTGCTACGCCGTCGCGTCCACTGTGGGGCTCATGGTGATGCACATCGTCGGCTACGCAGGCAAGGAAGCCATCCCGTTCGCCGTCAAGCTGGGCGTGGCGCTGCAGATGACCAACATCCTGCGCGATGTAGCTGAGGATTGGAGCAACGGCCGCCTCTACCTGCCCCAGGACGAGCTAACCGCCTGTGGCCTGAGCGAGACCGACGTCGCTCGCGGCGTCGTCGATGACCGCTGGCGGTCCTTCATGCGCTTCCAGATCGAGCGCACGCGCCGGCTCTACGCCGAGGCGCTGCCGGGTATCGCCATGCTGGGGCGGCGCGGTCGTTTCGCCGTCGGCGCGGCGGCCGAGCTGTACCAGGCGATCCTCAACGACATCGAAGCCCACGATTACGACGTCTTCACCCGCCGCGCCCGTGTCGATGACCGGCGCAAGGCGGCGCTGCTACCCGGCATCTGGTGGCGGACGACGGTTGGTGGGTATTAAGAAATTAAACACGGATTGGACACGGAGTAAACGGATAAATACGGAGTTAGTGGCGTCATGACAGACAAAGTGATTATTGTTGGCAGCGGCTTCGGCGCGCTGGGGGCGGCGGCGCGGTTGGCCGCGCGCGGGTTCCAGGTGGAGATATTCGAGAAGCGGGACAAGCCGGGCGGCCGGGCCTACGTCTATGAGCAGGACGGCTTCAAGTTCGACGGCGGCCCGACGGTCATCACCGCGCCGTTCATGTTCGACGACATCTTCACCGCCGCCGGCCGCAAGCGCGAGGAGTACGTGACGTTCGCGCCGCTCGACCCGTTCTATCGCATCTTCGACCACACGGGCCGCGCCTTCGACTACAACGACGACTCCCGATTCATCGATGGGCAAATCCGCCAATGGAACCCGGCCGACGCCGACGGCTACCAACGGTTCATGGAATCGACGCAGGCCATCTTCCGCAAGGGGTTCGTCGAGCTGGCCGACAAGCCGTTTCTCAGCGTGGGCGATATGCTGCGGGTGGCGCCGGACTTGATCCGTCTGCAGTCACACAAGTCGGTCTATAGCTACGTCTCGCAGTTCATCGACGACGAATTCCTGCGCCGCTGCTTCACCTTCCACCCGCTGCTCATCGGCGGCAATCCATTCGACGCGTCCTCGATCTACGCCATGATCCATTATCTGGAGCGGGAGTGGGGCATCCATTACGTCATGGGCGGCACGGGGGCGTTGGTGGACGCGCTGGTGCGGCTCATCGAGGAACTGGGCGGCCGCTTCCACTACAACGCCGAGGTGGCCGAGATCCTCGTCGAGGGGCGGCGCGCGGGCGGCATCCGGCTGGCCGACGGCTCCGTCTATCGCGCCGATCACGTCATCTCCAACGCCGACGTAGCCTGGACTTACCTGAACCTCATCCCCGGCAAGGCGCGCGGGCTGCGCAACAGCGACTTCCGCTATAAAAACCTGACTCGCTACTCCATGTCGCTGGTGGTCATCTACTTCGGCACGAAGAAGCTCTATCGTCACGACGGCAAGCTGGCCCACCATAACATCATCCTGGGCGAGCGGTACCGGGGGCTGCTGACCGACATCTTCGGCAAAAAACAGCTGCCGGAAGATTTCTCGCTCTATCTCCACATGCCCACGCTGACCGACCCATCCATCGCGCCGGAGGGCCACGAGGGGTTCTATGTCCTGTCGCCCGTGCCCCACCTGGGGGCGGACGTAGATTGGCGGACGGCCGCCAAGCCGTACCGCGACGCGATCATGCAGTTCCTGGAAGACAACTATCTGCCCGACCTGCAGGCCAACATCGTCTCCGAGCACATGATCGACCCGCTCCACTTCCGCGACACGCTGAACAGCCACATGGGCGCGGCCTTCTCCATCGAGCCGATCCTGACTCAGTCGGCCTGGTTCCGGCCGCACAACCGCTCCGAGGACATCGACAACCTCTACTTCGTCGGCGCGGGAACCCATCCCGGCGCGGGCTTGCCGGGCGTACTGTCGTCGTCGATCATCGCCGAAGACCTCATCGTGGCCGCCGCGGGGCAGACAGCCGTGTCGAGCCAGACTTTCGCGCCGGAGCTGGCGACGCTATGAGCCACGGCTGCCCCCTGCCTATCGCCGAACCGGAGACGGGGCTGAAGGTGCTCAAGGGGTTGATCCGCGAGCGCTCGCTGCTGACGGCGCTGGAGATCATGCACCAGGAAGTCGGCCCCGCCTTCCAGATCACCCTGCCCGGCTTCCAACCGGCGGTGTTGGTTGGGCCGGAGAGCAACCGGCAGATCCTCGTCAGCCGGCGCGACGCCTTTCGCTGGCGCGGGCCGGATGACCCGGTGACGAAGCTGCTGCGCCACGGCGTTCTGGTGGAAGACGGCGAGCGCCATGACTATCTGCGCGCCCAGATGGAGCCGGCGCTGCACAAGTCGCAGGTCACCGGCCACATCGACGCCATGGTGGCCTACACCGACCGGGTGGCCGAGGCGTGGGCCGACGGCGCGACAGTCGACATGCTGGTGGAGATGCGGCGGCTGGCGCTGCTCATCTTCATGGGTACGCTGCTCGATGTGGAGTTCGGGCCGGACATGGAGCGCCTGTGGCGGCCGATTCTGCGTGCCATCAAGTACATCTCTCCCGGTCTGTGGATCATCTGGCCGGAGATGCCGCGCCCCGGTTTCGCCCGGCCGCTGGCCCAACTGGATGAGTACCTTTACACGCTCATCCGCGAGCGGCGGCAGCGCGTGGCCGGGGACGGCCACGCCGGCGGCGACCTGCTGACCCGCCTCGTCGGCGCGCCTGACATGAGTGATGACCTGATCCGCGACCAGATATTGACGATGCTCATCGCCGGCCACGACACCAGCACGGCGCTGCTGGCCTGGGCGTTGCACCTGCTGACCCACTATCCCGACGTCATGGTTCAGGCCCGGGCTGAAGTCGAGCGGGTCATCGGCGACGGCGACATCACCCTGCCCCATCTGGATCGCCTCGATTACCTCGACACGGTGATCAAAGAGACGCTGCGCCTCTATCCGCCCGTCCACGTCGGCAATCGTTTCGTCGTCGAAGACACGATGGTGGCCGGCTACGAGCTACAGGCCGGGACGCGGGTGATGGCTTCGATCTACCTCTCCCACCGGGACGAGCGATACTGGGACGCGCCTCTGGCGTTCCGGCCGGAGCGCTTCGGGCCGGACGGGGAGCGCGTGCCGCCGTTCACCTACATCCCGTTCGGCGGCGGGCCGCGCGTCTGCATCGGCGCTACCTTCGCCCAAATCGAGGCCAAGGCAGTGCTGGCGCGGCTGCTGCAACGATACATACTGACCGGCACGGGGCGCGCCGTGCGGCCCTATATGGGCGCGACGCTGGAACCGCACCCCGGCGTCTACGTGCGCATACAAAGGAAATAACCGATATGACTTATTTTGGATTCTTGTTGCGATTTCTGGTCATCCCCATTCTCATTCTGCTGGGCGTGACCCTCTGGAACCAGCGGCGCGGCCGCGAACGGGCCGCCGCGCTGCGCAGCGTTCCCGCCTGGCTGGCCATCGCCGTCCACGTCGTCATTGCCGTCGTCTACACCACCCCGTGGGACAACTACCTCGTGGCGACGAACGTCTGGTGGTATGACCCGGCGCTGGTGACCGGTCTGGTCATCGGCTGGGTGCCCATAGAGGAGTACACCTTCTTCGTGCTGCAACCTATTTTGATCGGCTTGTGGCTGGTGCTGCTGTCGCAGGTGTTGCGCTTCGACGGGGGCGGCCCACTGCGCAATTCGCTGCGCTGGTGGGCGCTTGGCGTGGCGGCCGTGCTGTGGCTCGGTTCCGTCGTCGTCCTGCTGGGCGGCAAGCAGCCCGCCACCTACATGGCCCTGCTACTGGTGTGGGCCTTGCCGCCGCTGATGCTGCAGTTGGCGTTCGGGGCCGACATCCTGTGGCGCTACCGGCGTATCGTGGCCCTGGCGATCGTGCCCACGACGCTGTACCTCATCACGGCCGACGCGCTGGCCATCTCATTCGGCACGTGGACCATCGACCCCGCCCAGTCGTTCAACATCTTCATCGCCGGGACGCTGCCCATCGAGGAGTTCGCCTTCTTCTTGATGACCAACATCCTGCTCACGTCGGGCATGGTGCTGTTGTGGGCCGAGGAGAGCCACGTGCGGTTGGCGGCCGCGCGGCGGTGGGTTGCGGCGCGGTTCGCGAAGGAAAATGGCGCTGTGCAAGAAGCGTAAGCGATTTCACGCAAAATTCCAATTTGGTCATTGACACGCGGCGTCATCTGAGTATCATTTACCCTTGTGCTCGCGCGAGTGTCGCGGGCCGAACAGAATAACCCAAGTGGCCATGACGCCTCTCGCACTGCCAAGCGCAGCGCGAAGAGGCGTTTTTCGTTTCAGACGACGGCCGCAACAACGAGTCAGGGAGAAGAGATGATGAAACCCGCAGACGTCACCAAGTTGATCGAGGACAAGGGCATTCGCTTTGTCGATGTCAAATTCACCGACCTGTTCGGCCAGTGGCAGCACTTCTCGCTGCCCGTCGAGCATTTCGACGAAGAGAGCGCCTTCGAGGACGGCCTCGGCTTCGACGGCTCCTCGATTCGCGGCTTCCAGAGCATCGAGTCGAGCGACATGGTGCTCATCCTCGACCCGTCGACGGCCATCGTCGACCCCATCTGCGAAGCGCCGACGCTGAGCCTTGTGGGCGACGTCTACGACCCGATGACCCGTCAGCCGTACTCACGCGACCCGCGCTACGTGGCCCGCAAGGCGCTCGACTATCTGCGCGCGTCGGGCATCGCCGACACGGCCTACTTCGGCCCCGAGGCGGAGTTCTTCGTCTTCGACAAGGTGATGTACTCGGCCGGCGAATACTCCTCGGCCTACCAGGTGGACAGCATCGAAGGGCCGTGGAACACCGGCATCTTCGGCTTCGGCCACTCCGTGCCCCACAAGCGGGGCTACTTCCCGGTCGCCCCCGTCGACACGCTGCAGGATTTGCGCTCGGAGATGGTTCGGACGCTGATCGAGTCGGGCGTAGATGTAGAGCTGCACCACCACGAGGTGGGCACGGCCGGGCAGTGCGAGATCGACATGCGCTTCGACGACATGCTCAAGATGGCCGACAATGTGCAGCTCTACAAATACGTCGTCAAAAACGTGGCCCAGAAGCACGGCAAGACGGTGACCTTCATGCCCAAGCCGATCTATGCCGACAACGGCTCGGGCATGCATACTCACCAGAGTCTGTGGAAGGACGGCAAACCATTGTTCTACGACGAGAGCGGCTACGCCGGGCTGAGCCAGCTGGCCAAATGGTACATCGGCGGCATCCTGAAGCACATCAACGCGCTGCTGGCCCTTTGCGCGCCGACGACCAACTCCTACCGGCGGCTTGTGCCGGGGTACGAGGCGCCTGTCGTCGTCGCCTACTCGGCCCGCAACCGCTCGGCCGCCATTCGCATCCCGATGTACTCCAACTCCCCCAAGGCGAAGCGCATCGAGTTCCGCTGCCCCGACCCGGCGGCCAACCCGTACCTGGCCTTCGCCGCGATGCTGATGGCGGGGCTGGACGGCATCAAGAACCAGATAGACCCCGGCGACCCGGCCGAAGTCGACCTGTATCACGACGAGAACATCAACCAGGTGACGATGACCGTCGGCAAGCTCAACGAAGCCCTCGACGCGCTGATGGCCGACCACGACTTCCTGCTGGAGGGGGGCGTCTTCACCAAGGACGTGCTGGACGCGTTCGTCGCCTACAAGTACGAAACCGAGATCGGCCCCGTCAGCCTGCGGCCGCATCCCTACGAATTTTTGCTCTATTACGGGGTGTAGAGAAGAAATTAAACATGGAAAGGACACGGATTAGACGGATTTAACGGATATTTTCATCCGTTTCATCCGTTTCATGCGTGTCCTTTCCGTGTCAAATTCTTCCTCTTACGGCGGGCCGGCGAGGGTGTTGAAGCTCCAGGTGTAGGTCTGGCCGTTGGCGTCGACGCGCACGGAGTAGACCGAGCCGGGCAGCAGCGGCTGCTGGGGGATGATGACGATGGCATCCCGATTGCCCAGGATGAGCCGCGCCGAGCGCTGCCGGTACTCGTTGGGGTGGGTGAAGTTCGTCTCGTCGAAGCGGCAGTGGGCCAGGTATTCGCCGTCCTTGTACAGCGCCGTGCCGGTGACGTTGGGCGTCACACTGCCGTCGCCCAGTTGCAGGATGATCGGCGCGCCGGTGGGCTGCACGTAGCCGGCACAGGTGGACAGCGCCTCGGGGAACTCCGGCAGCGAGTAGCGCAGCACCCACGTCCGCCCGCCGTCGCGCGGGTACATGATGGGGTAGCTGGCGCCCTCGGCCGACGGCGCCAGGCCGCGCCGCACGTCCATCGTCGCCGTCAATGGGTACGCCCCGGCCACGTCGCGGTACTCGGCGAAACCCGTCGTCGTCAACTGCGGGTCGATGATCGGGATGGCGTGGAACGGAGCCGACATCCAGTAGTTGACCGCCCACTTGAACGGATCGGAGCCGATATAGCCGGCGGCGATATTGCCGTTCTCACCGGCGCTCTGCCCCCCCTTCGAATAGTGGGAACTGGCCGGGTCTTCGTTATGGCTGATATTGCCGGTGTAGGTCATGTAGCGACTATGGTTGAGGCTGTCGAGCGACCAAGCTGAGTTCTCTACCAGCGGCGGCAGGTTGGCTTCGGCGCGGAAGATGTTGACGTACTGGAGCCAGTCGGTGCCCACAGCCTCAATGGTGGGGGATGCGTCGGCCGCAATCGTCGGCGTCGGGCTGGGTGGATCCGTCGGCACCGGACTGGGTTCGGCCGTCGGCTCAATGGGCGGCGCGTCCGTGGGCGCGTCCGTGGGCGCGTCCGT
>CAYNOL010000038.1:15904-22922 GCA_964398825.1 uncultured Ardenticatenaceae bacterium
GGCGCGTCCGTG
The DNA here is from genome assembly GCA_964398825.1 of uncultured Ardenticatenaceae bacterium. Lineage (GTDB taxonomy): Bacteria > Chloroflexota > Anaerolineae > Promineifilales > Promineifilaceae > Promineifilum. The sequence goes on from CAYNOL010000038.1 coordinate 15,917, forward strand.
GGCGCGTCCGTGGGCGCGTCCGTCGGCGACGGGGGCGGGTCTGTCGGCTCGGCCGTGGGCCGCACGCGGGTCGAGACAACGACAGCCGGCTGCGGTTTGTGCGTGGCCGTGGGCCTGGGGGTGGGCGATGCTGCCGGCTGGCTTTCGGCCGGCGCGGCCGCTGCGATGGATGAGGGGGGCGGATCGCCTCGCTCGGACAGATACCAACCGATCAAACCGCCAACGACGACTAGGGAAACACCGACAATCAGTCCAACCCACTTGCGTCCCATGATGTATCCTCTTTTAACCGCCCCGTGTTGCGCCGGCCCAGCCGGTTTGTTGGTTGTGACAGGGCAAATCACATTGTAAATGGTAACCAAGTCAATTGCACTAGGTAATATTCCACATGTTAGCGGCCAAACGAGCTCAATCGTATAATCGCCATGCGATGGAACCCCGCATCGAGTTCAATTTCGCCCACTCCCCTTCGTTCGCCGCCCTGCGCGAGATCGCTCGCTCGCTCAGTGCCGCCTGGGATCTGGACACGACGCTCGATCTCATCGCCCGCAAGACGACCGAAGTCATGGACGTCAACTCCTGCACGATCTACCTGCTCGACGCCGACCGGCAGACGTTGCGGCTGCGGGCGACGACGGGATTGGCGCGGCAGGCGCTCGGCCGGGCCACGCTGCTCATCGGCGAAGGGATGACCGGCCACGCCGTGGCCGAGAATCGGCCGGTCTACGCCGCCGACGCCCAGCACGACCCGCACTTCAAATGGGTGGACGACACCGAGGAGATCCGCTTCCGCTCCCTGCTGGCCGTGCCGCTGGTGCTCAACGACCGGCCCATCGGCGCGCTGAACGTGCAGACGGCCGAGCCGCGCCACTTCTCCGGCGACGAGATCGAGATGCTGGCCCTCATCGGCGACCTGGCCGCCGGGGCGCTGGTGAAGGCGCAGCTGTACGACCGGCAGCGCCGCCAGCTCGACGACCTGCGCACGCTGGCCCAGGTCAGCGAGGCCATTACCTCTCCCCAATACCTGGACGACATCCTGTCCGTCGTCACCGAGCTGGCGGCCCGGACCGTTGGCGCGGCCGGCTGTGCCATCTACCTGCTGGAGCCGAACGGCGATGACCACGACGAAGGAAGCGCCGCGCCTGCACTCGCCGCACCCGCCGGCGCCACCCACAGCGCTCCCCCGCCCGACGCGGCCGTGCTGGCCCGCGTGGCGGGCGACGGCCGCCCCGCCCGCGCCACGCAGGCCGACGGCGCGCCGCTGCTCGTCGTGCCGCTCAACATCCAGGATCGCGTCATCGGCGTGCTGGCTTGCCTCGGCGCGCCCGGCCACGTCTTCAATGACAGCCAGGAGACGCTGCTGACGACGCTGGCGAACCAGACGGCGCTGGCGATCGAGAACGCGCGGCTGGTGACCAGCGCGGCTGTCGTGCGTGAGATGCACCATCGCATCAAAAACAATCTGCAGACCGTCGCCATGCTGATGCAGCTGCAACTGCCCGAGGCCGACCGGCTGGAGACGCGACAAGTGCTGCTGACCAACATCCACCGCATCCGCAGCATCGCCGCCGTGCACGAGATCCTCTCCGAACAGGGGTTCCGGCTGGTCAACGTCAAAGCCGTGCTGGAGCGCATCTCCCAGACGACGATGACGGGCATGGCCCGGCCGCATCAAGACATCAGCATCACCGTGCGCGGCGACAATCTCCAGTTGCCCAGCCGGGCGGCCACGGCGCTGGCCGTCGTCGTCAACGAGCTGACGCAGAACTGCCTGGAGCACGCCTTCGTCGGCCGCGACGCCGGGCGCATCGACATCTCGCTGGCACGCACGCCCGACGCGCTCATCATCCTGGTGCGCGACGACGGCGTGGGCTTGCCGGCCGACCTGTCGCACAACCTCGGCCTGGAGATCGCCGGCACGCTGGTCAGCGACGACTTGCAGGGGGAGATGCAGTTCAACCGCCTGCCAGTTGGGACTGAGGTGATTATTCGGTTACCGCGCGGGGCGGAGAGATTGGGTGATTAGGGATTGGAGATTGAGAGACTGGCTGTAGCGCAAACTTTAGTTTGCATCCGGGCAGTAAACCAGGGATTAGAGATTGGAGATTGAGAGATTTAAAGACCAAAAGGAAAATCCGTCTCTTCCGTCAAAATCCGTAGCCATTTCTTAAACAATGTTGATCCTAATCGCCGACGACGAATCGATCATCCGCATGGGGCTGAAGTCGATGCTGGAAGGGCTGGGACATCAGGTCATCGCCGCGACCAACGGCCGTGAAGCCATCCGCATGGCCGAGCGGCAACAGCCCGACCTGGCCATCCTCGACATCCACATGCCCTATACCGACGGCCTGCAAGCGGCGCGAGTGATGTCGGCCGCCCGGCCGATGCCCATCCTCATCCTCACCGCCTTCAGCGAGCAAGAGCTGATCGACAAGGCGACAGATTTGCCCATTCAGGGGTATCTGGTGAAGCCGATTGCGCCTGAGGCGCTGGGCGCGGCCGTCACAGTGGCCGTCAAGCGTTTCGCCGAGGGGCGGGCGCTGGCGGCGCGGACGGCCCAACTGGAAGCCGACCTGGCCGCGCGCAAGCTCATCGACCGTGCCAAGGGGCGGCTGATGCGCGGCGGGCTGAGCGAGGAAGAGGCGTACCGGGCCATCCAGGAGCGCGCCCGGCGCGAGCGGCGGACGCTGGCCGAAGCGGCGGCGGCGGTGTTGGCTGAACTGCCGCAAGGGTGAGCGGGATGTATACCCCCGCTTTCATCGCGTGCCGTCGAACAGCGTCAATCCGTGAATCGCTTCGATCGTCACGTGGACGGCATTGTCGGCCGCCTCATCCGAGGGCCAATGCCCGGCCGGATCGCGCAGCGCCCGCAGCCGCCCGGCCGCGGCGATCATCGTCTCGTCCTCGCTTGGGAAGCCCCCCTGCCCCAGCGCCAGCAACAGCCACGCCACATTGCCCGCCGACAGCGACGGGATGAGTTCGCGCAGGTGGGCCAGCGCCTTGTCCGCCTCGGTCGCCATCTCTTCGTGGCGCCAGACGACGGCCGCCAGCCAGTGGGTCTGCGCGAAGGACGGGAGCGCCCCGCCCTCGCCCATATGGCCAGCCAGGAACGCCGCCGCGTCGCGCACGGCCGGCGGCACCAGCCCGGTCAGCGACAGCCAGAAGGCGCAGTTGGCGGTGACGTAGAGCGTCGCCGCCAAATCCCCCGGCTTGGCCCAGACGGGCGCGGCGTCGGCCTCGGCCTCTTCCTCCTGCCATGAACCGTCGAGCCGCTGCCGCTCGGCCAGGAAGCGGGCCGCGTCGACGACGGGCAGCGAGCGACGGCCGAAGCCGAGCTGCTCCATCTGCGCCAACTGGTAGCACGTGGCGTCGAGGGAACTGTACTCCGGCGACCAGAATGGCGCCCAGCCGCCGTCGCCGCGCTGCGAGCGCTCGAACAGCTCGCGGATCTCCGGCGGGGCCTGTTCGTCGTTGACCACATGGGCCAGCCGCGCGCGCTCCACGGGCGTGCCGTGGCGCTGGACGTAGTCGATTGCCGTCTGAAAATCGGTGAGATCCATAGTTGTTTCCCCTTTGGGCAGGTCTATGCGCGTTGTCTCGCAATGCTCTTCGCTCGTAGTACGCGCTTTAGCACCCTTCTGGAAGAGGCGCTATAGCGTCTACTACGAGCCTAGACGATGCCCACGCGGACGCGAGATGTCCAGAACCAGCGTTCCGGTCCGTCGGGGCCAATGGCCGCCAACTCGTCCCGCAATCTGTCGATACCGATCTCGGCCTCGCTCAGCCCCGCCTTGCGCAGGGACTGGACGGAGCCGAGGCTGAGGGCCAGCCCGACCAGGCGCTCGGCACTGCCCTCGTCTGTGTTGTGGAGCATGAACTCGCGCGTGAAGCGGAAGCGGCCGCTCTCTGCCATGCGCTGCAAATGGCCCGACTTCTCGTAGCTGACCAGCCCGGACAGCGCGAGGTGGTCGCGCTCCAGCTCCCGCATGCCGGCCGTGAAGCGGCGGAAGGCGGCCTGCGTCTCCCAATTCGGTGTGATCGGCGGCCAATCGTAATCGTAGGCGGCGAAGATGCCCCCCGGCCGCAGGATGCGCGCCGCCTCGGCGAACGTCTGCTGGGGCAGCATCCAGTGCAGCGATTGGGAGCAGGTGACGACGTCGGCACAGGCGTCGGGCAGGCCGGTGGCGTGGGAGAGCCCTTCGCGGAAGGTCACGTTGCGGGCTGTGGTGGCGGCTTCCGCCTGCCGTCGCATGTCGGCCGACGGCTCGACGCCGACGACGGCCGCCGCCCGCCCGGCCCAGTAGCGCGTCGACGAGCCGGTGCCGCTGCCCAGGTCGACGACCAGCGACGGCTGCTCGACTCCCGCCAGCGGGCTCAATACGTCAGCCAGCGCCGCCGGCGGCCGGGGGCGCCAGACGTCGTAGACATCGGCAAAGCCGCTGAAACGGGTGATGTTGGCCGTGAAATCTGTGGAAGTCATCGCTTTGCTTCGTTCGTATTGCAGCACTTCAACGTCGTTCCCGGAAGCACGCTAAAGCGCGTATTACAAGCGAAGAGTGTGCTATTGTTCGTAGTGCGGCGCTTCAGCGCCGCTTCGGGCGACTGCTACAGCACTACCCCACTCGAATCATTCCCCGACTCGACAATCGCCCGGCGCACGTCCACCCGGCTGAGCAGGAACAACCCCAACAAGAAGAAGATGATCAGGCTGACGATGGCCACGCGCTGCGAGCCGGTCAGCTGCACTGCCAGGGCGAAGGCAAACGTGCCCAGCCACGATGTGCCCCGCTCGCTGATCTCGTAGAAGCCGAAGTACTCCGCCTCTTGCTCGGGCGGGATCATCTGCGAGAAGAGGGATCGGCTGAGCGCCTGCGAGCCGCCCAGCACCAGGGCCAGCACCGCGCCCATGGCGAAGAGCTGCACCTGGTTGTTCAGGAAGAAGTAGGCGTAGATGACGATGGCCGACCAGATGACCAGGCTGATCATGATAGACCGCTTCGCGCCGATACGCGCAGCCATTTTGCCGAACAGCAGCGCCCCGCCGAAGGCCACGAACTGGATCATCAGCACCAGCAGCAGAATGGTCTGCGCCTCGACGCCCAACTCGTCGGCGGCGAAGGCGGCCGAGACGACGATGACCGTCTGGATGCCGTCATTATAGACAAGATAGGCGATCAGATAGCGCAAGGTCATGGGGTATTCACGCCATAGCTCCCCGAAGGTATGCAATATTTGCTTGATTCCGTGGGTGAACAGGTTCACGTCACCCCGAACGCGGCTCGGCGCGCGCTGGATCAGGCGTTGGTGGGGGTAGAGGAAGGTGAAGACGAGCCACCACACGCCGGCGCTGGCCATGCTGATGCGGACAGCCAGCGCCGTGTCTTCCATGACCAGCAGCAGCACGAGGTTGAGCAGCAGCAGCAGGCCGCCGCCGAGATAACCCAGCGCCCACCCCTTCGAGCTGACTTCATCCCGCTTGTCGGGCGAGGCGATCTGCGGCAGGAAGCTGTTGTAGAAGACGATCGCCGCGCCGAAGGCCAGGTTGGCGATGATGAACAGCAGGCTGCCGGCCACCACCGCGCCACGCGTGCCGACGACGGGCATGTCCTGCCGCACGAAGAAGAGCAGGATGGTGGCGAACGCGCCGGTGTAGGCGAAGGCCAACAGCATGCGCTTCTTCAAGCGGGTGTAGTCGGCGATCGTTCCCAGCAGCGGCAGGAAGAATACCTGGAGAATGACGGAGAGGGACACGGCCGCCGGATAGATGGCCCCCGGCTCGATGGCCGTGCCGAAGATGCGGAACGGCTCGGTGGCCGCCTCCGCCAGGGCCTGGATGTATGGACCCAACAGGGCCGTGACGACGGTGGTGCTGAAGGCCGAATTGGCCCAGTCATACATCATCCAGCCGGTGATCTCGCGCTTATCGTTCAACTCTTCCCTCCGAAGCCGAATAATTGCAAAAAAGGACGATGACCGCATGGGCAGGCCATCGTCCTCGTCAATTTATATCAGGCAGATTTATTCACGGGGGGAATTATGCCCGTGCCGTTCTAATCTGCCAATTATGATTCGTCGGGCAAAATCGATTGCGGCGCGTCGAAGGCGGGGCGGCACGGGTTGTAGTCGTTGCCGATGACCACGCGATAGTTGAACTCCGACGGCGCGTCGCTCAGCTCGATGCTGCTCATCGGCTTGCCCATCACCCAGCTGAACAGCCAGTCGTAGGAGCCCTTAAAGTTCTCGCCGAAGTAGGTCAGCTCGCTGCGCTCTTGCGGCTCGCGGGTCACGCCGAGCACGGGCACGAAGCCGTACCAGGCCAGGTTGTCGGCCGCCAGCCGCCCCTGCGCCGGCCATTGGCTGGCGTTGATGATCTCTACGGTGATGGGGGCGCGGTCGGCCCGGTTCAGCGCCGGGGGCAGCAGCAGGCGGCGGAAGGTATCGCGCATCATGTCTTCCCCTTCCCAGATGGGCAGCTGAACCGACGCGCCGCTCTCCGGCACAGACCACGACCGCATCTTGCCCGCCAGATAGAGATGCTGGATGCCGTTGTGGCGGATGTCCGACGCCATGGACGCGAATTGCAGGATGCGGCCGATGTCCATATCCGTCTCCACCACATCGCTGAACGTAGCCCACAGCTCCGGCGCTCTGGCCACCAGCCCCAGATCGACGCTGTGATCCAGCATAGCGTGGAGCAGTTGCTGCTGGCGGCGGCCGCGGTCGAAGTCGGTCGTCGTCAGCCGCGAGCGAGCGTACCAGAGAGCCAGATCGCCGTCCATCTGGTGGATGCCCGCCTCCAGCTTGAACTGCTCCCAGTTCTCTTCCAGCGTCGGGTCGAGCTCGGGCGAGATAAGCCGCCAATCTTGCAGCGGACAGCTGACGGCCATCTCCACACCGCCGAGGATGTCGACGACACGCTTGAAGCCGTCGAAATCGACCATGGCGTAGTAGTGGATGGGGATGCCGAAATTGTAGAGGATCGTCTGCTCCAGCAGCTCGACGC
>CAYNOL010000039.1:0-22793 GCA_964398825.1 uncultured Ardenticatenaceae bacterium
GGCCGTCTGCCTGCGCCTGGGCGGCATGCGCGACGCGCTGCCGGCGACGATCGTCAATACCGCGTTGCTGAAGGCGGCAATGAAGGCGTCGATGGGTGTGCCCGTCTCGCCGGTAGCCGTCGCCACCGATATCCCCACCAGCTTCCCACCCACTCCCTTCCAGACGCGAGCCATGAGCGAGATCGCCCAGCGCGCCGGCAAACAGGCCACGGCCGAAGCATGGTTGGTGCGCGGCCTGAGCGATCCGGCCACGGCCTATCTGTCACAGTTCGAGCTTTGCTTGCTCTACTGGAACGCGGCGCAGTACGGCCGGGCGCGCGAGGCGTGCCGAGGCACAAAAGAGTCGGCCGTCTACTGGCTCAATCGCGGCTACGTGGCCGATCAGGAGGGCGAGCGGGCTGAGGCCTTGATCTATTTCCAAATGGCCGGGTCCATTAACCCAGGCATGGGCGTGGCCTGGCAGCAGACAGGCAACGCGCTCTTCGCGTTGGGGCGATACGAGGAGGCGATCCCCGCTTTTGAGCGCGTCCTAGCCCTGGAGAAGGCTCCGACTGCCAGTGTGTACCAATCGTTAGGGCGTGCTCATCTGCAGCAGAAAGACGCGCCGGCGGCGCGCAAAGTATTGGATGAAGGGCTGGCAGCCTATCCGAATCAGCGGGGCCTCTATATGCTCATGGCTGAGACGTATCACAAAGAAAGGGACTGGGCCGCGGCCGATGAGTGGTACGATCGGCTGCTGCAGCAGTGGCCGTCTGATTACCGGGGGTGGGCGGCGCGGGGCGAGGTGGCCTTGGCCGACGGCCGCCCCCGCGACGCAATGAGCTACTACCGCGAAGCGGTCAAAATTCGTCCAGAAGGTGACAGCTACTGGATGAGCCTGGCCACGGCTGCTACTGCGGCCGGTAACATGGCCTTGGCTTCGACGTCCTACCGACAGGCGATGGAGCTGCGCCCCGATGATGCCGCGCTGTGGATGCGGGCGGGTCGCCATCTGGCACAGGCGAACCAGCATGATGAGGCACGGGCCGTTTTCGAGCATGTGCTGGAGCTGGAACCGAGCAGCAGCGAAGCGACGACGGAGTTGGCCCGGCTGGACGACGCGCCGTAGGGCGCCCGGCCGCGTGATACTTTATCGACGATTTCCTGACTATGTCAACCGGGGTATCAATGGAAACACAGGATTTGGAGCAAGAGAGCCGCCCGGCCCACAGCCGTTTGTCGTTCGGCGAGCAGTTATTTTTGCGCACGTGCTGCTACGACCCGCCTCGCCCGCGTCGCGTACGCCGGCCGGAGGACATCGTCGATACGCGCCATTTCGCCCAGGTGTATGAGTCTGCCTTCGGGCCCGACGTCTGGCGGCTGCTGGCCGGCAAGCAGGTGCTGGATTTCGGCTGTGGCGAAGGGGGGTACGTGCTGGCAGCGGCGGAACGTGGCGCGGGTCACGTCACCGGCCTCGACATCATCCCCGACTTCCGTTTTGCCGAGGCGGAGGCCCAGCGCCGCGGGTGCGCGGTCTCGTTCATTTGCGCGGCCAGTGAGTCGCTGCCCGATGCCTCGTTCGACGTGGTCATCTCCCACGACTCGTTTGAGCATTTCGAGCAGCCGGCCGACATCCTGGCCGAGATGAGCCGCCTGACGCGCCCCGGCGGCCGCCTGCTCATCAAGTTCGGCCCTCCTTGGCGCAACCCGTGGGGCCGCCACATGAGCGGCACGATTCGGCGCGACCGGCCGTGGGTCCACCTGATCGTGCCCGAGCGAACGATTATGCGCGTTCACTCGGCCTATCACAATGAGGCTGTGTTGTCTGAACGGTATGCCGAGCTGGCAGGTGGGCTGAACAAGATGACCGTCGGCCGCTTTCGGGCGCTGTTGCGCGCGCGGCCGGAGCTGCGCGTCGAGCAGTTCTGCGTCATGCCGCTCTACGGCGTGAAGATATTGACGGCGCTGCCCGTCGTGCGCGAGTTCTTCGCGTCTGGCGCGCGGGCTATTTGCGTTCGAGAGTAATCGCCTAAGAATCATGGTAACGAACCCTGCTGTCCCGTCCATCAGCGCGCCACATCAACCCGCACAGCCTCGCTCCGTCCCCGGTGCCGGCGACTGGCTGCTGGCGTTCGGCGACGACGCGACGCCCGGCCCAACGCGTGCGGCCGAGGGCAGCTGGACGGCAACCTACGACAGCCCCGGCTGGCGCATGTGGCTCGCGTCTCCCGGCACGGAGTGGCGCGGCATGCCGCTGACCCGCGTGACGGCTCCCGGCTGGTCTTCGTGGTTGTTCGGCGAGCTGTACGGCACGGCCGACTCAGCCGCGGCCGTTCGGGCGGTGCTGCGCGGCGAGGCGAGTGCGGCGGGGCTGAGCGGCCACTTCCTGCTGCTGGCCTACGACGAAGCGGCCGGCGAGTGGCACGTCTGGACCAACCGCCACGCCACGCTCCACGCCTATCTGGCCACTGACGGCTCGCGCGTGGCGCTGGGCAGCTTCATGCCCGTTGTGGCCGCCGCTGCCGGCCGGCACGAGCTGGATTGGGAAGGGCTGACTACCCTCTTCGCGTTCGGCTTTTTCGGCGGCGAGCACACACATCTGCGTGGCGTGCGCATCTTGCGGCCGGCCACACATTACCGCTTCAGCGGTGACGGACGGCTGCTGGCCGAGGCGCGTTACTGGCATTGGCGCCACGCGCCGGACCACGCACGCAGCTACGACGACACGTTAGACGAGTTCGCGACGCTCTTCGGCGCCGTCATGGGCGATCTGACCAATGACGGCCGCGTCGCCATTCCCATCTCCGGTGGCCTCGATTCACGCTCCACGGTGGCCCTCTTTGGCGACGATCCGGGACAAATCGCGCCGGTGGCGGGGCGCTTTTGGGCCTTCTCCTATGGCTACGGCGACGACTCCGTCGAGACGCGCATCGCCGCGCAAGTGGCGGCGGCGCGGGGAGTGACGTTCACGCCGTTCACGATTGGCCCCTATTTGTTCGACCGGCTGCCCTATCTCACGGCCACTTTGGAAGGGTTCCAGGACGTGCTCCAGGCGCGACAGGCATTCATCGGTCGCGAACTGAGAGACAATGCCGACACGGTTATTGCCGCCCATTGGGGCGATGTCTTTCTCGACGACATGGGTGTGGACGCAGCACTCGCCTCGGGGGGTGATCTCGTCGATGTGGCCGAGAAGAAGTTCCGGAAGAGCGGCAGCCGGTGGCTGCTCGACCACCTGAGCCGGTCGCGCGTGGCCGACCCCGACCGATTCCTGCGCGACTTGCTGAGCAGCGAGCTTGACCGAGCGGGGGAAGCGAACGACGCCGATTTTCGCTTCAAGATGCTCAAGACCGACCAGTGGAGCGCCCGCTGGACAACGACGTCTGTTCGCATGTTCCAGGCCGCCGCTTTTCCACGTTTGCCGTTCTATGACGCGCGTCTGGTCGATTTTTTCTGCACCGTGCCCACCGAGTTCGTGGCCGGGCGAGGCTTGCAGCTCGACTATTTGCGACGCCACGCGCCCGACCTGGCTCGCATTCCGTGGCAAGTGACCGGGCAAAATCTGTTCCATGACGGCGACGAAACGGCGGCCGATGCGCTGCGCCGGGCGACACGCCGGGGCTTGCGCCTGTGGCGGCGTGTTGTGCGAGGCCGACCGCTCGTCGAGCGCAACTGGGAAGTGCAATTTGCCGGCGCGGAAGGTCACGCGGGATTGACCCACTGGCTGCTGCGCCCCGGTCTGGCACTGCACCAATTCGTCGAGCCGGCGGCGATTGAAGGGTTATTGGCTGCGTTCCGGCGCAACCCCTACACGGACAAGCGCGCCTATACGGTTTCGATGTTACTGTCGTTCTCGGCCTGGCTGGAATGGCACACGGGGGGAGGGGCACGTTGACCGCGACGACTTCTCCGCTGCGAGTGCTTTTCGTTGGCCTCAATTGGCCGCCGGAGACCTTCCTGGCGCGCCTCATTCGCGGGTTGGCAGCGCACGGCGTCGGCGTGACCATAGCCACGGCTGACCGCCCCGACGCCGTCTGGCGCAATATGCCCAACGTCGAGTTTCTCAAGATAACCAGTTGGACGGGATCGAAAGCCGGCCGGCTGGCCCGCATGGGGGCGCATGCTGTGGCTGCCGCTGGGCGCTCCGTGGCGGCCACAACCCGCGCGTGGGGTGCAGCACACGCGAAGGAAGCCTATTTGCCGCCCATTGAAGGCTTTGCCCGGTTACTGCCGTTCGCCGGTCGTCGCTGGGACGTCATCTACTTCCCGTGGAACGTGACGGCCATCTTGTATCTGCCGCTGATGGACAGCGCTATGTCGGTTGTCAGCTGCCGCGGCGCCCATATCAATATCACCCCCCACAATCCTGACAGGGCCAGGCAGCTAGAATGGCTGGCGGCGACCTTTGATAAGGCGGCCGCCGTCCATTGCGTCTCTGAGGCGATTCGCGACGAGGCGACGCAATATGGCCTCGATCCGGCCAAGACGACCATCATCCGCCCCGCCGTTGACCCCGACGTGTTCCGCCCGGCCGAACAACCGCGGATGCCCGACGGCGACTTCCGCGTCATCACCACCGGCACAGTGATGTGGCGCAAGGGGTATGAGTACGCGCTGTCGGCCGTTCGCGCGCTGCTGGACCGTGGCGTGCCCGTCCGTTTCGACATCATCGGCGACGGGGACGAAATGCAACGCCTGCTATACACTATCCACGATTTAAGCTTGACCGAACGCGTCGCCTGCCACGGTCGCCTTGCTCCATCGGAGGTGGTGGCGCGGCTGCAACAGTCGGACGTCTTCCTGCTCTCCAGTCTCAGCGAGGGCATCTCCAACGCCGCGCTGGAAGCGATGGCTTGCGGGCTGCCCGTCGTGACGACCCGGGCCGGCGGCATGGCTGAGGCGGTGACCGACGGTGTCGAAGGGTTCGTCGTGCCGCTGCGCGACCCCGAGACGATGACCGAGGCGCTGGATGAGCTGTGGCGGCAGCCCGAGTTGCGCCGTCGCATGGGCGCGGCCGGGCGCGAGCGCGTGTTGCGCGATTTTCGGCTGGACGACCAGGCCGGCGCTTTTCTCGACCTGTTCCGGAGCGTGGCCTGACGATGAGAGTGGTGTTGGTCGTCCCCCGCTTTCCGCGCCTGTCGGAAACGTTCATCGCCAACAAATTTGTCGGGCTCATCGACGCCGGCTGGGACGCTTACATCGCCTGCCGGCAAGCGGCCCCCGGCGAGTGGGCGACGCTGCCGGCGCTGGCCGACCGGCCTGAGCTGCGCGGTCGGGTGCGCGCCCAATGGCTCCATGAGCCACGCTGGTTGGCGGTCCTCCTGTGGCTGCCGGCCTTGCTGATCACCCTGTTGCGCGCGCCTCGGGCCGTCGGGCGCTACTGGCGCGTCGTCTGGCCCCGTTTCCGGTGGGGGGCGTTCAAGCGTCTATACCTGGACGCGACGCTCATCGCCTTGGCTCCCGACATCCTGCATTTCGAGTTCGGCGCGCTGGCCGTGGGACAGACCTACCTGAAGGAGGCGCTCGGCTGTGCCCTCACCGTCAGCTTTCGCGGCTATGACCTGAATTACGCCGGGATCGAACTCCCTGATTTCTATTGGCCGCTCTGGCAGACAGTCGACGCCGTCCATGTGTTGGGTATGGTCCTGTGGCGGCGAGCCATCGACCGCGGCTGTCCGCCCGACAAACCCCACGCGCTCATCCCGCCGGCGATCGACGCGGACGCGTTCCGCGTGATGCGCTTCCGGCTGGACGGCGAGTGCGACCAGCTGCCGGCCTCGGCCGAGCGGCCGTTGCGCTTGCTCAGCGTCGGCCGCCTGGAGTGGGTCAAGGGGTATGAGTACGCGCTGCGGGCCGCGCAACTGCTGGCCGAAGAGGGCGTGCCTTTCGAGTATCGTATCATCGGCGACGGTAACTACCTGGAGCCGCTGGCCTTCGCCCGCTACGAGATGGGGCTGGAGGAGCACGTCACCTTCCTGGGGGCCCAGCCGCAGCCGGAGGTGGCGGCGCAAATGGCGTGGGCCGACGTATTCGTGCAGGCATCTGTGTCGGAGGGGTTCTGTAACGCGGTCATCGAGGCGCAGGCCATGGGCTTGCCCGTCGTCGCCAGCGACGCCGGCGGCCTGCCGGAGAACGTGGCCGACGGCCGCACCGGTTTCGTCGTGCCCCGGCGCGACCCGGCGGCGCTGGCCGCCCGGATAGCCGAGCTGGGACGCGATCCGGGGCTGCGGCGCGAGCTGGGCGCGGCCGGCCGAGCGCGCGTCGAGGAGTGCTTCTCGCTGCCGCGCCAGATCGCCGAATTCGACCGATTCTATCGGGAGGTGGCCGCCCGCCATGCGCGTTGACCTGATCTGGATCGACCCGGCATCGGGCGCGCCGCCGGCGTGGTCTCTTGGGCGTGCGGCTGCCAGCGGAGACACGCCGCGCGAAATCGCCGCGGCCGTGGCCGCCGGCGAGCCGGGGGCGGATTTCGTGCTGTTCTGGGACGCCGCCTTGGGCCTGCCCGACGAGCGAACCGTGCGCGACATCGCGGCCATGCCCGGCGATGTGTGGCACGCCGGGCTGGCATTGGGCATGGGTGGTCTGCCGCGCATGATCGACTACGTCGACCCGGTGTGGCGCTTCAACCGCGACCCCGCGCCGGAGATCGTCGCTACCTCATGGCGGCTGTCACTGCGAGCCTGTCTGACCCGGACGGCCGTGCTCGATCGGCTGGGCGGCCCCGACCCTTGTTTCGAGACGATGGCCGGTGCGTCGCTGGAGCTCGGCCACCGCTGGATCCGGCGTGGGGGGCTCATGCGTCATGTGGCCGCCCTGCTACCCGAATCCGCACGCGAGGTTGGCCCGCCGGCCTTGCCACTGGCCGATGAGGTGCGCTTTTTGCGGGTCCGGTTCGGCCGCACCTGGGCGGTGTGGGCCGGCTGGCGGCGCTGGCGCAACGGCGGCCGACTGCGCGAGACGGTGCGCGCCCTGCGGCAGCCGCAGCCGACGGCTGTGGTGTCGCCGGCGGCGGCGTTGCATGAATGGCCCGACGGCCAAACCACAGAACCGATCGGCACGGCGCCGGCGGTGTCGATCCTCATTCCGACTCTCGATCGCTACCCCCAACTGTTCAATCTGCTCGACCAGCTGCGCCACCAGACGGCGCGGCCGCTGGAGATCATCGTCATCGACCAGACAGAGACGAGCGGCCGCGATATGGAATGGCCTGAGCGCTTCGTCGATCTGCCGCTGCGCGTCATCTGGCGCGACACGGCCGGGCAATGCTCCTCGCGCAACGCCGGGCTGGCGATGACGCGAGGCGAGGCGGTGCTGTTCCTCGACGACGACGACGAGGTGGAGCCGGATCTCATCGCCCGCCATCTGGCATTTCTGGAGCGCTTCGAGGCCGACGCCTCTTGCGGTGTGGCCGAGGAGCTCGGCGCAGGGCCGTTGCCGCCGGAGTTCGCGCTGGTGCGCGACAGCGATGTGTTCCCCACCAACAACACGCTGTTGATGACCGAGGCTCTGCGCGGATCGGGCTTGTTCGATCTGGCTTATGAGAAAGGGGAGCGGGCCGATCACGACCTGGGGATGCGCCTCTATCTGTCCGGCGCTAAACTGGTGTTGAATCCGTCAGCCTCAGTTGTTCACCTTCATGCCCCGCGCGGCGGGTTGCGGCAGCACAAGGCGCGTGTGATCACACGTGCCTCAAGCCGGGCCTCTATCTGGCACCGCCAGCTCCTGGCACCCACCGAGGGGTATCTGATGTGGCGCTACTTCGGCGAAAGACGGGCGCGCGAAGCGTTGCTCATTCGCACGATCGGCACGCTGCGCGGCAGCCGCGGCCGGGCGCGACGCCTGCTGCGGGCGGTGGTCATGGCCGTGCTGCTGCCGGATACGTGGCGGCAGAACAAGTCCCGGCTGGCGATGGGCCGAGCCAAACTAGAGACATTTCCGGTCATTCCGGCGGCGGCCACCCCGGCCCACGAACCGGCGACGGCCGAGGAGTTGTTGTCAACATGAGATTATCTTCTGAACCTCGGAAATCGCCGACCGATGCGCCCAGTGGCATGACGGGCAACCCGGCCCGCGATTTGGCGAACTCTTTCAATGTCCAGGTGATCCTGTTCCTGCTGCTCCATTTCCCGCTGGCTTTCATTATGGAGAAGTCGCCGCTGATCGGCACGATCCACGGTGGGCTGGTGCTGCTGTTCGGACTGCGAGCGGCGCTGTTGGGGCGCACCTCGCAAGTCGTCTACGCTGTCACCTACATCGCCGCGGCCGAGGTGCTCTGGCGCATGTCCCGCTCCTTTCTGTTCTGGGAATTCTCAAAATACGCCATCATGCTCGTCATTTTTGTCGCTCTGGTGGTTGAGCTGAGCCGGCGCGGGTCGATGCGCCGCTTTCGAACCGTCTGGCCGCTCCTGCTGATGGTCACCCTGATTCCGGCGGCAGTGATGGCTATCATGTACTACAGTCCGGCCGAGGCGCGCGACGTGCTGAGCTTCAATCTGTCTGGTCACGCGGCACTGATCGCCTTGGGGCTTTATCTCTGGGGGCGGCCGTTGAATCGGGAGACGACGATCCGGATGTTGTTGGCGCTCATAGCCCCCACTGTCGGCATCACCTTTCTGGCCATCTACTTCACTATCACCGCTCTCGACAGTCTTATCTTCATTGGCGCGTCTAATTGGGTCACCAGCGGCAATTATGGTCCCAACCAGGTTTCCAACATGATGGGTCTCGGCGCGCTGGCCGGTACCATGTTGTTCGTGCTCATCCCTCGAGCGTGGGTAGCGCGTATTTTCATCCTGTTGACCATCTTCGCCATGCTGGTGCAGGGGCTGCTGACCTTCTCGCGCGGCGGCATTTACAGCTTCGGGCTGGCGTTGGCCGCGTTTGGGCTGCATCTGACGACGACGCCGCGGGCGCGCCGCCGCTTTCTGGCGCTATTTGTGCTGTTCGGCGCCGCCTTGCTGATGTTAATCTACCCATTTCTGGAAGATTTCACCGGCGGGTCGTTCTCGCAGCGATTCGCCGATCTGGACACGACCGGCCGATTGGAAGTAGCGCTCACCGACGTGGAACTGTTCCTCGATAACCCGGTGGTGGGTGTAGGCGTCGGCCGTTCAACCGAGTACCATGACATCGGCCGGAGCACGACGGTGGCTGCCCACACCGAGTTCACACGCCTGTTGGCCGAGCACGGCCTGTTCGGTATCCTGGCTATCGCCATCATCGTTTACATGCTCGTCAAACAGTATTTAGCAAACCACAGTGGGTTGGCGCGAGCGATGACCGCCGCGCTGGCCGTTTGGTCAATGTCGACTATGCTCCACAGCGGCACGCGTCTGGCGGTCATTCCGCTGACGATTGCCCTGGCGTTGGCGATGTGGCGGCTGCGGGCCCACGCAGCCGAACCGGCCGAAGAGCCGGCGCTGACGCCGAGGACGAGCCGCGAATTGGCCCACCAATTGGGTGGCCGCGACAGAAGGTCGCGATGGTGATCGGATCGACAGCCCCGGGTGGCGCGCCGCGTCTGCTGCTGCTGGCCGGCGAATTTCCCCCCGGCCCGGGTGGTATCGGCCACCACGCCTACCAGTTGGCTCGCCATCTGACGCGGCTGGGCTGGGAGGTGGGCGTCGTCTCGCCGCAACCCTACGTCACGGCCAACGAGCGCGACCTCTTTAATCGGCGGCAGTCGTTCGGCGTGGTTACGCTGCCGGCGCGCGACGCCACGCCAAAGTGGCGCGTGGCCCGACTGCGGCTCATCCACGATGCAATGCGATCTCCCCGGCCGTCGATTGTCGTCGCCACGGGTCACCAGGCGCTGCCGGCGGCGGCCGCGGTTTGCGCTGTCCATCGTCTGCCGTGGGTGGCCGTTGGGCATGGCAGTGAATTCCTTGGCCGCTCCCGTCTGTCTCTTTTCCTGACCCGGTGGGCGCTGAAGAGCGCCTCGGCCGTCGTCGCCGTCAGCGACTACACCGCCGGACTCATCCGCGCTGCTGCTCGCCCGCGCCGGATGTTTGTTATTCGCAACGCGGCCGACGGCGAGCGCTTCCGCCCCGGGCTGGACGCGGGCACGCTGCGCCGCCGATGGCAGCTCGGCGACGGCCCGGTGGTGCTGACGGTAGGGCAGGTGAGTGAGCGCAAGGCACAGGACGTCATCATCCGCGCTCTGCCGCGCGTGCTGGCCCGGTGGCCGGATGTCACCTATGTCATGGCTGGAATGCCGACGCGGCAAGAGCCGCTGATGGCTCTGGCCCATGAGTTGGGTGTGGCCGAGCGCGTGCGTTTCGCCGGCAAAGTGAGCGATCAGGAGTTACCGCTGGCCTACAACCTGGCCGACGTGTTCGCGCTGGTCAGCCGGCGAACGGCCGGCGGCGACGTAGAGGGGTTCGGCATTGTGGTGCAGGAGGCGGCGCTGTGCGGCGTCCCGGCCGTGGTCAGCCGCGATTGTGGCCTGACAGAAGCGATCCGCGAGGGAGAGACGGGATTGAGTGTGCCGCCCGACGATCCCGAGGCGACGGCCGAGGCCATCCTGACCCTGCTGGAGGACGCGCCGCGCCGTCGCGAGATGGGCCGGCGCGCGCGCGAATTGGCTTCGGCGGCTACCTGGTCTGAGCGTGTCGCCGAGTATGACCAGATTTTGCGCGGCCTGTTGCCGGCTGCTGCCCGCTCATGAGGAGTTGCCTGACCATGCGCTTGCTCATCATCTCCCACACGTCCCATCATTCGGCCAACGGCCGCATCGTCGGCTGGGGGCCGACCGTTCGCGAGCTGGATTATCTGGCCGAGCTATTCGCCGAAGTCGTCCACGTGGCCGTCGGCTACCCCGGCCCGGCTCCGGCCAGTTCCCTGCCCTACTCGGCGCCCAACATCCGCGTGCGGCTGGTCGCCCCCGCCGGCGGCTATTCGCTACGGGACAAATTGGGCATCCTGGCGGTCTATCCCGCCTATGCTCGTGTCATCCGGGAAGAAATGGCCTGTGCTGATGCCGTCCACGTGCGCTGTCCGGCCAATATCAGCCTGCTGGCGCTGTGGCTGCTGGGCCGAACCAGGGAGCCGCCCTATCGCTGGGTCAAGTACGCCGGCAACTGGCGGCCGGAGGAGGGCGACCCGCGAAGCTATGCCCTTCAGCGGCGCTGGCTGGGCGACAACCGGCATCGCGGTGTGGTGACGGTCAACGGCCAGTGGCCCGGACAGCCGCCCCACGTGCGTTCGTTCCACAACCCATCCCTGACTGAGGCGGAAGCGGTCGAGGGGGCGGCGCTGGCGGCGGCCAAGTCAATGCGTTCGCCGGTCGAGATATTGTTTGTCGGCAGGCTGGACGAAGAAAAAGGTGTCGGCCGCGTTTTGCGCATGGCGCGGGCCCTCCAGGATCGGGGCATGGATTTCCGGCTGCGGCTGCTGGGCGACGGGCCGGATCGGCCGCGCTACGAGGCGTGGGCGCACGACAACAGACTGGACAGTGTGACGTTCGTCGGTTGGGTTCCGCGAAACGAGATGACGCGCTACTATGCCGACAGCCATTTCATCCTGCTGCCTTCCCGGGCCTCCGAGGGGTGGCCGAAGGTGTTGAGCGAGGCGATGGCCCACGGCGTAGTGCCGGTGGCCTCAACCGTCAGTAGCGTACCCCAAATTTTAGGCGCGACAGGGGCCGGGATCGCCTTGCCGGTGGACGATACCGACGGGATGGTCGAAGCCATCGCCGACTACGCGGCCGATCCGGCTCGATGGGCGACCGCCAGCCGGGCCGGGGTGGCGGCCGCCCGCCACTTCACCTATCGCGCATATCAGAACGCCGTCGCCGGGCTGTTCGCCGATGCGTGGAATATCGAGTTGCCCGCGCCTGTCGCCGCCATAGAGACGCATCGCCGCGAGGCGGCTGTCACCATTTCAGCCAATGGAAACCATTAGCCACACGCGCCACGCACCTCCGGCCGTCAGCAGCGCAGTCGGGCGCGACGCCCACTACCCTCGCCTTTGCTTTGTTGGGCCGATGGTGGGCGTCAATCCCGGTTGGGTCACGACGCAGGGAGAGCGGTTGGCCGGGCTGCTGGCTGAGGCGGGCTACAGCGTCCGCGTTACATCCCATAAAACGGCACGCCTTGCCCGTCTGTTCGACATCCTGAGCTCGCTGGTAGTCTGGCGCAACGAAATCGACGTGGTGGTTCACCAGGTGTTCAGCGGCCCGGCGTTCGGCATCACTGATGTGGCCAGTTTGCTGTGCCGGGCGCTGGGGTTGCGGCAGGTGTTCGCGCTGCGGGGTGGCGCGCTGCCTGAGTTCGCCGCCGCCCACAGTCGCTGGGCGCGGCGGGTGCTGCGGCGGGCCGACGTGATCGTCACGCCGTCGACCTACCTGGCCGAGGTGTTCTCTGCCAACCCCGAATTGGCTGGGCGCATCCGGACGATCCCCAATATCCTGGAGATCGACGGCTATCGATACCGTCACCGCGCCACTGCCCGGCCGCGCCTGTTGTGGATGCGCACCTTCCACGATGTGTATCATCCGGAGATGGCCGTTGAGGTGTTGGCCCAATTGCGCCGATCCCACCCCGATGCGACGCTGACCATGGCCGGGCAGGAGAAGGGATTGCACGCGGCTGTGCAAGCCCTGGCGGCCGAGCGCGGTCTGTCTGGCTTTGTTCGCTTCCCCGGCTTCCTGGGGCCGGAGGACAAGGCGCGCGAATTCGCCAACCACGACATCTACCTGAACACCAATCGAGTGGACAACATGCCGGTCAGTGTGCTGGAGGCAGCGGCGTTTGGCCTCCCCGTGGTGGCCACGGCCGTCGGCGGCGTGCCTCATCTGCTGCGCGACGGCGAGACGGGGCTGCTCGTGGCCGACGGTGACGTGGGAGCCATGACGGAGGCCGTCCGCCGCTTGCTCGATGAGCCGGGATTGGCCGCGAAGCTATCGGCCAACGGCCGCCGGCTGGCTGAGTCGTGCGGCTGGGGGGCAGTTCGGCCGCAGTGGGAGGCGCTTTTCGAGGAGATGTACCATGCCTGACATGCTGAAGATCTATCACCGGCTGCCGTACCGGGCCAAGGTGCTGGCAGCCAGCGCGCGCGGCCGGTATCTGACCCGCTGGCGCTACGGCGCCGAAACGGAGCGGTTGGTGGCCGACATCCTGGCCCACGAGCAGTGGACGCCGGCGCAGTGGGCGGCGTGGCGCGAGGAGCGTCTGGCGTTCGTGTTGCGGCGGGCGGCGGCCGAGGTGCCCTACTATCGCGACCAGTGGGCCCGGCGGCGCGCGGCGGGGGACAAGGCTTCGCCCGAGCTGCTGGAGAACTGGCCGGTACTGAGCAAGGAAGTGTTGCGGGCGCAGCCTCATGCCTTTCTGGCCGACGACTGTGATCCAAAGACGATGTTCAACGAGCACACCAGCGGCACCACAGGCAAGCCGCTGCACATTTGGCTGAGCCGCGACACGGTGCGGGCGTGGTTCGCGCTGTTCGAGGCCCGCACGCGCCGCTGGTACGGCGTCAACCGCTTCACGCGCTGGGCCATCCTTGGCGGCCAACTCGTCGCGCCGGTGGAGCGCCGACGCCCGCCGTTCTGGGTGTGGAACATGGGCCAGAACCAGCTTTACCTGTCGGCCTATCATCTGGCCCCGGAGAACATCGCCGCCTATGTGGCGGCGATGAAGGAGCACAGCGTGCGCTATTTGCTCGGCTATCCGTCCGGTCTCTACCGGCTGGCGCAGGTGATGCTCGATAACGGCATCGAGCCGCCTTCACTGTCCGTCGTGGTGGGTAACGCGGAACCGTTGTTGGACCACCAGCGCGAAGCCATCGGCCGCGCCTTCGGCTGCCCCGTGCGCGAGACATACGGCATGGCCGAAGTCGCCGCCGCCGCCGGCGAATGCGAGGCGGGCCGGATGCATGTCTGGCCGGAGGTGGGCCACATCGAGATCCTGTCCGACACGACCGACGAGCCCGTCGCAGCCGGCCAGGCGGGCCGAATCATTGCCACCGGGCTGCTTAATGCCGATATGCCGCTGGTGCGCTACGAGACGGGTGACCGGGCAGCGCAGGGTGAGGGAGGCTGCGGCTGCGGCCGGACGCTGCCGCTGCTGCGGGGGCTGGAGGGGCGCGTCGACGATGTTGTCATCACCCGCGACGGCCGCCACATCGGCCGCCTCGACCCCGTCTTCAAGGCCGACCTGCCCATCCTGGAGGCGCAGATCATCCAGGAGGATTGGGAGTTGATCCGCGTGCTCTATGTGCCTACCGAGGCTTACACCGCGCAAGACGGCGAGATGCTGGCCCAACGCATCCGCGACCGGGCGGGCGACGGCATGGAGATCGTCCTGCAGGCCGTCGACGAAGTGCCGCGCACGTCGAACGGTAAGTTCCGGGCGGTGGTGTCGCGCGTGGCCCGGCGCGAGCGGATGGACACTACCCAGGGAGAGGTATCTTGAGCTGAAAGCGCGAACTATTGATCGTGTTGGCGCTCTTCGTGGGCGCCTGCGCTGTGGCCTTTGTCTTCTGGTCTGTGCTGCCGGGTGAATTCAGGGAAAATCAGAGCAGCGATTATCTGGGGACCTGCGAACCGGTGGCCCGTTCAATCGTCGCCGGGCGGGGGATCACCATTGACGGCGAGATCGCTGTACGCTACCCGCCCGGCTTCTCCGTGCTGCTGGCCGGGCTGTTCCGGACGGCCGCGGCGCTGGGCGTGGCCGGCGGCACGATGCTGCTGGCTTTCCGGCTTCTGTGCGTCGGGCTCTCAGTCGTGCTGGTCTATGGGCTGGCGCGTCTCGTCTGGTCGCCGGGCCTGGCGCTCATTCCGGCGCTGGCGTGGATGACCTACCCCTTTTTCCTGTGGCTGACCAAGCAGCCGAACAGCGAAGTGCCGTTTTTCCCTGTCCTCTCCGCCACATTCTTTCTCTTCTGGTGGGGCATGCTGCGGGGACGGGGCGGGGCATTGCGCAGCATGACCGGTGGCAACTGGCTCATCGTCCT
The DNA here is from genome assembly GCA_964398825.1 of uncultured Ardenticatenaceae bacterium. Taxonomy (GTDB): domain Bacteria; phylum Chloroflexota; class Anaerolineae; order Promineifilales; family Promineifilaceae; genus Promineifilum. Next base: position 14,929 of record CAYNOL010000039.1, read on the forward strand.
TTACTTCTGGGGCATGACTTTTATCGTCATTCCCCTGTTGCGCTACATGGTGCCGGTGATTGGCTTGCTGATGTTGACCTTGCCCGGCGTCTACCTGTCGTTGGCCCAGCGCCGGAGCCGGGCCGCTCGTCGCGTCGACGCGCCATCGATTCAGAGCTAGGTTACCCGCTTCTCACCCGGCCTTCACGCCATTTATACGCGGCCATCCGGTCAACTGGCTTAAACTACCGATATGGAAAACCAGCCACTGGTATCTGTCATCATGCCTGTCCGCAACGAAGCAGCCTATATCGGACGTAGCCTCGGCTCCGTGCTGGCCCAAGATTACCCGGCCGAGCGCATGGAGATCCTCGTTGTCGACGGGATGTCGACTGACGGCACGCGGGAGTTCATCGGCGCGGCACAGACCCGCCACTCCAACGTGCGGCTGATCGACAACCCGCGCGGAATCGTCCCACCGGCGCTTAATATCGGCCTCAGCCAGGCGCGCGGCGAGGTTATCGTGCGCGTCGACGGCCACTGCGAGATCGCTCCCGACTACGTGAGCCGTTGCGTCGAGCATCTGCAAGCGGGCGGCATCGAGGCTGTCGGCGGGCCCATCGAGACGGTGGGCGAGACGGAAGAGGCGCGGGCCATTGCCCTGGCGATGAGTTCGTGGTTCGGCGTCGGCGGCTCGGCCTTTCGCACCGTGAAAGATCGGCCGATGCTGGTGGAGACCGTCGCCTTCCCCGCCTACAAGCGCCAGACGATTGAGCATGTCGGCCCGTTTGACGAAGACCTGGTGCGCAATCAGGACGACGAATACAACTACCGCCTGCTGAAGAGCGGCGGCCGCATCCTGCTGTCGCCCGACATCCGCTCTCGCTACTATAGCCGCAGCAGCCTGCGCTCGCTCTGGCGGCAATATTACCAGTATGGCTTTTGGAAGGTGCGCGTGATGCAGAAACACCCGCGCCAGATGCGCCTGCGGCAGTTCGTTCCGCCGGCGCTGGTGGCGGCGCTGGCCGGTTCGGCCACGTTGGGCGTCGTCTTCCGGCCGTTCCGCCGACTGCTGGCGCTAATCGTGGCCCTCTATCTGGCCGTCGATCTCGTCGCCTCGCTGACCACAGCTCGCCCCCACGGAACCCACCATGCGCCAAGATTAATGATTATTCACCCTATTCTCCATTTGAGTTACGGTTTGGGATTTCTGGTAGGATTGGGCCGCTTTTACGGGCGCGGTCGTTTCGTCGCCGGCGAAGCAGAGACGGCCTCTTCCCGTGATTAGCCAATCTCACTAGGGAAGGTGAACGGGAGAACAACGACTTTCACTATCCCAGACAGGTGAAACCATGGGTCATCGAAAAGAAAATGAAAAAGGGCGGGGCGTCTCGCGCCGCAGCTTTCTGCAGCAAACAGCCGCCGCTGTGGGTGGTATGGCGCTGGTTCGCGTCGCGTCGGGTGACGCGGCCTACGCCCGGCCGGCAGGGGCTTTGCCGGCCGGTTCGCGCCGCCGGGCGCAAAACGTCATCAATGTGATGGATCATGGGGCCAAGGGGGACGGCTCCACCAACGATTTCGCGGCGTTCCAGGCGGCCATCAACGCCGCCATCGCCGCCAAGCAGCCGTTGTGGGTGCCGCGGCCGCCGCAGTTCTATCGCATCATCCTGGATCCCAGCCATGACCGGCTGCTGGTGGACGGCGATCTGGCTATCTCCGGCGAGGGGCGCGACGCGGTGACATTGCGGTTCACAGTGCAAACAAACGCCTCGGATAAGAATTACGCGGCCATTTTCGTGGCCGGCGCGGTCAACTGTCGTCTAAGTGATTTGCGGCTCGAAGAAGACCTGCACCAACCCGAGGAACAGTTTGAGTTCATGGGCGTTCACTTCCAGTCGTCGGGTGTAAGTGCCGCCTGCGTGGTGGAACGCGTCGACATCGACGGCTTCACCCACTGCCTCTATTGCCCCACGTCGGGTATCGACGGTTCCAAAGGGGAGTTGTTCCTGACCGTGCGCGATTGCGACCTCAAGCCATGGTGGCAGTACACCATCGCCTTCTGGACAGTGGCCGGTGGCCACAAGCGGCTCCACATCTACGACAGCTACCTCCACGACAACCAGCACTCCCATTTGATCTATTGCCACCCGCACAACTCAGTCCACGTCGAAAACACGCGCTTCAATGGCGCGACGGGCTGGGCGTTTCAATTCCAGGGCACCGAGGTGGCTGGCGATCCTGAATACCAGCGGTTCATTGGCTGCTGGTTCGGGCCGGGTAATGTCCAGAGCCTCATCACTCAGGACAGGGCCACCGTGACGACGCAGGTGGAGATACGCAACTGCACGTTCGAGGGGCAGCCGGCCATCCAGATACGATCCGACGTTCTCATCGACGGCTGCTACTTCACGACGCCACCGGACTCTGTCACCACGACCGCTTTCATCGGCGCGTACACCAACGCGCCGTGGAAGGCTACCATCCGCAATTGCATCTTCGCCCCCAGGGTCGACTTGCTGCCGCAAGTAGATTTGCGACTGGAGAACATCGAAGTCGACATCGAAAATTGCCAGTTCTATAACCAGCGCTCGGGCACTATGCTCAGTCTGGGCGGCGGAGCGGCCAATCGATACACGGTGCGCGACTGCCTGTTCTATAACCGGCCGGACAACGCCTCGGAATCGATTTCGGTGGAGATCGATAACGGACAGACGGCGATCGACCATTGCCGCTTCTTCGGCCGCAGCGTGGAGAACCGGGGCACGATCACCTTGCGCAGCACCGATACCGGCCCGGCGGCCGACTCCTTCGTTCAGATCGACAACTCCACATTTCAGAGCAATAGTGGCGGCGCGCTCTTCTACGTGCTGATGCCCACCGCCAATAGCTGGAGCGGCAAGTTCGGCGGGGCCAATAACCGCATCCTCGATCTGCAAACGGGCAAGCCGTTGCTGATGACCTCTTCGTCGACGCCGATCTACGGCCGCCTGACGCCCATGGCCGCCCCCGCACCCACGTCGCTGCCGGCCGGGGCCACGCTGGTCATCTCCAGCAACTACGACACCTATGATCTGCTGGGCGGGGCCGATGTAGCAAACATCCATTGGTGGACAGCCGACGGTCTGTCGAACCCACTGTTCACCGGCACGATCACCCTGACGGCCTCAGTGCCGTTTGCGCTGGTGGGTGGGGGCAACATCCGTTTGGCCGGCGGCGCGGCGCGACGAGACGTAGGCGCCGGCACATCCATCCGCCTCACCTACGATCCGGCCCAGGGCTTCTGGAGCGAGGGGTAAATGAGCAACCCGACGCCAGCCGGCGAAACCGCGCGCGTGCGCGAAGTGTACGCGGAGCGCGCCCGCCGGCTGGAGGGCGCCGACGTCTACTCGCTGGTCAACCCCGCCTACCTGTTCGACATCCAGCAGCGGCAGCGGGCCGTGTTGCGCCGCTTGCGGCTGTCGGGGCTGTGGCCGCTGGCCGGCAAGGACATTCTGGAAGTGGGCTGCGGCAACGGCGGCGTGCTGCTGGAGCTGCTGGGCTATGGCGCCGACCCCGAGCGGCTGCACGGCGCCGACCTGCTGGCCGAGCGCGCGGCCGTGGCCCGTCGCCGTCTGCCCCACCTGCCGATCACAGCCGCCTCCGGCACCGATTTGCCCTATCCGGATCGTTCTTTTGATCTGGCCGTACAATTCACGGTGTTTTCATCGATTTTGGATCAGGCCATCTGCTATACTGTCGCCAAGGAAATTAGGCGAGTATTAAAGCCTGGCGGCGCGATCCTTTGGTACGACTTCTGGATCAACCCGTTTAACAAGCAAACGAGAGGGATCAAGCCCGGCGAGATTCGGGAGTACTTCCCCGATTGCGGAATCACTTTTGACCGTATTACCCTGGCCCCGCCGCTGGCGCGCAAACTCGTGCCGCTGACCTGGATTGGAGCATTACTTTTAGAAAAACTTCGTTTTCTGAATACGCACTATTTGGCTGTTATTCGTCCGCTTGAATGAGACATGAACGAGACTGTTGCGCCACAACGACATAAGGCCGACGTAGGGCTCCAAACCGAGTTGTCTCATTTGTGGCAATTGGTCGATAGCGCCGCGCGGCGGACGCTCGACATCATCATTGCCGGCGTGGGCATGATCTTGCTCCTGCCGGTCATCCTGCTGCTGGTGTTCCTCATCAAGCGCGACTCCCCCGGCCCCGTCTTCTTCTGGGGCGACCGCGTCGGCCGCCACGCTCGCCCGTTCCGCATCCTCAAGTTCCGCACGATGTATGAGAACAGCGCCAGCTACAACGGCCCCAAAGTCACCGGCAGCGGTGACCCCCGCATCACCCCCTTCGGCCAATGGCTGCGCGACACCAAGATCAACGAACTGCCGCAGCTGTGGAATGTGCTGAAGGGCGAGATGAGCATCGTGGGGCCGCGCCCCGAAGACCAGGATTTCGTAGCCCATTGGCCGGCCGAGACGCGCGAAATGTTGCTCTCCGTGCGGCCGGGCATCACCAGCCCCGCCTCCGTCCTCTATCGCGACGAGGAAAGCCTGCTGGAAGCGGGCAACGTTGCCGACCAATACCTGAAGACCATCCTGCCCAGCAAGCTGCGTCTCGATCTGCTCTATGTCAACCACCGTTCGTTCCTGACGGACCTGGATGTGATGTTCTGGACGGCGCTGGTCTTGTTGCCGCAATTGAAGAGCCGCCGTGTGCCGGAACACCTGTTGTTCTGGGGGCCGCTGGCTCGCTTCGTCAGCCGCTACTTTTCCTGGTTCGTCCTCGACAGCCTCATCGCCTTCGCCGCCGTGGCCATCACTGGTGTGCTATGGCGCAGCAACGGCCCGCTGGAGTTGGGCTGGGGCATCGCCATGGGCGTAGCGCTGGCCATTGCGCTCATATTCAGTATGGTCAACGCGCTGTTGGGCATCGGCCGCGTGGTTTGGTCACGAGCCGATTTCAACGACGCCTTCGCGTTGGCCGTCTCGTCGGGCCTGACCACATTCATCCTGATCGTCGCCAATCTGCTCTGGCAGCCGCGCGCCATCCCCGTTCCCTATCTGGGTTACCGGCTGCTGCCGTCGGGGCTGATCATGGTCAGCGGCGTGCTGGCTTTTGCCGGGTTCGTCGTGTTGCGCTACCGGATGCGCATCATCACCGGCCTGTCGGAGCATTGGATCACCCTGCGCGGCGGGGCGGCGGCCGTCGGCGAGCGCGTGCTCATCGTCGGCGCGGGCGAGGTCGGAAATCTGGCCAGCTACCTGCTGCGCAAGACGGAACTGGGCCAGGCCTATTCCATCATCGGCATGGTGGACGACGCCCCCCGCAAGCAGGGCACGCGCATCAGCGGCATCCGCGTTCTCGGCCGCACCGATGAGATCCCGCAGCTTGTCAGCCTCCACGACGTCGGGCTGATCATCTACGCCATCGAGAACATTCGACGGGCGCAGCGCGATCGCATCCTGCAGCTCTGTCGCGCCACTGGCGTGCAGACCGTGGTGTTGCCCGACGTGCTGCAGTCGTTTCGCAATCAATTACAACTGGATCAAACCGATGCCGGCGCAAGTGATGGGAATAGACATCCATCAGAAGGGACTCCCGTCGGCAGAGAGACACCACAACAGGCGCGACTGGACAACTGGTTGAGCGAGATCGAGCATCTGATGCAGGCCCAGGCCTGGGAAGCGGCTCACGATCAAATCCTGGCCATGCAGCAACAGATGCTCATGCAGGAGCAGATCAGCAGTTCCTGATCGCGCGGACGACAGGGCGCTCTCCGGCGCCCGGCAGCGGTGGCGGCTGGCCGCCCTGGTCGTATTGACTGAAATTATCAGGAGTAAAACAACCGAGATGAGTGAATGGACCGGCAAACGTGCCCTGGTGACGGGTGCGGGTGGCTTCATCGGCAGTCAGCTGACTGAGTCGCTGGTGCGCAACGGCGCGCAGGTGCGAGCCTTCGTGCGCTACAACTCGCGCGGCGACGCCGGGCTGCTGCGCCAGTTGCCGGGCGACGCGCAGGAAGAGGTCGAGATCGTCGCCGGCGATCTGCGCGACACAGGAGCCATCGACGCGGCCGTGGCCGGCGTCGATGTGGTGTTCCACCTGGGCGCTATTATCTCCATTCCCTACTCCTACAAGCATCCCGTGGAGACGGCCGAGACCAACTTCATGGGCACGCTCAATGTGCTGATGGCCTGCCGCGCCCATGGGGTAGGGCGGCTGGTGCATACCTCGACGAGCGAAGTGTATGGCACGGCCCAGTTCACGCCGATGGACGAGAAGCACCCGCTGCAGGGGCAATCCCCCTACTCGGCCAGCAAGATCGGGGCCGACAAGCTGGTGGAGAGCTTCTATCGCGCCTATGACCTGCCGGCGGTGACGGTTCGGCCGTTCAACACCTACGGCCCGCGCCAATCGGCCCGCGCCGTCATCCCGACCATCATCACGCAGGCGCTGACGGCCGATTGCATCCGTCTGGGTAATCTGGACGCCCGCCGCGATTTCACCTACGTGCGCGACACCGTCAGCGGCTTCATGCGCGCCGCCATGGCGCCTGACGTCGCCGGCCGGGAGATCAATCTGGGCACAGGCGACGACATCAGCGTCGGCGAACTGGCCGAGACGATCATCCGTCTCGTCGGCCGACCGGTGGAGATCGCCGTGGAGACGGAGCGACTGCGGCCCGAGAAGTCGGAGGTGATGCGCTTGCTGTCTGACAACGGGCTGGCTCGGCGCTTGTTGGGCTGGGAGCCGGTCTATTCATTCGAAGAGGGCCTGCGTGAGACGATTGCCTGGATCGGTGATCATCCGGATTTTTACCGCGTGGGGCGGTACGAGATATAGAGCGCCCGGCGTGGGCGGGGAAGGTAGCGATGAAAGCAGTCATTTTAGCCGGCGGCAAGGGCACGCGATTGAAGCCCTATACCACGATTTTGCCTAAGCCCCTGATGCCTATCGGCGATATGCCTATTCTGGAGATTCTGTTGCGCCAGATGAAGCGCGCCGGGGTGAGCGAAGCCGTGCTGACGGTGGGGCATCTGGCCGAAATGCTGCGTCTATTCTTCCAAAACGGCGAGCGGCTGGGGATGGACATCTCTTACAGCTATGAGGACGCACCGCTGGGCACGGCCGGGCCGCTTTCCCTTGTCGAGGGGTTGGACAATACCTTCCTGGTGGCCAACGGCGACGTGCTGACGACGCTGCCGCTGGCCAATTTGCTGGCCCGCCACCACCTGAGCGGCGCGGCGGCCACCATCGCCATGCATCGCCGCCAGGTCTATATCGATCTCGGCGTCATCCAGCAGGACGCCGACGGCCGCGTCACCGGTTATATCGAGAAGCCCACCTACGACTTCATGGTCAGCATGGGCATCTATGTTTTCGAGCCGCGCGTGCTCGGCTACATCCCGCGCAACGATTACCTCGATTTCCCCGACCTGGTCAAGCGCCTCATCGCTGCCGGCGAGACCGTCTCCGGCTACTCGTTCGACGGCTACTGGCAAGACCTGGGCCGGGCAGACGATTACGAGCGGGCCATCGAGGACTTTGACCGGATGAAGGCTGAATTTTTGCCGCCGGAAGCGCCGGTCATTCACTCGTCCAACGGGACGGGCGAGCACGCTTTGGGTCAGACGGCCCAGGGCAGGGAATGGAGCAAATGACGATGCGGCACAATCCATTGTGGCACAATACATTGTGGCGCATCCCGTTGGCTGATGTTGACCTGGGGCCGGAAGAAGAGGCGGCCGTGCTCGACGTGCTGCGCCGCGGCTGGCTGTCGATGGGCGAGGTGACGGCCGCGTTCGAGAGCGACTTCGCCGCGCTGACGGGCGCGCGCCACGCGCTGGCCGTCACCAACTGCACGGCCGCGCTGCACCTGGCCGGACTGGCGC
>CAYNOL010000040.1:0-22779 GCA_964398825.1 uncultured Ardenticatenaceae bacterium
AGCTGGGCGTCACGCCGCTGCCGACCAATGTCGAGTACATCATCGACACCGGCCAAATGGGGCTGGAGACGCGCCGCGAGAAGATCGACGGCAGTGAGTCTGTTGCCTATGTCAAACCCGGCACGGGCGAGCCCGTCTACTACAAGCGCACCGACTTCGCCGACCAGATCTACGGCACGCTGAGCGCCAAAGACCAGGCGATCATGAACGAGATCAAGGCCGTCCACGCCACCGGCCGGCCGGTTCTTGTCGGCACCACTTCGGTGGAGCACTCCGAGATGATCTCCAACTTCCTGCGGCGCGAGGGCATTCCCCACAACGTGCTGAACGCCAAGATTCACCAATCCGAGGCGCTCATCGTGGCCCAAGCGGGGCGCAAGGGGGCGGTGACCATCTCTACCAACATGGCCGGCCGAGGCACCGACATCTTGCTGGGCGGCAATGCGGAGGGTTTGGCGGCCGAGGCGCTTGAGAACGAGATGTTCGACCGGCCGCTGCTGATCCAGCTGGCGTTCAAACTGCTGAACGACGGCGAAGATGCTGCCCGCCAGATGGCGCGCACCAACGGCAAGCTGACCGAAGACCTGGTGGATACGTTGGTGGAGACCCGCAAGCGCTTCACCGAGGCCATGGCCGAGATCGACCAGATACAAATGGTTGGTCACCTGGCGCGCGCACTGCAGGAGCCCTACGGTATCGACTATAATGACCTGCTTGAGGTGTTGCGCCGGGTGCGCGGCGGTCAGTTGGCCGAGGCGCGCGTCTATGTCGAGAGTCTCGACAAGGATGTGGCTCTCGTCGACGACATCATGCGCCGCTGGAGCGAGTTGGTGCGCTTCCAGAACATCCAGGCCGACGACAAGCAGGTGGCCCAATTCCTGGCCGACCAATCCTTCGAAACTCACTACAACGCCCGCGCCGCGCTCATTCGCGCTGTGTTGGGCGACCGGCTGGACGAAGCACGCAAGCTGACGGAAACGATCCCCGGCCTCGGCCCGCATCACATCACCCGCATCCAGGAGCTGCGCGAGCAAGCCAAGCGGGACAAAGAGGAAATTTGGCGGTTGGGCGGGCTCCATGTCATCGGTTCGGAGCGGCACGAGTCGCGGCGTATCGATAACCAGTTGCGCGGCCGCGCCGCCCGCCAGGGCGACCCCGGCTCGTCGCGCTTTTTCCTCTCGCTCGAAGACGACCTGATGCGTCGCTTCGGCGGCGAGCGGCTGAAGGGTTTCATGTCGCGCACCAATATCCCCGAAGATATGCCCATTGAGAACGGGCTGCTGGATCGCATCATCGAAAGCTCCCAGGAGCGCATCGAGGGGTATAACTTCGACATGCGCAAGAACGTCGTCGAATATGACGACGTGATGAACAAGCAGCGCCAGGCGATCTACAACGAACGGCGCGAGATCCTGATGGGTGGAGACATCGACCTGGACGCCAAGGTGGACGCGGCCTTCGAGCAGGTCATCGACGAGCTGATCGACAACTACGTCGATGACTACCCCGGCTTCATCCGCAGTGAGGTGGAGCGGGTAGTGGAAGACCACACCACTGACGCGACGAACACGGTCAACGTTGCCGCCGTCGTGCGTCGCCTGGTGCCCTGGTTGCCGCTCATGGCTGAACTGGATCGCGATGAACTGGAACGCCTGTCCCCCGACCAATTGACCAACCGGCTGGCTAATCTGGCCGCCGAGCAGGAGCGGCAGGGCACCAACCTGCTGCAACTGCTGCTGGCCATGGGGCGCTTCCTGCCGCTCATCCCGGCTGTGCCCAATCTCGGCGCGCTGGCCTCCGCCAAAAGCGGCCAGGTGCAGACCCGCGAGCGGCTGCGCGTGGAATATATCGCCCGGGTAGAGTCGCTGTTCAACGACTTCCTAGCCGACTATGCCGAGAAGACCGACCGCGACGCCATTTGGGCCGAAGCCGAGGAAGCGCTCAACCAGGCGTTCTCCCACTTCAGCCTCGACGGCCTGTCGATCAAGAACCACGAAGAGCGCCAGACCCGCTTCCGCGACAGCGTCGATACCGCCCTACGTGAGCTGCTTCTGCAGAGCCTCGACGCCCTCGACGCCGACCAGTTGGCCGAGGCGCTGAAGGGGTACGTCGACAAGCGGCAGCAACAGTGGCGCGACACGATCGGCCCCGAGCAGTACCGTAGCTACGAGCAACTGCTCCTGCTGCAAGCCATCGACCGGGAGTGGCGCGACTATCTGACGGCCATGGACGACTTGCGGCGCGAGATCGGCCTGCAGGCCTTCGGCCAGCGCGACCCGAAGATCGAGTACAAGAAGCGCTCGTTCGAGATGTTCGGCGACATGCGCAAGAACATCGACCGCGACATCGCTAACCGCTTCTTCCGCGAGATCGACAACTATCAGGCCTTCATCCAGCAGCAACAGCAGGAAGTGGTCTACAAAGAGCAGTCGCAGGACGCTGGTTACCAGACGGTGAAGCGGGAGCGCGGCAAGGGCACGGAGCTGCGCAAGGATACGCCCGACGTCGGCCGCAACGACCCGTGCCCCTGCGGTAGCGGCAAGAAGTACAAGAACTGCCATGGCCGCCCGGGCTTGGCGACGACCGCCACGGGCAGCGGCAACGGCCAGACAGCCCAACCAGCCCGCGGCGGCAAAAAGCCGCAAAAGGCGAAGAAGAAGGCGCGGCGATAAGGGCGCTGAATCAACGATAACCCGCTCGTAGTAAGCGCTTCAGCGCTCTCTTCAAGGAGCGTTCAAGCGCTTGCTACGAACAGAGAAGTCAGGAGGCCCCATGAAGACCCAATATTACACGGCCGCCACCCTCGACGGCTTCATCTCCACCCTCGACGACTCGCTGGAATGGCTGCTGCGCCTCGGCGACGTGGAGACCACCAGCTACCCCGACTTCATCCGCGACGTGGGCGCGCTGGCCATGGGCTCGGCCACCTACGAATGGCTGCTGCGCTACGCCGCGGGGCCCGAGGCCGAGCAGCCGGAGCCGTGGCCCTATGAGCAACCCGCCTGGGTGTTCACGACGCGCTCGCTCCCCACGATCCCCGGCGCCGACATCCGCTTCGTGCGCGGCGACGTGCGGCCGGTGCATGCCGAAATGGCAGGGGCAGCCGCAGGGAAGAACGTCTGGCTCGTCGGCGGGGGCGAGCTGGTCGGGCAGTTCTACGACCATGGCCTGCTCGATGAGATCATCGTCCAGGTTGCTTCGGTCACTTTGGGGGCGGGCAAGCCGCTGTTGCCGCGGGCGATCACCGACCCGCCGCTGCGGTTGGTGTCGGTCAGCGCCGTCGGCACGGTGTTTGCTGAGTTGCGTTACGAGGTTTCGCGCTAATCCAGACCTCAGAGGTCGGCGGGCAGGAGTCCGCTGAAGACCTCTGAGGCCTTTATCTCGCTTACCTCTGGCAATTGGGGCAGAAATGGGTGCTGCGGCCGCCCAGCACGATCCGCTCGATCGGCGCGCCGCACGTGTAGCACGACTGCCCCGTGCGGCGGAAGACGGCCAGCTCGTTCTGCATATCCCCCATGCCGCCGTCGGCCTTCACGTAGTTGCTGAAGCTGGCCCCTTCGCGCTCGATGCCCATGGCCAGCACCCGGCGAATGGCGCCGTGGAGCGCGGCGATCTCGTCGGCTGTCAGCGTGTCGCTGCGGCGGGTGGGGCGCAGCCCGGCGTGGAACAGCGCTTCGTCGGCGTAGATGTTGCCGATGCCGGCGATGAACGTCTGATCGAGCAGCAGCGGCTTCAGCACGCGTTTGCGCCGCGAGATGCGAGCGGCCAGCTCCTCGACCGTGAACTCCCCTTCCAGCGGCTCGGGACCGAGCGGCCCCAGGATGTCGCCGGGATCGCGCACCAGATAGACGCGTCCGAACTTGCGCGGGTCGCGGAAGCGCAGCTCGCGGCCGTCGTCCAGCTCGAACACGGTGTGGGCGTAGGGATCGGGCCGCGCGCCGGCGTCGACGACGGACAGATGGCCGGTCATCTTCAAGTGGATGATCAGCGTCTCGTCGTCGCTGAGGGTGAAGACCAGGTATTTGCCGCGACGATCCACGGCTTCGATGCGCCGGCCGGTGGCCCGCTCGGCCAGCTCGTCGGGCGGCGGCACGGCGATATGGCGCGGCCACTCGTTGCGTACGCCGGTGATCGTCCGGCCGACCAACGGCCGCCGCAGCGCGCGGACAAAGGTTTCGACTTCGGGGAGTTCGGGCATAGGGTCATTATAGCCAAGAAATCACCCCAAGGGCGGAAAGATGCGAGGACGCAAAGCCTTGTCTCACATCTTCGTCCCTTTGCGTTAGGATTTCCTGTCGAGGTAAACTACATTCCATGTACCCCGAAGACCGCGTGCTCGTCGCCTACGTTCCGAACCCGGCCGACTTTGAGATCATCCGTACCCAGGGATGGTATCGAATTCCGCGCCGCTACGCGCCCAAGGGGTTGTATGCCGAGTATCTGGCCTTCTACTTCGGCAGCAAGTTCGGCGATGAGAAGTGGGCCATCCACTATTTCGCCCGCCGCGCCGGGGACGAGCTGGTGCGCCGCCGCGACTTGCTGCCCGACCAGCCGAACCACCCCCGCGCCGACGACGTCTACTACAAGGTGCAACTGGCCGATCTGCAAAGGCTGGCCCATCCCATCGTCAGTCTGCGCTGGCGGCGGATCACCTTCATCCACACCACCTGGGATCGCTTCGTCGATGCCACGGAGATCAACGACCTGCTCATCACCGGCGGCCCCTACGTCGACCGGCTGTACGCCACGCTGAAGGATCGCGGCATTCGCGCCGAACGCAACTACCGCATCGACGAGAACGCGGGCGACTACGTCGTCGCTCTCTCCGTGCCCACGGTCGCCGGACGGGTCAACGTCACCTATGGCGATCTGCCGTCCGACGAGAAGGGGTTGCGCACGCTCGTCGAGGCGGTGGTGAAGGAAGTGGCCCGGCAGGGGGGCACAACACCGTGGCGCATCCCCCACGACCAGCGGTTCAACCCCGACGAGGCCGTCGGCACGGCCGCCTACACCACCCGTGCCCGCCACCGCCAGCGGCGCTACGCGGCCCGGCGTGACGAGGACACCCCATGACCCAATCGGGCGAAGACGGCCCCGGCGACGGCCGCGCCGCCGACGACACGACAACCCCCGGCGGCAGCTATGAGCCGGTGTGGACCTTCCGCGGCTACAAGATGCGGCCGTCGGAGTTCAACACGGCCATGGTCCACTACTACCGGGCCGAGATCCAGCGCTCCAACGTCTGGCGCTCGCGGCTGGACACGACGACGAATTGGGCAGTGGTGACTGTCGCCGCGTCGATCACCTTCGTCTTTGCCGCGCCGGAGAACCATTGGGGCGTCTTTCTGCTGGTCATGCTGCTGACGCTGCTGTTCCTGTCGATCGAGGCGCGGCGCTACCGCTACTATGAGCTGTGGAGCCTGCGCGCCCGGCTCATGGAGACGGACTTCTTCGCCGCCATGCTCGTGCCCCCCTTCGCCCCCCATGCCGAGTGGAACGAGACGCTGGCCGAGTCGCTGCTGCTGCCCGAGTTTCCCATCTCGCGGCTGGAGGCGGTCGGCCGCCGGCTGCGCAACAACTACCTGGCGATCTTCAGCATCTTGCAGGCGGCTATTTTGATGAAGCTCTATCTGCACCCGACGGAGCCGCAATCGCTGGCCGAGCTGGTCGCCCGCGCCGGAATCGGCCCATTGCCCGGCGGCGTGGTGTTGTCCATCAGCCTTGGTTTTCTGGCGCTGCTGGCGATCACCGCGTTCGTCACCCGCGATCTGCACGAGGCCAGCGGCGAAGTGCTGCCGAAATACGATGTCGAGGATTTTCTGGGGCACCTGTGGCCCCATTCGGCTGAGGAAGCGGGCAAAAGCCTTGCTGAGGCGGCGTCGTCGCGTCTCAGTGTGCGCAAGCGCCGCCGCCAACAGGTCATGGCGCTGGTGGTGGCCCGCGACCCCGACAAGGTGGCGGCGCGCGTGATTCAGGAGATGAAGCGCGGCGCGACGGCGCTCCACGGCCGGGGGATGTACATGAAGCAGGAGCGCGAGGTGCTGCTCATCGCCCTGACCATCACCGAGATCGAGCAGCTGAAGGTCATCGTCCGCGAAGAAGACCCCACGGCATTCATCACCGTCATCCCCGCCAACGAGATCGTCGGCCAGGGTTTCCTGCCGCTGGATGATAAGAGAAGAAAGTAATCTGTGGTTCGTCTTCTTTACGGGCAGAAGTCGGTCGCGGTTAGGGCGGGGTTGCCGTAGCCCATATCGGCCAGGGCGCCGGCGGGGTTCTCCAGCGTCGCCAGGTCGGCTTCGATCACGTCGCACAGTGCGGCTGTGTTGGCATGCGTGCCCCACTCGCGGTTCAGCCGCTCGGCCGCGCCGGCGGCGGCCGAACCCGGGTAGATGGCTTGCAACCATTCCAAGCGGGCGGAGGCTCGCTCCCTGTCTCCTATCAGGCGGTCTATGAGGATCAGCCGGAAGGCGGCGAAGGCGCTGGCGTCGGCCCGCACCTGCTCCGGCGGGTGGGCGTAGCCGTCGTCGCGCAGCGCATTGTCGTTGATGACCGCCTCGTAGAGCGGCAGCGCCCGGGCTATGTCGCCCGCCGCCATCAGGTCATTGGCCTCATAGAGGATGTGGTGGCGATACTCCGTCGGGTCGAGGATCGTCTCCGTGCGCGACACCGCCCCGCCGTCGTAGCCCCACACTTCGGTGCGCGGCCGCACGACCCCCGCCCCGGCCGAGCCGAGCGTGCCGCCGTAGATGAGCAGCTCCGGCAGCCCGTCGGCGTCGATGTCGTCGATGCGCACGTCGGCGTAACTGACCGAGATGATCCGCGTCGGCTCCATGCCCTCGGTCGCGACGTATGGGGCTACGAGGTCGGTCAGAACGCCGTCGCGCAGACCGATGACCCGGTAGTTGTTGACGCAAGTGCTGGCGCCGCACACCGGCGTGTCGGTGATGAGTTCGGGCAGGCCGTCGCCGGTCATGTCAACGACGCTGATCACCGTTGGGGCCAGGAAGTCGTAGATGTCGGCGCTGGGCGCGGTGTAGTAGCGGAAGACGGCTCCGCTGCCGTTGATGATCCACAAGTCGCCCGCCTCGCCGAACGGCAGGCCGGGCAGGGAGCGGTCGTAGAGCACGAGCACCCATTCGTCCCGCAGGTCGCCGTCGAAGTCGGCCGCGCGCCAGTCGTCGAGCGACTGCTGCAGGCCCGACTGCTGCAGCGCGGCGCGCACGGCCGCCGGGTTGACGTTGCTGAGCCACAGCGTGGTGAGCCACCCTTCCAGGTTCTCCCACTCCGCCGGCGCGGGGGCCAGCGGGCCGGTGATCGGCGTCGGCGTGACGCACGTCAGCCCGCAGCCGTCGGCGCAATCGCCGGTGGGGCATTGGAACAGCTCGCCGGGGGCGCAGACGGGGGGCGTGCAGGCCGGCGCCGGCGTCTCCACCAACGGCTCGATGGGCGTCGGGTCGGCGCTGGTCGGCGTGGCGAAAGGGTGATCGGCGGGCTCGGGGGTTGGGCCACCGGTCGGCGCGGCCGGCGGCAGCAGCCGGCCTATGTCAACCCCCGCGCAGGCCGCCAGCAGGAGTAGCAGCAAGATGAGGGGGAGCGAAATTCGTTTCATGTCGGTCTCCAGTTCGGGCGGCTCGCGCCGTCACGCCGCGTCCGAATCCGGCGACGGCAATTCCAGCCGGAAGCGCAACATCACCCGGCCGAGTTGGATCACATCGTTATGCTGCAGCGGGCGCGGCGCCAACCCCAGGCGCTCGAAGTTGAGGAACGTGCCCCCGGCGCTGCCCTCATCATAGAGCCAGTAGTCGCCGCCGGCCGCCCGCCGGATGCGCGCGTGCAGGCGGGAGACGCTGGGGTCGTCGACGACGATGTCCACCGCTTCCGCCTCGCGGCCGAGCGTCACGTCGGCCGCTATCAATTCTATCCGGTCGGCCGCCGGAGCGAAATCGGCATTCTCCTCGTCGAATGCCACATCATCGCCCCAGACCAGAACGGCCGCGTGCCCGTCGCGGGGCGGCGGCCCGTCGGCGGGGATGATGCGCGGCAGCGGCGCTTCGTCCGGCTTGGGCGGCCGGTTCGAGCGCCGCCACAGCCAGTAGCCCACCGCCGCGGCCACCGCCACCAGCGGCAGCAGCGCCAGCAGCGGATTGCTGCCGGCCCGCTCGGCCAGATTGGGCAGCGGGACGCGCGTCGGCACAGGCGTTGGCGTCGGTGGGCTGGGGCGCGCTACCTCGATGGTGATCTCCAGCGGTTCGGCAGCCGCGCGGAAGCCCAGCTCGTCGGCTACCTCTACTTCGAGCCGGTAGACGCCCGCCTCGCGCAGGCTGATGTCCCACTGCAGCGGGATTTGGCCGGAGCCGTCGGGCGAGAGCAGCTCGGCTTGCGGTTGCGGCGTGCCGTCGACGCGAAAGGTGAGCTGCGACAAGCGGCGCGGCCGGTCGTCGGGCCACGTCACCTGCACGGCCAGCGGCAGCACAGCCGGCTGCAGCAGCGCCAGCGGCGTGTCGACGGCGCTGCCCACACGCCGCACGGTCGCGTCCGGCCCAAGCAGCGCCACCTCGGGCGCGCTCAGCGTCAACTCAAACGGGGCCGCGTCGCGCACGTTGCCGATGCTGACCGATACTTCGTGGGTGGCGCTGCTACGCAGTTCGGATTCATAGCTGAGTTGGGCTTGCTGCCCCTGGGCTTGCAATATCTCGTAGATCGGATCGGCCGACTCCGGCTCCGGCATGTGGACGAAGCGGCCCCTGGTCGGCACATAGAGGTTGCTGACGTTGGCCGTCTCATCGGGCGAAGCGTCGGCGCCGAGAATGGCGGTGTAAATGGGGATGTTGGCGTCCAACGCCCGCGACACCAACGCCTGGAAATCGAGCTGCCGGTTGATCCGCGCTCCGTCAGTGTAGAGCACCACAGCCTGAAAGCGGCCGTCTTCGCCGGCAGCCAGGTGATCGAGCGCTGCTTCCAGCATCCCCTGCAGCGGCGTGATGCGCGGCGGGGTGGGGGTGTAGGCGTTGACGGCTGCTGCCACGTCGCTCGGCCGCGTCGCGTCGCGGGTCAGAAAGGCCGCCCCTTCGCCCGTCTCGTCCGGCGTGATGATCGACACGCGGTCGAGACCGGCGGGGTTCATGAACTGGTCGGCGTAGCGGGTGATTCCAGCAGCCAGCTTGTCGCGCCGGCTCAGCCCGCTGCGGTCGTCGAAGAACAGCAGGTCGGGGTTGGCGTCGATGACCAGGGCCACATCAACGCCAACGGGCACCAGCGCAGTTGTCGTGTCGGGGATGGGCACGCCGTTCTCGCGCAGGATAAGACGCGTCAGGTCGGGGATAGGGGCGCTGCCGGCCGACGTAGTCAGCACGCGCACGGCCACCGTCGGGAAGCCGGTCGTGTCGACGTTGGTGATGCGTAGATCGTTTTGCTCCCCCTGGATCTGCTGGGCAGCGAGCGGCGACGGCCCTAATGCCGCCAGCAGTGCCGCAATGTAAAAAAGAAGGACAACCGCCCTTTGTCGCTCGATCATTGTTCCCTTTATGCCCCTCGTCTGCTATTATAAACATAACTATTTACGCGAGGGAGTAGTCTCATGGGATACGCCGCCAGCCGTACCATGCGCGGAGTCATGATCGCGCTCGTCCTGTTCCTCAGCGTGGCCGTCGTCGCCGGACTGGTCGCCACTGCCGGGGCGCAGGGCACGGGCCAGATCGGCCGCCTGTACATCACCGGATCCAACACCGAGGGCTTTCCGAGCGTCCGGCTCCAGGTCTATGGCTATGACGGCCAGGGAATGCCCATCGACTTCGCCACCGAGCCGCTGGCCGTCAGCCACGACGGCTTCCCGGCTGATGAGGTCACCTTCGATAGCAGGACGCCCGTCGGCACGCTGACCGTCTTCCTCATCGACGCCGCCGGCGGCACCAGCGACGAACTCCCCGCCATCCAGGCGGCTATTCAGCAGTATGCTGCCCCACCCAACATGCAGGAGCAAGTCGACCACGTCGCGATCTACCAGATTCGCAGCGACGGGCCCCAGCAACTCCTGGCTCCGACGCCGTTCCACAACGGCGTTGCCAACTTGTTCAACACCACTCCACTGACGGCCGAAGAGGGGGCCACGTCGCTCTATGACAGCCTCATCAACATGATCGGCCAGATCGAAGCGTTGCGCCCCCGGCCGGGAATGGCCGCCTCAATTGTTCTCATTAGCGATGGAACAGACCCGGGCATGGGTCAGGCCGAACCGCCCGACGTGACCCGGCGCGCAGCCGACGCGGGCGTGCCGATCCATACCCTGCACCTGGAGAACCCCGCGCTCGGCGTGGGGCTGGAGCTCGGCCGCGAGTACATGAGGAATCTGGCGTCCGGCTCGCGCGGCGTCGCCGTCGAGTTGGCTGATCCCGAGGGGCTGGCCGCTGTCTGGGCGCGCATCGCCGCCTTCCGCGATCATTCGTGGATCCGTTATACCGTCCCCGAGCCCGAGGGCGGCACGGTGCCCGTCGAGGTACGCCTGCTCAACAATCCCGACATGCGCGCCACGGGCGAGGTCACCATTTCCACGGCCGCGCCCAATGTCGTCATCAATCTGCCGCGCGAGAGCCGGAACCTGACCGTGCCCGATCTGGACGAACCGGTGCGGCTGCAACTCTCCACCGAAGTCTCCTGGCTCGATGGCCAGCAGCGCGAGGTGGTGGCCGCCCAACTGCTGGTTAACAACACCAAGGTGGCCGACATCCCCATTGACCGGCTCAATTCGTTCGTCGCCGCTATTCCTAACCTTGTCATCGGCGACAATCGGGTGGAAGTCGTGGCCCTCGACAGCCAGGGTATCACCTCGACCAGCGCGCCGGTATTCATCACCGTCAGCGAGGGGGACGCCCTGGAACTGCCCGAGGCATTGCAGCCCAGCCGGTCGGGGTTCAGATGGTCATGGCTGCTGTGGCTGCTGCTGCTGGGCGGGCTGGCAGCGGCCGGCTACTGGTGGTGGCGCAATCGGGCCACGGCCGCGGGCGAACCGGGCGCGCCCCGTTCTCGCCGCCGTCGTCGTGGTTCGCCGCCACCCGTGGCGGCCCCGGCCCAGCCCCCAGCGGCCGCCGGCGGCGTATACGACGGCTACGAGGACATCTCCGCGTCGTACGAAGCGCCGTTCGTCATGGCCCACCTGGAAGTGCTCAGCGCCCAGACGATGATGCCCGAGGAGATCAACCTGGGCGACACCGAAGTGCGCATCGGCCGCTCTCCGGCCCAATCCCACGTGGCTTTCCGCGATGACATCACCGTCTCCCGCTACCATGCCGTCCTGAGGCTGGAAGGGAGCCGCTATCGCATCTACGACGCCGGCAGCACCAGCGGTACCTACGTCAACGACCGCCAGGTGCCGGAGTACGGCCTGCAGCTGGCCGACGGCGACGAGATTCAGCTGGGCGCGGTAAGGCTTCTGTACCGGCAGTTATAGGGCCGATTCACGCCCACCGGCGACGGTGAGCATACGGGCCGATCCCGCACGCGCCACCCCCGCTCGTGGTACAATTACGGGCATGCCAACGCCCGAATTGAACCCCCAGCAACGTCAGGCCGTCGCCGCCGGCGGGACGGCCATGCTCATCGGCCCGGCCGGAACCGGCAAGAGTACCGCGCTCCAGCATCGCCTGCTGCGCCTGCTGCGCGAAGGCGAGCCGGCCTACACCATTCTGACCCTCGTGGCCGAGCCGGAGCATCGCGACGCCTACTTCGACGCCGTCCACAACTCGGGCCTCGGACCCTATGCCGAGCTGAACGTCACCGGTTACTCGCAGCTGGCCCAGCGTATGGCGGCGCTGTTCTGGCCGCTGGTGGCCCGCGACGCCGGCTTCGAGCGCCCCTATGTGCCGCCCACCTTCCTCAGCTACGACCTGGCCCAGGTGGCGATGTGGCGCGTCGTCACACCGATGCTGGCCCAGGGCGCGTTCGCCAATCTGCGCCTGCGGCCGCAGCAGATCGTCAGCCAGCTGCTGGACACGCTCAACCGGGCCGCGCTCAACGCCCTGACGCTGGAAGAGGCCATCGCCCGCCAGTCGCGCACATGGGCCGGCGAGCCGGAGCGCCGCTTCCACCTGGACGACGCCGCCACGGCCGCGCGCGCCTTTCGCCGCCACTGCCTGGCCAACAGCCTGCTCGACCTGTCGCTAACCGTTGAGGTGTTCGACACCCAACTGGTGCGCCACCCCGAATTCCACCGCTACTTCCGCGAGCGGTATCGCCACCTCATCGTCGACAATCTGGAAGAGCATACCCCGGCCGGGCAGAACTTCGTCGCCGGGCTGATGGGCGAGACGCAGACAACGGCCGTGGCCGTGGACGAAGGGGGCGGCTACAAACGCTTCCTGGCCGCCGACCCCCACGGCGCGGAGCGCATGCGGCTGGAGTTTGACCAGACCATTCCGTTCAGCCACAGCTTCGTCTCCCCGCCGGAGATGCGGCAGTTGGCCAACCGGGTGGAGAACTACCTGCTGCACCAGCGATTGACGGCCGAGGGGGCCGAGGATCGGCTGCTGGGCGTCGTCGGCGGTCGCTATCGGCGCGAGATGGTGGCCAATCTCGCGCCGGTGCTGCACGATCTGGTCTACGGCCGCGGCGTTGCCCCGCGCGACATCGCCATCATCGTTCCCTACATGGACGGCGCGCTGCGCTACATGCTGACCAATGCGCTGCGCGAGGCGGGGCTGCCGTTTCGCCTGCTGCGCCGCCGCACCAGCCCGCGCGAGGAGCCGCGCGTCCGCGCCTGGCTGACGTGGCTGGCGCTGGCCCACCCCGGCTGGGGTGTCCACCCCGCGCCCTACGATGTGGCCGAGGCGCTGACGCTGAGCATTCGCACGCTCGACCCCGCCCGCGCCCAACTCGTCGTCGATCACCTCTACCGGCAGGACATCCCTGAACTCGTCGGCATCGACAGCCTGCCGCCGAAGGTGGCCGAGCGCGTCGGCGCGGCCGAGGTGGCGTTGGTGGAGGAGCTGCGCCTGTGGATGGCGACGCGCGGCCACGGGGACAACATCGACACTTTCCTGCATAGCTTGTTCAACGAGCTGCTGGCCCAGCCCCAATTCCAGCCGGAGCCGGATCTGGCCGGCGCGGCCGTGCTCGACTGGCTGGTGCGCTCGGCCGCCCGGCTGCGCAAGGCCGCGCCTGGACTGGGATTGAACACCGAGGGGGAGCTGGGCGCGACGTTCATCGATGCCGTGAATCAGGGGCTGGTGACGGCCAACCCGCCCGACTGGGGCGAACCGCCCGACCCCGACGGTGTCATCCTCTCCACCATCTACGCCTATCTGCTGGCCGGGGAGCCGGTGCGGGTGCAGGTGTGGCTGGAGACGGCCGCGCAAGGGTGGTGGGATATCCCTCGCCAGCCGCTGAGCAACGCCTTCGTGCTGGCCCAGAGCCGCTCGGCCGAGGAGCCGTGGACGATCGACGAGGAGTTCGGCGTGCGCAACGAGCTATTGGCCCGCATCGTGCGTGGGCTGGCGGCCCGCTGCCGCGACGGCATCATCCTGGCCACCAGCGACCTCGACCGGCGCGGCGTGCGACAGGATGGGCCGCTGTGGCGGGCGTTGGGGCCGTTGGTGCGGGCACAAGAGCGCACGCCTGAAGTTGATGGCGAGGTATAATGGTAGGTATGGGCAAACCTCAGCAGTTCGCAAGCGCTTCACCACAGAAGAATACGAGCAAATGTTTGCGGCCGGGGTACTGGCGGATGACGCGCGCGTCGAGCTTATTGAGGGAGTAATTTTTGAAATGGGTCCGTTGGGGCCACAACATTCAGCCTGCGTAACCCGCCTCACTGAGTTGTTCTATACGATAGGAAATCCAAACGTGACAATATTCATCCGTTAAATCCGTGCTCCGTCCGTGTTTAAATTCTTCCGGACAAATCGATCTCATCCCGATGACCAAACCCCCGACTGTTATCGACAAAGTACAACCTTTCCGGCTCCAGCGCATACCAGTTGACGCGTGCCAGAGCCGCCTCGACGGCCGAGACCGGTTGCTCCAAAAACCGGAACTTGCGCGCGTAGAGGCTGATCGCCGCCTCGCGCTCCTCGCCCGATAGCTGCCGCACCGTCCCCTCCAGTTGAATGCCCTTGATCGCCGTCCAGTCGGCGTAATCCTCCTGGATGGTGGCCGCCACGCGCGGCGACGCAGCCATGTTCTGCGCGTGGCGCGTGTGGCCGGCCGACAGGAAGACGAGCCGCCAGCCGTCGCTGGCATAAAACACGGCCGCCGCCCAGACGCCCAGCGGCCCGTGTGTCGCCAGGGTCATGACGTGGTGGGTTTGCAGGTAGGCTTGGGCGGTGGCGCGGGGAGTGGGCATGGTAGTAGGTAGTGTTCAGTGGGTCAGTCTCCAAGTCTCCGAGTCTCCAATCGCTAATCCCCGATCCCTTCCTAATAATCTGCCAAATCTGCGGATAAAAATCTGTCTAACGATTATCCCTCGCCGGCGCCGCGGCCGCCGCGCCAGCGCCGGAAGAGGTCTTCGGGCAGGGTGATGTCCAGCAGATCGAGCACGCGGTTGACCGTCTGGTTGATGATGTCGTCGACGGTTTGCGGCCGGTGGTAGAAGGCGGGCATGGGCGGCACGATGAACGCGCCCAGCTCGGCCGCCATCGTCATCGCCCGCAAGTGGCCCAGGTGCAGCGGCGTCTCGCGCGGGCAGAGGATCAGCTTGCGCCGCTCTTTCAGCACCACGTCGGCCGCGCGCGTCAGCAGGTTGTCGCTGTAGGAGTAGGCGATGGCCGACAGGGTCTTCATCGAGCAAGGCAGGATGACCATGCCGTCGGTGCGGAAGGAGCCGGAAGAGATGGCGGCGGCGATGTCCTTGAAGCGGTAATCCGTCTGTGCCAGCGCGCGCACCTCTTCCGGCGCGTAATCCGTCTCCAGCGGAATGGTCGTCGCCGCGGCCGTGCTCATCACCAGATGTGTCTCCACGTTCGGCAGCGCCTGCATCACTTCCAGCAGCCGGATGCCGTAGATGACGCCACTCGCGCCCGATAGACCGACGATGATTTTTTTCATAGGATGTCCCGGAAGTGGTTAACCACAGATTTCACAGATTTCTTTAGCCGCAGATTCGGCAGATTTTCAAGAGAGTGGCGTGGACTGATAACTGAATACTGACCTACTGCCCCACTGGCCTACTGCCCAACCGCCCATACCGTGTATAATCGCAACCCGTCAAAACGCATTGTAGAAGATCGGCGGGAAAATCCAAAATCGAGCGTGTGTGTGGCAACGAAAACGAAATACATTGAAGAGTTGAAGGCGGGGGCGGAGCTGCAGGGGGAGCCTTTCCTGCTCCAGGACGTGGTGCGACGACAATCGAAAGACGGCCGCCCCTTTCTGCTGACCACACTGCGCGACCGCACCGGCCAGCTCAGCGGCGTCTTCTGGGATGTGCCGTTGACCGTCGATGTGTGGGCGCGGCCGGGGCTGGCAGTACTGGTCTCGGGGCGGGTCAGCCTCTATAAGGACGCGCTTCAGGTCAGCATCAACGATTTGGCGCGCGCCACCGACGTCGATCTGGCCGCCTTTCTGCCCGCCAGCAAGCGGCCGAAGGACGAGATGCTGGCCGAACTGCGCCGGCAGATCGCCGCGCTGGCCGAGCCGTGGCAGACGCTGGCCGGCTATCTGCTGCTGGAAGGGGACACGGCCGAGCGCTTCGTCTCCGCCCCGGCCGCCCGCGGCATGCACCACGCCTACGTCGGCGGGCTGCTGGAGCATTCGCTCAGCATGGCCGCCGTCGCGCGGCTGCTGGCGAGCCACTACCCCCACGTCAATGCCGACCTGCTCGTTTGCGGGGCGCTGCTCCACGACGTCGGCAAGGGGTATGAGTACGCGCTGGAAGAAGGGTTCGACCACTCCGCGGACGGCCGCCTCGTCGGCCACATCGTGCGCGGCATCGTGCTGATCGAAAAGGCCGCCGCCGAATTGGGGTTCCCCGCCGCCGAGCTCCAGCAGCTCGTCCATCTCGTAGCCGCCCACCACGGCACGCACGAGTGGGGCTCGCCCGTCGTGCCCAAGACGCTTGAGGCTGTGCTGCTGCATCAGATCGACCTGCTCGACAGCCGCATGGGCGGCTTTATGGACCACGTCGGCAACGACAACGGCGCGGACAGCTGGACGGTGAAGCGCAGCGAGATGTTCGGCACCCAGCTGCAGCGGCCGCGCACCCCCCCCGACCGCGATCACCTCTCGTAGACGGCGAACAGCAACACCCCGTTGTCGTCGAAAAACTCCTGATAGCTTCCGTCCGGGTAGCTTTGCCGGACGTATTCCAGCTCGTGGAGCCGTTCCGGCAGGAAGATGAACAACGCCGGTTCGATGAGGCCGAGATCGGGCGGGCCGGTGAGGGGCTCGACGATGTCCTGGCCGCGCTTCTCGGGGGCCAGATAGGGGATCGTCGACAGGCTGAAGTATCCCATGCGCGGGAAGCCGAAGAAGAAGACTTGCTGCCCGGCCGGTTCCTTGTCGCGCAGAAAGTAGGCGACTTCCGTCGCCACCAGCGTGTTAAGATCGCCCAGGATGTAGTCGTCGTAGACCCGTTTGAAATAGTAATCGAGGTCAACGGCCGCCACCAGCGCGAACAGCACCAGGCCGCCGGCAGCCACGGCCACGCGAGCGCGCGGATATTGCGCCCGCAGCCACTGCATCGCCTGGGCCAGCGGCGTGGCGACGAAGATCGCCACCATCGGCATGGCCATGATGTACCGTTGTGACGACGGCGGGTCCCGGCTGATCGTGTTCGCGGCCACCGCCCCCAGCAGCGGCAGCAGCAGGAGCAGGTAGCGCAGATTGAAGTTCAGGAACGCCCACAGCACGCCCATCAGGAAAAGGAGGCCCGCGGCGGTCAGCAGCAGCGGCGAGCCGGGGTTGTAGAGCAGCCGCAACGGTTCGTGGGTGAAGCCCATGAGCCCCTTGACGAACTGATCGAGCAGGATCTCCGACTGGGTGCGCTCCCCCCGCGCCAATTCGCCCGTCATCCAGTCGCCGAAGATCGTCACCCGGTTCATGGGCGCCTGGAATTCGTCCATATTGGCGGCGAAGAAGAGGCCCAGCGGCAGGTAGATCACCAGAGCGATGACGGCCGCCAGCACCAGCCCGGCGAAGCGCCGCCGGAACTGCTCGCGCCGGCGCCAGAAGGCGACCGCGGCCCAAACGAGGAACAGGACGGGCAGGATGCGAATGCTGACGTAGAAGTATTGCCCCAGCCCGAGCGCCAGCCCGCACAGGATGAACGCCGAACGACGGCCGCTCTTCCAGCCGATCCATAAGCCCAGGATGGCCAGCGTGCCGAACAGGCCGTCCCAGATGTTGTTGAGGGCGATGCGGCTCATGTGGATGTGGTAATGGGAGACGGCCAGATAGGCGGCGGCGAGGACGGCCGTCGCGCGGCCGAACATCGAGCGCGCCAACCAGTAGAGCGCCGGCACGGTCAACGCCCCGGCCACGGCCGACGTCAGGCGGATGGCCTCGATCGTCTGCCCCAGCAAGGCAATGGCAGCGCTCTGGACAGTGAAGTAGAGCGCCGGAAAGGAGAACCAGCCGACGCCCAATAGATTGTTCGCCCGGCCGGCCAGCAAGTCGAGGGCGAATAGCCCGGCGCTGCCCTCGTCGCCGGAGAAGGTGTCGGGGTAGACCGTCGTCCGGTAGGCGCGCAAGGCCAGCGCGACGACGAACAGCGCGGCCGACAGGATGAGCTCGCGGCGATCGATGTTGAGCGGCCGGCGCGGGCCTCTGGCGACGGCGCCGCCGACGACGAACGCGATCGCCAGCAGCCAGGCCAGCAGGGAAAGAGCTGCATGGCGGGCCAGCGCTTCGTCACCCGCGGCCAGGCGGGCCAGCCAGGCGAAGGCGGGGGCCATGACGAGCAGGACGATTTGGACGGGGGCGACGTTGAGCCACGCCGCCAGCCGAGTGATCAGCCCATCGGCCCAGCCCGGCAGCGCGCCGCGCGCGGCCGCCCGCGCGCCGAGCAGCAGAAAGAGACCGCCCAGCAGCATCAGCAGGAAGAGCGGCCCACGCTGCCCCTCCGGCACCGCCCGCGAGACGAGTTGGCTCAACACCGCCAACGCGCTCCCGCCGCCGGCCAGGGCCCAGGCCACGGCACGCAGGGCAGCGGCCGACATGGGTGCAGGTGGAGCGGATACGGAGGGAGCCGATGCCTTTATTGGCGGTAAAGGGGGTTCGACGGCAACCGGTTCATCCAGGCTTCGAGCGGGAGGCTCGGCGGCCGATGATGTGGGGGCTGGTGGGCCTAGGGGAACGATGTAGGCCGGTTCGGCCGCGGGCAAAGCGGGCGTTTCCGCGCGGGACGGCGGGGCGGGCTCGATGGACGCCGGTTCCGGCATGGCGCGGGGCGGCAGCTCCAACTCCGACGACAGCGGCCAACCGTCGCCCAGCAGGACGCGCAATCCGTTGAAAACAAGGGCGACAACGGCAATGGCGGCAAGGATGAGTATGGTTTCCAAACGGTCTGCGCCTCGTCTTTGTTTAGCTAAGGTGGTAGTGGCTGATCGTTGTTCATTATAAGGAATGGTTGGCGGAACGCAATCGGCAATTGGGGGGGTGACGACTGTGAACCCGGCTGAACGATGAATTGAACGAGCGTTCGCGGCCCGATTTTCTAGAGTATCCTCTCGAATCGCCTGCTCCCGCCCAACGCTCGCCCCGGCGCTCCTCTCCCATTACAATTGGGCTATGGACGAGACGATACGCACCCTCATCCAGGCCATCCACGACAGCCCGCCGCGGGCCGTCTTCGCCGCCGCCGGCGCGGGCAGCCGGGCGCTGGCCGACCTGCTGGGTGTGCCCGGCGCGTCGCGCACGTTGCTGGAAGCGCTCATCCCGTACGCGGCCGACTCCTTCGATGAATTCCTGGGGCAGCGACCGGAGCAGTACGTTGCGGCCATGACGGGCCGCCGCATGGCCGGGCGGGCGCTGGCGCGCGCCCACCATTTGCGCGAGCTGGAGAGCTTCCCCCTCGTCGGACTGGCCTGCACGGCCACCATCGTCACCGACCGCCCCAAGCGGGGCGACCACCGCGCCCACGTCGCCGCCTGGACGCCCGGCCGCCTGACTGCCTGGGAGCTCCATCTCCAGAAGGGAGCGCGTGATCGGGCCGGCGAGGAAGCGCTGGTCAGCCGCCTCATCCTCGACGCCTTGGCCGAGGCGTGCGGCGTGGCGGATCGGCCGCCGCTGCCGTTGGGCGCGGGGGATTCGCTGGCGTCGGAGCAAGTCGACTTCACCGCCCCGGCCGAGCGGCTGCGCGCAGGCGAGCTGCGCTGGTTCGGCATCGAGCCCGACGGCGGTCTGCAGACCGGGACGCCCACGGCGATCCTGTCGGGCTCGTTCAACCCGCTGCACAGCGGCCACACGGGGCTGGCCGAGACGGCCGCGGCGCTGCTGGGCGTGCCGGTGGCCTTCGAGGTGTCGGCCGTCAACGTCGACAAGCCGCCGCTGGAGACGGCCGCGCTGCTCGACCGGCTGAGCCAGTTCGCCGGGCGGTGGCCGGCCGTGGCCGGCACCGCGCCGACGTTCGTCGAGAAGTCACGCCTCTATCCGGGGGCGACGTTCGTCATCGGCTTCGACACGGCCGCCCGCGTCATCGAACCGCACTACTACGGCGACAGCCAGGCGGGCATGTTGGCCGCGCTGGCCGAGATGCGCGAGAGGGGCAACCGCTTCCTCGTCGCCGGGCGCAAGGACAAGGACGGCCGCTTCCGCGAGCTGCACGAGTTGGTCATCCCCGACGGCTTCGGCGAGCTGTTTGCGCCCATTCCCGCCCACCTCTTCCGCCACGACGTCTCCTCGACAGAGATCCGCGCGGCGCTGCAGGCCGAGGCGGAACAGCCGTAGGCCGCTCCCTACTCCGCTTTCTCTAGGCGCACCTCGCCCGCGCCCAAGTTGAAGGTCAACGTTTGGCTCGGCGTGTCGCCGATGGTCACGTCGATCTCGGTGGCGACCCCGCCGCCGGGCACGCCCTCGAACGCGCTCTCGACGCCGATCGCGCCTCCTTCCACCACCAGCCGGAACGAGGCGTCGGCCGGCAGGATGGCCGCGACTGTGCCCGCCCCATTGTTGACAGTCAAGTCGCCCGCCGGCTGCTCGACGGTGATCTCGCCCGCGCCGAGGTTGACCGTCAGGATGGCCCCCGTCGGGACGAACAGCTCCAGGTCGGCCGTCGGCGCGCTGAGCGACGTGCGCATCCCTTCCGGCGCGTCGATGGTGAGCGCGACGTCGTTGCCCTGTTGGGTGAACGCCATCGTGATTTGGCGCATTTGGGCTTCGGCCTCGGCCTCGTCGCTCAGGCGGCTATGGCGGGTCAGATTGGCGGTGATGTGGCCGTCCTCGCCGTTCTTGACGGTGATCGTGCCGGCGAAGTGGTTGACCGTCAGCGACGGGATGCCGGCTACGTCGACGCCCTGGGTCTCGGTGTCACCGGCGGTCAGGTCGCCCGCCAGGTTGATGCCCGTGCAGCCGGCCAATAGCAGACCGCCGAGCAACGTGATGATAAGCATCGTGCGAAACATGGGGTTCTCCTTTGTAGATGCGTGCAAACGAACGGGCAAAGAGGCGCGCAATCGCCGCCCCTCTCTGCTTCGGCTTCCCTATACACGACGGCCGATGGGGAACGGTCGTCTAATATCTGCATTATAACCAGTGCGGCGAGGTGAGGATGTTAAGCGGTTTACGGGGGAATGGAGACTGGGAGATGACGAGACGAAGACGCGCAGCAGCGCGGGGCGGTCCGACGGCGTGAACTGCCCCAGCGTGAGGCGCGGGGCTTCGATGATGATCACGCGGGTGGCAGGCCGACGCCGCCCAGCGGCTCCGTCGTCACGTACTCGCCGAACCCGGCGATGAGCGGCCGGGCGCGAGCGATGGCCTCGCTGACGGCCGGCAGCGACAGCGACGCGCGGTGGCTCTCGGCGCTGTCCCACACCTCGGTGATCCAGATGGCGTTCTCGTCGGCCGGGTCGCGGGCGATGATGTAGTTGAGGCAGCCGGGCATCTCGCCGCTGCTCTCCATCAGGATGGCGATCAACGCCTCGCGCTGGCCGGGATGGGCGATCATTTTGCCGATGAGACCGTGCATGAGCATTACTCCTTGCGATAGAGGTACGATTCGTAGGCGCCGAGCGGGCGGTAGCCCAGCTTCTCGGCCAGGGCGCACGACTCCAGATTGGCCGCGTCCCAGTTGGGGCGCAGCCCGCGCCGAACGCACTCGAGCAGCAGCGCGGCCGAGAGCGCCGTGGCGATGCCGCGCCGCCGGTATGGCTCGTCGACGAACAGGCTGACCTCGACGCCCCGGCTGCACACCAGCGAGGCGTAGGCCGCGCCCACCAGCTTGTCGTCTTCCAGCATGGTGTAGCCGACGCCCCGGGCCAGGAAGTCGGCCGCCGAGTCGAAGTCGTCGAGCGCCACGTAGTTGTCGGGCCGGGCCAGCAGCGCCTCGTCCGCGCGGGCCACGCGGTCGCGGTGGGGCGAGGCGTCGAGCATGGCGCTCAGGTGTGCTTCGCTGAGGCCGGCGGCGTCGAAACTGTAGCGGGGAAAGACGACCAGCCGATCGCCCCACGTCTGCCGCGCCGCGTCGGTCCACGCCGGCGGCGAGGGCATCAGCAGGTTGTAGGGCGGGAACTCGGCCAGCAGCGCGCGGCCGCCCGGCCCGTCGACGTCGCCGGCGAAGTACCAGAACGGCCCAATGGTGATGCGCCAGGCCGTCGGCCGTTGCGGGTCATCGGCATAAGCCTGCCCCATCTGCCCTTCGATGACGCAGTCGATGGAGTAGTCGACGCGCGGGTTGTGGCGGAAGGCCTCGGCCAAGCGCAGGCGGTTGGCGGGGGTGAGGGGGAGTTCGTGGGATAATTGGGTCATTGTTCCGGCCTGTGATGATGATGTGTGATGTACTGCTGGAAGCCGAGAGTACTATATCACTGATTTCAGCTCAAATAAAAAGACCTCAGAGGTTTTCGGAAACCTCTGAGGTCTGCGCTTCGACTACTCAACCTACTTCTCGTCCAACGCCACAACCCCCGGCAACTGCCGCCCTTCCAGCAGCTCCAAACTCGCGCCGCCGCCGGTGCTGACGTGGGTCATCTTGTCCGTCAGGCCCGCCTTGCGCACGGCCGCGGCCGAGTCGCCGCCGCCGATGATCACCTTCGCGCCGTGGTCGACCATGTTGGCCAACATCTGCGCCAGTTGGTTGGTGCCGTTGGCGAACTGGGACACCTCGAACACGCCCATTGGGCCGTTCCAGACCACCAGTTGCGCTCCCTGCAGCTCGGCGTTGAAGCGCTCCAGCGTGGCCGGGCCGATGTCGAGGGCCATCTTCTCCGGCGACAGCGCCCACACCATCTCAACTTCCGAGGCCACGTTGTCCGACACCTCGGTGGCCGTCACCACATCGACGGGCAAGATGAGCCGATCGGCCGCCAGCCCCAGCAGCCGCTTGGCCTCGGGCAGCGCTTCTTCTTCCACCAGCGAGCGTCCCATTTTGTGCCCCTGTGCCTGCAGGAAGGTGTTGGCCATGCCACCGCCGATGAGGATCTTGTCCGCCTTGTCCAGCAGATTTTCGATCAGCTTGATCTTGTCGGAGATCTTCGCCCCGCCCATGATGGCCACGTAGGGCCGCGGTGGGTTCTCGACGGCTTCGCCCAGGGCGGAGATTTCGGCGTTCATCAGGAAGCCGGAGACGACGGGGCCACCCTTCTCGCGCATGGCGTAGGCCGCGCCGTCGACGCTGGCGTCGGGCCGGTGGGC
>CAYNOL010000041.1:0-22609 GCA_964398825.1 uncultured Ardenticatenaceae bacterium
AGTTCGCCATCCGCGACGGCGTGCCCTACGCCATCGACTTCATGAACCCGGCCCCGGACATGGACGTCAACTCGCTGACCCCCACCTACTTCGAGTGGTGCGTGCGCGAAATGGCCAATATGGTCATCGACTTGGCCAAGAACCCCCGGCCGCAGCTGACTGAGTTGAAGTGGAATCATTTGTTCAACGGATAAGGGGCGAACGGCGGGCGCGGCTCTGTCGTGCCCGAACCGCCCAGCCTGAGGTAGCGCTATGTCTCTGACCGAAGCCATCATCACCTACCATGACCTGCTGACTGACCAGGTGGCGCAGGACACGCAGGAGCAACTGACCGAGCAGATGCGCGATCGGGGGTTGTTCTTCGGCGAGCGGCCGCTCTGCTCGGTGCTGCGGCCGCGCTTTCTGACGCCGGAGCAGTACATGTACATGCGGCGCGGCATCCGCCCCCTGCTGCGGGCTTTCGAGAAGATATCGCGCATGGCCGTGGCCGACACCGAATTCCGCGCCCAGTTCGGCCTGTTCGATTGGGAAGAGCCGCTCATCCAGATCGATCCGGGCTTCAAGGGACACTCGCCGCTCGGCCGTCTCGACTCCTTCTTCGTCACCGAAGGGGAGTCGATGCAGCTGAAGTTCACCGAGTACAACGCCGAGGTGCCGGCCGCGTCGGCCTACAACGACGTGCTCAACAGCGCCTTCTTCGGTTTGCCGGTCATGGGCGAGTTCCTGAAGCGCTACTCCGTCCGCACCATCCCCACGCGTCACAGCGTCATGCATGTGTTGCTACAGGCGTACCAAGAGTGGGGGGGCAATCGGCGGCCGCAGATCGCCATCCTCGACTGGGACGAGGTGCCCACCCGCAGCGAGTTCGAGCTGTTCGTCGCCTACTTCAAGTCCCAAGGCCTGACGGCGCGCATCATCGACCCGCGCAACGTCGAGTACCGCCAGGACGCGCTGTATGCGGGCGATTACCGCATCGACCTGATCTACAAGCGCGTGCTCATCACCGAGTTGATCGAGCGCATGGGCGTCGACAACGCGGTAGTGCAGGCGGTGCGCAATCACCACGTCTGCATGGTCAACCCGTTCACCTGCAAGCTGCTGTACAAGAAGGCCAGCCTGGCCGTGCTCAGCGACGAGCGCAATGAGAGCATGTTCGCGGCCGAGGAGCTGCACGCCATCCGCGAGCACATCCCGTGGACGCGCGTCGTCGAGGAGCGGTCGACAACCTATAAGGGGCTGCCCGTCGATCTGCTGCCGTTTGTCAGCAAGTACCGTGAGCAGTTCGTGCTGAAGCCCAACGACGACTACGGCGGGCGGGGGATCGTGCTGGGGTGGCAGACGAACGCCAGCGGTTGGGAAGCGGCGCTCGAAGCGGCCATGGAGACGCCCCACGTCATTCAGGAGCGCGTCGCCATCCCCAACGAGCCATACCCAAGCATGGTCGACGGCAAGTTGCAGATCTACAACCGGATGCTCGACACTGCGCCGTTCGTCTTCCACGGCGAGTACACCGACGGCTGCCTGACCCGGCTATCGACGGACCCGCTGCTCAACGTCTCGGCCGGCGGCGGCTCAACGGTGCCCACGTTCATTGTGGAAAAGCGGGAGTAGGTGGCCCCGACCCCCATCTGCCCCGGTATCCTACTGCCGGACGCAAAAAGGACGGGTCTACGGCCCGTCCTGCTTTGCCTATTCTGTTTGTGGGGTGGGCGTGAGCCTGCCCCCATGCGTCAACGTTTCGTTATATCCCCGTGCCGGGGACGATCAGCATCGACAGGATCATGCTGACGACGATCATTACGCCGATGATGATCAGGATGATCCGCATCCAGTTGACCTTCTTTTTCTTGTTGGCCGCGCCCTTCGTCGACTGGTGTGACCTCGTCGCGGCGGTGCGGCGCTTCGGCTGTGATTTACCCATGTCTCTTCTCCACAAATGATTTCTGTGCGCCGGCGACGCCTACGCAACATCGAAGTATACCAAAAACCTTCAAGAAGAGGAACCACAGATTTGGTACTGCAAGTTCTCACTGTTCAGTGGGTCACTGTTCAGTAGGTCAGTATTCAGTAGGTCAGTGTTCAGTAGGTCAGTAGGTCACTCTCTTGTTCTCTCTGTATCAACCTCCAATCCCCTCATAAAAATCTGCCCAATCTGCCAAATCTGCGGATAAACCCTCTTCATCTGTGAAATCTGAGTAATCTGTGGTTTATTAGGTGTCGGTTCTGATTATGGATGAATTATTTTCGAACAATGCATTAATCATCATCTACATCGGCGTGTTGCTGGTTGGGCTGGTGCTTGTGGCAGGGGCCATTGTGTCGCTGTTGCGCAGCTTCACGCCGGGGCGGCAGTCGCGGCCGCAGCCGGCGTCGCGCCCCGTCGTCTCGCGCGCGGCCACCTATTCGCTGGGGCTGGGGGCCATCGTCTTCGGCGGGGCCGGGCTGATCGCTCAGTTGTTGTTTCGCCTCGAACCGGCCACCGGCGTCATCATCGCCCTGGGGCTGGGCCTTGTCGTCAGTCTCATCGCCATGGCGCTGCTGGCCTGGCTGCCGGCGCGCGGTCGGGCGCTTGAGGCGCTCATCGACTTCGACGCCACCGGCCGGCGCGCCCGTGTGGTCATCCCCATCCCCGCCAACGGCCTGGGAGAGATCACCTTCCGCAACGGCGACGAGGTGGTCAACCTGGGCGCGCGCTCGTCGTTCAACCAGTCTATCGCCGTGGGCGAGACGGTCGTCATCGAGCGCGTCACCCAACGCATCGCCGTCGTCACGCCGCTGACTTCATGACCCGCCGCAACCCGCTCCTGAAATGGCTCGACGAACGGCCGACGTGGTTGACCGTCACCGTCTCGTTCATCTTGCTGCTGCTGGCGTGGCACTTCGTGGTGGCCATGGGCGACTACCCCAGGTTCATCCTGCCCGGTCCGGTCGACGTAGCGCGGGCGTTCGCGCGGCTGGTGGGCGACGGCCGCCTGCTGCGCCACACGGCCGTCACGCTCAGCGAGGTCATCCCCGGCCTTACCATCGGTGTGCTTGTCGCCCTGCCGCTGGCCTATCTGCTGACGAAGTCGCCGCTGGCCGAGCGCCTGCTCTCTCCCTATCTGATCGCCTCGCAAGCTATCCCCATCATCGCCGTCGCCCCGCTGCTGACCATTTGGGTGCAGTCGTGGTACTGGTCACGTGTGCTGGTGGCGGCGCTGGTGGTGCTGTTTCCCATCCTGGTCAACTCCATCGCCGGGCTAAGGGCCGTGCCCAAGGAGTTCTACGATCTGATGCACTCGCTGCGCGCCACGCGGATGCAGATCTTCCGCAAGCTGGAGCTGCCGGCGGCGCTGCCCACGGTGCTGGCCGGGCTGAAGGTTGGCGCCACGCTGGCGGTCATCGGCGCGCTAGTGGGGGAGTTCGTACAGCCCAAAAGCCAGGGGCTGGGCTTCCTGTTGGTCACTGCTCGCTACCAATTCAAGACAGACGAGGTGTTTGTCATCCTGCTGACGCTGGGGGCCATGGCGCTGTCGCTCTACGGGCTGGTATCGCTGGCCGAGCGGCGGCTGCTGCGCTGGCGGCGATTCGGTCACAGCGGCGCCATCCGCAGCTGACGGGGCGGGAGCGGCCGAACGTCATAGTGTCCCCCCGACGCAGTTCGGCTACAATAGATCGCACCACACGAGGCAAGCCTATGACAGTTGACGAAACGGCGGTCGACACCGTTGTCGCCGCCATCAAACAATCGCGCAAGTACCGCGACACGAGCGAGGAGACGATTCGCCAGCTCGCGCTCGAGGCCGTGACCGAACACAAAAAGCCCAAGCCGGCCGAGAAGGCTGTTCGCAAGCGGCTGCACAGTATCATGGCTCCCTATCTGGGCGATCCAGACTACACGGCCGCCGCCGGGCGCCTGACCGACGTCTTCGTGGCCGGCGACGAGCAAGCCATCCGCGCCGTCTGCCGCGATCTGATGCACGCCCACCTGTCAACGCGCGAGCGGCTGCCCATCCTGGACACCTTCTACCGCGACATCTTCGCCGTCACCGGCCCGCCCAAACGCCTGCTCGACATCGCCTGTGGCCTTAATCCGCTGGCCTTCCCGTGGATGAACCTGCCCGTCGTCGGCACCGACTTCATCGGCTACGACATCCATGAGCCGCGCGTCGACTTCCTGAACCATTACTTCATCCTGCAGGGCTTGCCGCCGCTGGCCTTCGTGCAGGACGTGGCCCTGGCCCCGCCGGCGGAGAGCGGCGACGTGGCCTTGTTCCTGAAGGAGATGCCCCGCTTCGAGCGCAACTACCCCGGCCACGGCCGCGCCCTGCTCGACGCCGTCAAAGCCCGCTGGCTCGTCGTCTCCTTTCCGACCATCAGCACCCACGGCGGGCGTAACCTGACCAACCGCTACCGCGACTTTTTCCACCAGATCATCGACGGCTCGGGCTGGCCGGTGACGGAGCTGCTGTTCGACACCGAACTGGTCTTCTGCGCTGAAAAGACAAGCGGCGAGCCGGCCTGATCAACTTTGTCCCGTGGTCTATCGTCGGCCGTCGGGTGACCGGAGCCGCCAATTAACCATGCACCGCTTCTTCATCTCCCCCAACCAGCTGTACGGCGCGCGCGTGCGCTTTGCCGACGACCAGGCGCACCAGATGCGGCGCGTGCTGCGTCTGCGGCCGGGGGATCGCGTCACCGCGCTCGACGGCTTGGGCAATGAGTACGATGTCGTGTTGGAAGAGGTGACCAACGCCCGCGTCATCGGCCGCGCCGACGGCAAGGCCGAGGCCACGGGGGAGCCGGCCGCCCGTCTGACGCTCTACCAGAGCCTGCTGCGGCGCGAGAAGTTCGAATGGGTGCTGCAAAAGGGTACGGAGCTGGGCGTGTCGGCTTTCGTGCCC
Organism: uncultured Ardenticatenaceae bacterium; assembly: GCA_964398825.1. Classification (GTDB taxonomy): domain Bacteria; phylum Chloroflexota; class Anaerolineae; order Promineifilales; family Promineifilaceae; genus Promineifilum. The sequence goes on from CAYNOL010000041.1 coordinate 4,884, forward strand.
GTCATCACCCGCCGCTCGCTCGTCCGCGACGCCGAGGATGTGACGCCGGAGAAGCTGACCCGCTGGCAACGCATCATCCGCGAGGCGGCCGAGCAGTCGGGGCGTGGGCTGTTGCCCGAACTGCGGCCGGCGCTCTCGTTCGGCGACGCCGTGCAAGCCGCCCGCGCCGCCGGCCGCGCCCTCATCGCTTACGAGGGGCATGCCCCTCACACCATCCGCGACGCCCTGCAGTCCGCGCCGCGCTCCGTCGCCCTGTTCGTCGGGCCTGAGGGGGGATATGAGCCGGAAGAGGTGGACGAGGCCGTCGCAGCCGGGGCTGTGGCCGTCACGCTGGGGCGGCGCATCCTGCGCACGGAGACGGCGGCCGTCGTCGGCGCGGCGCTCATCCTGCACGAGTTGGGCGAAATGGGGTAGGACGCGTGGACGAACAAGAAGTAAGGCACATCGCCGACGAGCTGCGCGCCGTGGCCGCCTTCGGCCTCAACTTCGCCCGCCCCGGCTCCCACGACGAGGAGCGCTGGCGCCACGTGCTGGCCGCCGCCGCCCGGCTGAGCGCGCAGCTGGACGGCCGCTCGCCCGAGGCGACGCTCAGCGGCTATCTTGCGCGTCAGTTCGAGCTGGGGCCGCAAGCCAGCGGCGAGGCGGCCGTGATGCAGGGCGGCAAGCTGCTACTCATTCGCCGCACCGACGACGGCCTGTGGGCGTTGCCCGGCGGCATCACCGACCCCGGCGAGACGGTAGCCCAAACAGCGCTGCGCGAACTGCGCGAGGAAGCGGGCATCACCGGCCGCCCGTCCCGGCTGCTGGGCCTCTTCGACTCGCGCCTGTGGCACAGCGAGAAGCGAATCCACTTCTACCACGCCGTTTTCCTCGTCGAGCCCGACGACCCCGAACCGCGCCTCTCCCCCGAGGTGTCGGCCGCGCGCTACTTCGCCGAGGACGAGCTGCCGCCTCTCTCCCCCGGCCACCACCTGCGCGCGCCGTTCATCTTCCGCCAGTTGCGCGGCGACGCCCCCATCCCGTACTACGACTTTCCCGAGCCAACCCTATGATCGACGGCAAGACAATCCTCGTCGGCCTGATCGGCCAGCCGGTCAGCCACAGCTATAGCCCCATCATGCACAACGCCGCCGCGGCCGCGCTGGGGCTCAATCTGGCCTACGTGCCGCTGCCCGTGCGGCCCGAGCGGCTGCCCGACGCCTTGCAGGGTCTCATCGCCCTCGGCTTTCGCGGCGTCAACGTCACCGTGCCGCACAAAGAGGCGGTCATCCCCCATCTGAGCGCAATCTTTCCGGCGGCCCGGGTCCTCGGCGCAGTGAACACCATCACCATCAGCGACGGCCAGCTAACCGGCTTCAACACCGACTGGTCGGGCTTCTTGGTCGATCTGGAGAGCCACAAGCTGGCGCTCTACGGCCGCGACTGCCTGGTGCTGGGCGCGGGCGGTTCGGCGCGGGCGGTGGTCTACGGGCTGCTGCGGCGCGGCGGCCGCGTCACCGTGCTGGCCCGGCGGCCGGAGCAAGCGGAGCAGCTGGCGGCCGATCTGAGCGCTGCCTTCCCCGACGCCAGCCGCGTACTGGCCGGCGACCTGGCCGACGTGGCCCGCGTCGGGGGCGTCATGGACGAGCCGATCCTCATCAATACCACGCCGCTGGGCATGACCGGCCCCGACGAGGCCCTCTCCCCATGGCCCGCCGGCGCGCCGTTCCCGCCCGGCGCGTTTGTCTATGACATGGTCTATAACCCGGCCACGACCCCGCTGATGCGGCAGGCGCAGGCCGAGGGGCGACGCGCGGTCAACGGGCTGGGGATGCTGGTGCACCAGGCGGCCGAGGCGTTCGAAGTGATGACCGGCCGCCGCCCCAATGCGGCCGTGATGCGCGAGGCGATCGACGCCTACCGGGAAACACAGGGGGTTACCCAATGACCGATCTCATCCTGACCAACGGACGCGTCTACACCCAAGACCCCACCCAGCTGTGGGCCGAGGCGGTGGCCTGTCGCGACGGTCGCATCGTGGCCGTCGGCTCTGCCACAGACATCCGCGCCCTGGCCGGGGCGGGCACGCGTGTCATCGACTGCGGCGGCCGCCTCATCCTGCCTGGCCTGACCGACGCCCACGTCCACTTCCTGGCCTACGCCACCCGCCGCAACCAGGTCAGCCTGTTTGGCCTGACGGACGCGGCCGACGTGCGACGGCGGCTGGCCGATGCCGTAGGTCGGGCGGCACCCGGCGAATGGGTCATTGGTTGGGGGTGGGACAGCCACCGCTGGGACGTGGCACCGACGGCCGCGCTGCTCGACGACATCAGCCCCGACCACCCCGTGGCCCTGACGCGCATGGACATGCACTCCTTGTGGGCCAACAGCCGAGCCATGGCCGTCGCGGGCGTGACGACCGAGACGCCCGATCCCGTCGAGGCCCACATCGGCCGGGACGTCGACGGACGGCCGACGGGCCTGTTCAGCGAATGGAATGCCATGGGGCTCATCGAACGCCACATCCCCCAGCCGTCAGACGGGACGCTGCTGGCCTGGTTCAGCGAGACGATAACCGCGCTCCACCAACTGGGGATCACCGGCATCCACGATCAGCGCATCGAGAACGAGGGGGCGCGCAGCCTGCGCCTCTTCCAGACGCTCCACCGCGCTGGTGAGCTGAGCCTGCGCGTCCACAGCAACATCGCCGCCGACTACCTGGACGAAGCGGCCCGGCTCGGCCTGCAACCCGGCTTCGGCGACGACACGCTGTGGCTCGGCCACATGAAGGCGTTTGCCGACGGCGCCATGGGCTCGGGCACGGCCCACATGCTGGCGCCGTATGAGGGACAGCCGGACAACACCGGCATCGTCGTCACCCCGCCCGACGAGCTGTGGGCGCTCATCAACCGCGCGGCCGAGGCGGGCTTTCCCATGTCGGTCCATGCCATCGGCGACCGGGCCGTGCGCGAGGTGCTCGACGTGATGGGCGAGTGGCAGACGACGCGCGGCGCGGCGGCCCACCTGCCCATGCCGCAGCGCATCGAACATGTGCAGGTGATGCACCCGGCCGACCTCGACCGGCTGGGGCGGCACGCCATCGTCGCCTCGGTGCAGCCGGTGCATCTGCAGAGCGACTGGCGCACGGCCGATCGGGTGTGGGGCGAGCGCGGCCGCTACGCCTATGCCTTCCGCTCCCTGCTCGACCGGGGCACGCCGCTGGCCTTCGGCTCCGACGCGCCGGTGGCTCCGCCCGACCCGATGCCCAACATCTACGCCGCCGTGACGCGCCGGGACGGACGCGGCGAGCCGGCCGGCGGCTGGTATCCCGAAGAGCGACTGACCGTGGCCGAGGCGATCGAGGCATATACCCTCGGCCCGGCGCGCCTCTCCGGCAAAGCCGACCGCTTTGGCGCCGTCGCCCCCGGCCGCTACGCCGACCTCGTCGTTCTGTCGCACAATCTGTTCGCCATCGACCCGGCCGAGATTCCCCACACGACCGCCTGGCTGACCGTCTTCAACGGCCGCGTCGTCCACGAATGACACCCCACAAAACCGGGTTTCTTCTTGGAAACTCAGTTTTTTGATTTTTGGCGAGCTTTAGAAACCGAGTTTTCAAGAAAAAACTCGGTTTCGCAATCTGCCCAATCTGCCCAATCTGCGGATAAGATCCTCTGAAACTTCTATTTAATCTGTGAAATCTGTGCAATCTGTGGTTTCATTCTTCCCCCTATGATCATCGGCATGGACTTCGGCACGACCAACAGCGGCATTGCGACCTACGACGGCCGCGACGTCACCGTCTTGCCCCTCGACCCCGCCGCGCCCAACCCGCGTGTGGTGCGCACGGCGCTCTACATCACCAACGAGCAAGCCGTCACTATCGGCCGCGCCGCCGTCGACCGCTACTTCGAGCACAACATCGGCCGCCCGGTAAGGATGCAGAAGATCTGGGTGGGCGAGTTGGAAGTCATCGCCGAGGCCATCTACTACGTCACCGATGTCTACGTCTTCGCCGACGCACTCTCGCCCGGCCGCCTCTTCCTGTCGATCAAAACGGGTCTGCGCGACGTCAACTACCCCGGCACGGTCATCGGCCAATTCTACTACTCGCTCGAAGACCTGATCGCTCTCTACCTGACGCTGACCCGCGCGCGGGCCGAGCGCTTGCTGGGACGGGAGCTACGTCAGGTGGTGCTCGGCCGCCCCGTCCACTTCGCCGCCGACGAAGCGGGCGACCGGCTGGCCGAGGCACGGCTGCTCCACGCCGCCTTCCGCGCCGGCTACGAGGCCGTCTACTTGCAGTACGAGCCGGTGGCCGCGGCCTACAGCTACGCGCTGGGCCTGACCCGGCCGGAGAACGCGCTGGTGTTCGACTTCGGCGGCGGCACGCTCGACATCACCGTCATGCGCCTGGGCGAGGGACGGCCGCGCGTGCTGGCCACGGGCGGCATCCCCGCGGCCGGTGACGTGTTCGACCAGAAGCTCGTCCGCGCCAAACTGCCGCGCCACTTCGGCGAGGGCAGTCTCTACGGCCCGCGCCACAAGGCGCTGACCGTCCCCCATTGGATCTACGACTCCTTCGCCGATTGGCAGACCATCCTGCAGCTCCAGTCGGCCGAGAACAAGAAGATCCTGCGCGAGATCGCCCAGACGGCCCAGCGCAAGCACCAGATCGAGGCGCTGCTGGCACTGGTGTCGGGCAACTACGGCCTGAAGATGTTCGACGTCGTTGAGAATGCCAAGCGCGCCCTGTCCGACAAGCGCGGGGCGGAGATCACGCTCGATGGGCCGGGTTTCAGCGTCCACGAGTTCGTCACGCGCGGCGAGTTTGAGAGCCTGATCGGGGGCGAGACGCGAGCTATCGAGCACCACCTGCTGGAGACGGTGCAGGCGTCGGGCTTGCGGCCGGAGCAAATCGACACCGTCATCCGCACCGGCGGCTCGGCGCTCATTCCCGCCTTCTACGAGATGCTCGGCCGCCACTTCGGCGAGGCGAAGCTGCGCAGCATCGACGCCTTCAGCAGTGTCACTGCCGGGCTGGGCGTCATCGGCCACCACCTGGAGCGGGGGGAGGTTGATCTGCCCGCCCACACGCCGGCCGATTTCGCCAGTCTGCCGCCCGCCACCGGCGGCAATCTCAAGGTGCGGCCGGTGAATTTGGTGCTGTTGCAGCGGCGCATCGCGCTGGAAGAGAAGGGCGCGGGAGCGGAGGGGGCGGCGGAAGCGGCCGACTTGCTCGTCTTGCTGGGGCGGCCGACCACGGGCGAAGTCGTGGAGGCAGCATTGGCCACGGCACAGGTCGAGGGAGATGCGGAGTTGCTCCCGCCCGGCGGCCCGTTCGCCGCCGCGCTGCGCGTTCCGCCCGACCACCAACTGTTGTTTATCACCAGCCGCTACCGCTTCATGCTGTTGACTGCGCGGCAGCTGGCCGAGCTGCACGAGGCGAGCCTGACCATCGACAATGTTTACCGCTTCGCCGCGCGCGAGGCGGTGACGGCCGTCGTCGACTGGACGGCCGCGCGCGAACGCGAACGACTGCTGCTGGTCACGTCCACCGGCTACGCCCGCGCCTACCCGCTGGAGACGCTGCGCGCGGCCATCGAGGCCCCCGTGCCCCTGTCGTTCGACAACCCGCCGCCGGGCGTGCCGGTGTTGGCCCAGGGGGTGGAGCGGGAGATGGAGGTGGTCATCGTCACCGAGGGCGGGCGCGGCGTGCGCTGGCCGCTGGCCAAGATACCGCTGACCGGCGTGCAGGCGCTCAACCCCGGCCGCGACGACGCCTTCGACCGCGTGGCCGCAGCGCTGGCAACGCCGCCGGAGGGAGAAGTTGTGCTGCTGCTGGACGACGGCTACGCTCGCCGCCTGCAAGTCGCCTGGGTGCCGGAGCCGCCGCGAGCCAACGCCAAAGCACGCTCGTTCGTGGCTCGCCGGGCGGCGGCCGTCGCCTTGGCCCCTGCCGGGCCGCTGTCGCTGGTCACTGACCGCCGGCTGCTGGCGGCCGACGGCGGCTCGCTGCCGCTGGACGAGGCGCTGAAAGCATACCGGTTGGCGAAGCTGGGGGTCGGGGAGTCGCTGACGACGGCCGTACGTGAATGAGGCTGTGGCCCCGCGCTACGTCAACCGATCCAATCGCCCCTTGCGCCGTATGAGATTTTTGTAATCCCACTGGATCTGCCGCGACTTTTCGAGCCAGCGCCGGACGTCTTCGACGTTGATCTGGTCGACGGATTGGTAGGTGGCCGAGGCGTCCTTAAACTTGCCCGTGCCCGGCGTCAGGCCCGGCTCGTCGAAGTCGGCCCCGCTCCAATACATCAGGCGTATGCCGCTCTTCAACTTGTTGTAACCGGCGATCGGGTTACCGTCGATGAACCAGACGGGATGCCCGTGCCACACCTTGCTCTCTGCTTCCGGCAAGCACCGGTTGATCTCCGCGCGCAATAAGTCACAGATCGCCCGATCTTCGGCCGATTGCGCCTCGTGATAAGTATTGATGTCGTCACTCATTTTGCACCTTCCTGAATTTCCACCGCGCGGAAGCGAACGATCGCCGGAAATGTCTGAATGTAGGCGTCTACGTTGGCCGGTTTATCGGACATGATACTCCTGCACTTAGGGTTTGAGTTTATGACAGAGCAGGATAGGCAGCAGGCTGCTCGTAGCCGACGCTCAGAGCATCAGACAGGCCTCGGCCGCCAGTTGAACCAACTGCTCGCGGACGCTCCTTTGGCTGTGCCACTCGCGGCCGTCCCACTCAATGCCGCTGATGTCATCGCCGCTATAGAGGATCTGCCCTATCGAAACACCGCGAAAACGGCCGACGGCAAAGAACGCGGCCGCTTCCATCTCCACCGTCAGACACCCTTCGTCGCGCCGTCGCGCCACCCGCGCCGGCGTCTCGCGGTAGAAGGCGTCGGTTGTCCACGTCTTGCCGGTGACGTAGGGGGCGCCATGGCGGTCGAGGGTGGCTTTGATCGCCGCCAGCGCTTCCGGTGATGGAGCAACCTCGCGCGAAGGGGGCAGATAATGGTAGGACATGCCCTCGTCGCGCACGGCCGACTCAGGCACGACGAGGTGGCCGAGCACCAGCTCGGGTTTCAGCACGCCCGCGCCGCCGCAGGCGATGAACTTCCGGCAGCCGAGGGCGATGAGCTCGTCGAGAAACGCCCCGGCCAGCGGCGCGCCGACGCCGGGGTGCATCAGGGCCACCGCGCGGCCGTCGACATCCATCTCGTACACCGGGTTAGGGCCCATTTCAGAGCCAAGGTTGTGGGCCAGACGCAGCCGCCCCTCTTCGCGCAGCGTGGTGATGACGTCCTGAAAGAAGCACAGGACGCAATGGCGCGAGATATCTATGGCGGGGATGAGGCGCGATGGCTCGATAAGCGCCTGCGGGTTGGGGTCATACTCCAGAATGGGGAAATCGTGGTAATCCATCACCTATTCCATTGTTCCGCTTGCGGAAAGCTATTGAAGCGCGGGCAACACAAATGTGCCGTCGGGCAGGGGCGGGAAGGGGACGACGGCCGTCACCGCGTCCAGATTGAGCGGGCCGTAAACGTGGGGGAAGTTGATGCCGGACTCATACAAGTCTTCGTAGACCAATTCGGCCGCCAGCCGGCTCGGGTCGATGATAAGCAGGACGAGATCGCTCCGGCCCCGGTAGAAGTTGTTGGCCGGCCCCAGCACTTGCTCCGGCGTGGAGCAGTGGATGAACCCCTCGCTCTGCAGCGAATCATCCCGGTACTCGCCCAACTCCCGAGCGCCTTCCCAATCCAGCCTTCGCGTGATGTGTAGGATCATGGTCGCGAATTATACCTGGAAACGATAGATTACGCAGATTCAGAGAGTAGTGCGGGAGAAGTAACCACTGTTCAGCAGGTCAGTGGATCAGTCGGTCAATCTCCCAGTCTCCAGTCTCAAAGCCCCAATACGCTCATAAAAAATCTGCCCACTCTGCCCAATCTGCGGATAAATCCTCTTCTTCAATCGGTGAAATCCGTGTAATCTGTGGTTCCTTCCTCTGCCCCTTTCCGCACCAGAAAGGCCAACTCAGTCTGGAACTCGAACCGCTCGGCCGGCCAGCCGCGTTCGTCCAGCAGCTTGCGGAAGCGCTCCTCGTAGTGGGCGGCCATTCCCTTGCGGCGGCCGCCGAGCGATTGCGCCGGGAAGGAGACGAGCAGCAGCGGCGCGCGCACGGCGTCGAGCAGGCGGCCCGGCGCGTGCCGGTCGACGGCTTCCAGGCAAGGCAGCGTCTTGAGGATGAGGGCCAGATCGGCCGGCTCGTCGGGCGGCGCACCGATGACGTCGCGCGCCTCGGCCCGGCCGGGATAGCCGCTCAGTTTGAAGAAGGCGTTGAGGAAGTCGATCTGATCGGCGTAGATGTCGTAGGCCACGTATTCGGCCGCCGGCGGCAGCGGCATCCACGGCCGGGCCAGGGGGTTCAGACCACAGGCGATGTCGAGCACGCGCGCGGGCGGGGGGACAGCCGCCAGTGTGGTGGCGTAGAATGCATCGAGAATGGGCAGTCGCTCGCGGGTCGAAGTGTGGGCGGCCATGACGCTTCGGCAGGCGTCGCGGAAGGTATCGGTGTCGGTCTCGACGGCCGCCCGCAGCTGCTGGATAGCCTTCGCATAGTCTATCGGTGAGTCCTGGAACGCGCCACCCGCCTGATGGAGCGCGTTTTTCGTTGCCTTCACCGCCGCCTTCAGGTTCGGCCGCACGGCCAACTCTCGCGCGCCGATCGCTCGCACAAAGTCAGGAGTAACATGCCGGTACTTGGCGCTGCCCAGCACCGCGACCACCAAAGCGTCCAGCTTCTCATCCATAATGAAGAATTTTTACCATGGATTTCCACGGAGTTGGATGGATTTACAGGCCCGTTTCTCCCTTAATGCTCCATAGCCAAATCCTGGTCACTCGGTATCACAGTCTCCAAATCTCTAATTTCCAATCTCCAATCCCTTCCTAGGGGTTCCTAGGGGTGAAGACAAGCACCACCACCGGCCTGTTGTGGGCGATCTCGATGCGTGTCAGTTGCACCGCTGCGCCCTGCGCCAGTCGCTCGGCCGTTCGCCAGGGCGGGGTGGCGGGGGGGATGGCTGTCGCGTTGGTCACGTCAAGGTCACCAATGGCGCACCTGACCACATCATCCGGCACATCGGCCTCCAGACGGACGGAGACGTCCCAATCTGTGCCGTGTGCTTCATCAGCCCGGCGGCCGATGAGCCGCCCCAAGCGGGACGATAGACCGCCGCTCTCCTCCAGCACAGGCGGCCCGCCGGGGTGGTGCAGAGCCACGTCCGTCAGATGGCGGAAGCGGCGGTCCAGCCCCGCGGGCAGGGGCGGGCAATCAAAGAAACCGGCCGGCGGCCGGCCTTCGGGGATGACGAGATCACCGCCTCGCATCGTACAGCGGTAGGCGAAGATTAGTTCCCCGGTCGCGCTGTCATAGTGAACGCCGGTCAGCCGAACGGGCATCACGATCAGCCCCGTCTCCTCGCGGAAAGCGCGGTCCAGCGCCTCGATGGGCGTTTGGCCTGGCGCTATGGGCCGCAGGATGGGCCGCAAAGTTCGCGGATCGCTTTGCTGCAAAAACACCCGTCCCTGATGATCCGTTAATAATCCGCACGCGACTAACCGCATTCGCTTTCCTGCTCCTTTGCCCCAAATAACGTCCGACAGTCCGGCCTCATGACCATAGTACTACCCATGATTTCGATTTTTATGATCTACTCACGCTACAGTCATGCAAGCGCCATTGTTATACCTTATCATCGTAATTTGGTTTTCCGGCCGCCTGCCGGTCCGGCAAACCCGTTACGGCGAGGGGTAGCCGCCAATCGGGAAAAGCGACTACCTATAGCACGGATGTGGTCAACGTAATTCGGGAGCCTCTTGGCGGCGTTTTCCACAACCTCAATGAACAAATGAACATAGAGGAGTATAGGTAATGAACCGATTCATGACCAAGAGAGTGATCGCGCTTGTCTTACTGGCGCTGATGATGTCGGCCGGCGCTGTGCTGGCCGAAGGTTCCTTTATCAACCGGGCCATCATGGGGCCGGTCATCAATGATGCATCGACATGTACCTCAGTCGTCAATAGCGGACAGAGCATCCAGGCGGTTCTCAGTAGCGCTCAGCCCGGCAGCGTCATTTGCGTTCGCACGGGGGTCTACAAGGAGCGCGTGGCCTTCAGCCACAACAGGCCGAACATAACCCTGAAAGCGTATCCGGGTGAAACGCCGGTGATCGACGGTCAAAGATCCATCCCGACGAATTCCAACCAAGGGCTGGTCCACATCGAAGCCAATGGCGCTGTATTCGAAGGATTTGAAGTTCGCAACTCGGCCGCGCGAGGGATGGTCGTCGCTTCGGTCAACGACAAGACGAAACTGCGCGATGTCACCGTCCGGAACAACACGATTCGCGACGGCTGGAGCGCGGGGATCATCATTAACGGCAGCGTAGCGAATAGAGCGGAGAATATTCTCATCGAAGGGAACAGGATATTCAACAACTTGCTCATCAACGAGACGAAGCACACGGGCGGCAGCGCCGTTGCGTTCATCGAAACGATGAACAGCACGGCCCGCGGGAATATCGTCTATCGCAACTATGGCGAGGGGCTTGTGGCCGACCGCTGGACGACGAATCTCGTTTTCGAGGACAACATCGTCTATGACCACAAGCATTCGAATATCTATCTATCGGCGACGATCAATCCGGTGCTCCGGCGCAATCTGGTGTTCTGCACCGATGATCGAACCTTCTGGCGATCCAACCCCCAGAAGCCGGGGCCGGGCATCACCTTGCGTGACGAGAGCTTCGACAAATTGTCTGTCAAGCCACCGCCCAGTGAGGGGCAGATCATCATTAACAACATCGTCACCGGTTGTGGCAATAACTTCTGGGTCTCGACGCAAATCGCCGGCGGTGGGTTGATCAACGCCATAGTCGCCAATAACACCTTTGCCAATGCGCGCGGCGACAACGGATCGAGCGCCAACAGCGTCCTCATCGAAGGGAATGTTAGCCTTAGGAACACCAAGTTTGTCAACAACATCATGTTCCAGCCCGGCGGATCGGCGGTCCCCACGGCTCATATGCTCAAGGTGGCGGGGACGCCGGACGTGAGCACCTTCACGCTGGCTAACAATCTCTACAGCATTGCGCCGACGAAGAATTGGTTCGGTGGGGAGAACAACCGCCTCATCACTGATCCGCGCCTCGTCAATCCGGTGATGCCGACGAAGGGCAACGTGCCCGACGCGCAAGGCTACCGCATCCAGTCCAACTCACCGGCAATCAACGCCGGCGCGAGCGTCAGCCAGGTGACGGAGGACTTCTTCAAGGAGATCCGCAGCGGCGTGCTCGACATCGGCGCTGATGAGTTCGGCGGCACGCCACCGCGACAGGACGGCCGAATCGTCGTCACGCTGGCCACCACGCCGCCCGGCTCGTCCCAGGCGTTCAGCTTCACGACGAGCTACGCGCCCGGCTCCTTCCAGTTGACCGACGGCGGCGCGAACGACTCGGGCAATCTGACAGCCGGCACCTACAGCGTGTCCATCGCTTCCGTCGCCGGCTGGGTGACGAACGGCAGTTGCGACGACGGCTCCCAGCCCGGCTCCATCAGCGTGTCGGCCAATGAGACCGTCACCTGTGCCTTCACCGCACAGGCCGAGGCCGCGCCGGTGACGCGTGTCATCGTCATCAAAGAGACCATCCCGGCCAACGATCCGCAGAGCTTCCAGTTCTCCAGCGACTTCGCCGGGGCGTTCACGCTGTCCCACAGCGGCCGGAAGACCGCCGACGTAGCCCCCGGCACCTACTCGGTGTCGGAGACGCTCCCCAGTGATTGGGTGCAGCAGTCGGCCACCTGCAGTGACGGCAGCGCGCCGGCGGCCATCGACGTGGCCGAGGGCGAGACCGTGACCTGCACCTTCGTCAATCGCAAGGTGACGACAGGCGGCGATGACGATTTGAATGCAATCGTCTATGTGACTCCCCCCGTCCCTGGCTCTGTCGACGGCATCAACTATAGCAAGGGCGACATCCTGGCCTATGACAGCCGCAGTAACCAGTGGGCCCTCTTCTTCGATGGCTCCGACGTGGGCATCAGCCGCCGGATCGACGACTTCGTCATCCTCAATGACGGCTCCACCCTGCCGACGATGCTCATGGTTCTGAACGGCAAGGTGAAGCTCAACGGCCCGGGCGGCTCGTTCAAGTCGGAGATGCAGGACGTTGTGCGCTTCCGGCCCACCCGCCTGGGCGAGAACACGGCCGGCGCCTGGGACTTGTACTTCGACGGCTCCGATGTCGCTCTGTCGGCCGCGTCGGAGAAGATCGACGCCCTGTCCATCAAGCCCGACGGGACGCTACTCATCAGCACCACGGGCAAGGCGACGGTGAACAACAGCGGCGGCAAGGCGATTGTCGCCCAGGACGAAGACCTGCTGGCCTTCACGCCGTCGTCGACGGGCGACAACACCAGCGGCACATGGGCGCTGGAGCTGGACGCCACGAAGATCGCCGGCATGAAGAGTGAAGACGTGAACGCCCTCTGGTTCGACAGCGCGTCGGGCACCTACTACGTTGGCCTCACCGATAACTTCAACGTCGCCGGCGTCAGCGGCACAGATCGCACTATCCTCGCGATCCCCGGCACAGGCGCCCCGTCTATTTGGTGGGACGCAGCCACAAAGGGTTACACAAACGAGATCGATGGTCTGCATATCGTTCTGAATCCATAGGCCGGAGCTCGCTGCCACGGCGCGGCGGGCGTGATGCTTGAGATAGAGAATAGATGGGGGCCGGATGATCGCATCCGGCCCTTGTCGTTATTCTGACTGTAATGATTCTGTTGTAACCTGAATCTGCTCGAAAAATGCTTCTGGAGTAGGCGGTATGAAAAGCGAATTGTCCCGGACCGGCCGGCTGTGGCCCGCTCTGATCATCCTTGCCGTGCTCGTCCTGATCGGACTGAGCGGCGGCCGTTACCGCGCGGCAGCGCTTGACCCCGGCGACTGCAACGTCGTCGTCGGCCCCCAGGAAGATATCACCAGCATCCAGGCCGCTATCATCCATACCGACAACTATCTGGTCATTTGCGTGAAGGCGGGGGTCTATCATGAAGCCGTCAACGTCCACGCCGGCAGGCCGGGGCGCACGCTGAAGGCATATGGCGACGGCAGGCCGGTCATCGATGGCGACAAGCACCTGCCGAGCGGTTCATCCACACAGTTGGCTACCGCTCTCGTCGAGTTGAACGGTGTCGGGACGGTGTTCGACGGCTTCGAGGTGCGCCATTCCAGCGGCCGTGCCGTCGATGTGTCGGCCAGCAACATCACTGTACGCAACTCGATCATCCACGACAACTGGGGGGCGGGCATCATCGTCCGCGGCTATAACGATCTTGACCCCATTGACAACGTCGTCATCGAAAACAATGAGGTCTACAACAACATTCTGAAAGCTCGGCACAACCCGGTCATCTATCGTGGCGAGCGCGCCGGCGAGGGGGCAGGAGATTGGACGTTCGACGTCGATGAGATGTGGGACAATCCGTTCTGGAGCGGCAAGAACGCCGATCTGCCCGAATCGACGGTCAACGGCCTGTCGGTGACGTTCAACAACGACGGCGTGACTTCGCGCGTCTACGCCGGCTCAGTCCGCACCATCAACGACAACAACGGCAGCGGCAGCGGCCACATCAGCGCCGAATATAGCGCCAATGGAGAAGCGTTCACTTATTCAGGGCGCGACATTCTGTTCCACGAGCCGGCGGCCAATGAATGGACCAAATATTTCAAGGGCGACGCGTTCGGCTTGCTAAACGAGACGGTCATCGACGCCTTCCAGATCGAGAGCGCGCCGCCGGAGTGCGGCCCGGCTTGCGCGCCGATCTTGATGAGCTTCGCCGTGACGACGACGGTCGACCTCGTCGATACAACCATCGTCACGCCGACCATCACACCGACGGCGATAGGCCCCAGTGACCTGGTGCGCTTCTCGCCGACGGCCGTCAACGAGTGGGACCAGATCACCGCCGGTAGCTTCTCCCTTTATAAAACGGCCGCGGAGCTGGGTTTGCCGCCGAACGTCAACATCGACGCGCTCGACCGGACGCCGGACGGCCGGCTGCTGATCAGCACCGCCGCCGACGCAACGATTGGCTCGCTGGCGGTCGATAAGGAAGACTTGGCCGTTTACGATGAGACAGCGGGGACGTGGTCTCTCTACTTCGATGGTGACCAGATCGATTACAATCCGTTTCCCACCGATCTGGTGGCGGCTTGGCTCGACGCCGACGGCGATATCTACGTCAGCGCCAGTCCCATCGGCGGCAGCGCGCTGACGTTCATCGGGACGAAAGACAGCGTGGCCCGCGGCAACGCGGTCTACAATAATTACGGGGAAGGGTTGGTGGCCGACCGTTTCAGCGAGAACATCACGCTGGAGGACAACGTCGTTTACGACAATTATCACGCCAACCTCTACCTGAATTCGACAAAGTACCCCCTTGTACAGCGCAATCTGGTCTACTGCACCGACGATCCGGCTTACATGCGCAAAGGCGGCTCCAAATATTACACGACCTCGGCCGCCATTCAGGTGCGTGACGAGGCGTTCCTGGCTATCGGAGGGGTAGATCCAAGCATCGGCCAGGTCATCATCAACAATATCGTCGTCGGGTGCAGCATCAACTTTGGCGTCAGCAGCCAACGGTCGAACGGCGGATTGAACAGCGCGCTGGTGGCTAACAATGTGTTCGCCAACGCGCGCGGCGAAGAGAACCATGACGGCAATGGGGTCAACAATATCTCGCTCAGCAGTGGGGCATCCTACGCCAATTCCAGCTTCATCAATAACCTCATCGTGCAAGAGCCGCCGGTGGGGTCGATCTTGCGGGTTCAGGGTGGGGGAGCGGATTTCTCCACCTTCACCGTGGCTCATAACCTGTATTACTCGACGAATAATTCGCTGCCAACCACCTGGTTCCCGGGCGAAGTCGGCCGTGTGGTCGGCGCGCCGAATTTGGCGGGGGCGATCGACCCGCCGTCCACAGGTCAGGCGCCATCGGTCGATGCCTTCCGCCTGACGTTCGCCTCTCCCGCGCTCGACGCCGGGCAGGCAACGGACGCGGCCGACGACTTCTTCGGCCTGGCGCGGGGTGGGGCGGGGGCTTACGACATCGGCGCCCACGAACTGCCCCACGCCGGTCGCATCATCGTCAGCCACGCATCATTGCCGAGCGAGCATCCGCAACAGTTCGACTTCACCGCCACCTACGCGCCGCAATCGTTCGCCTTGTCAGACGGGGGGCAGCAGGTAGTGGAGAATCTGTCGGCCGGGACGTATAGCGTCGCCCCCACAACGGTGGCCGGCTGGACGACGACGGGGCAATGCGACGACGGCTCCCCGCCCGACGCCATCGTTCTCGGCCCCAACGAGACCGTCACTTGTAGCTTCACCAGCGTGCAGGCCGGGGAGATGTCGGTCAGCATAACGCCGTCGCCCGTCTCGGTCACCGACCCGGGCGGGTTGGTCAGCTTCGCCGTCCACATCGACAACATGGCCGCGCCGGTGACGCTGACCGGGCTGACCGATTCGGCGTTCGGCAATGTGGCCGACGCCGTCAACTCCGCCCTGGTAAGCACCGACTGCACTGTTCCGTGGAACCTCGCTTCCGGCGGCAGCTATGATTGCACCTTCACGGCCACCGTCAGCGGCACGGGCGGTAGCTCCCACGCGAGCACTTTCACAGCCGCCGGAACCGGCCCGGCCGACGCGCCCGTCAGTGCCACGGCCGCCGTCTCCGTCGCCATCGACTACCCGCCGCCCGGCCGCATCATCGTCACCAAGCAGACGGACCCGCCGGACACGAGCGGAACGCTGTTCAGCTTCACGGCCTCATTCGGCACCTTCAGCCTGGGCCACGGCCAGAGCCACGACTCGGGGCCGCTGCCGCCCGGCGTGGCCCACAGTGTGACGGAAAACGGACCGGCCGGCTGGACAGTGGCCAGTGCGACCTGCGACGGCGGTCGCGATCCGGCCGGCATTACGCTCGCTCCCAATGAGACGGTCAACTGCACATTCATCAGCAGCCCGCAAGCCGCCCCCGCGCCGCAGATCTACTACATCACCACGGCCAAGGCGGGCACGGTCCGCGAGCTGTCCTATTCCCCCGGCGACATTCTGGCCTATAACACCGAGGAAGATGCCTGGACGCTCCATTTCGATGCCTCGCGCGTGAAGATCGCCAAAGCGCTGAACGATTTCGTCATCATGGACGATGGTTCTATCCTGATGGCCTTCAAAGCCAAGATGAAGCTTCCGGCCCAAAGCGGCCCACAGCTGACCGCCATGCCGCAGGACGTGGTTCGATTCGTACCAACAGAGGTGGGCGGCTGGTTCGAACTTTTCTTCGACGGCTCCGCGGTTGATCTGGCCGCCGGCAGCGAGAAGATCGACGCACTCGCCTGGCTCGATGAGGGGCCAAACGGCACGCTGCTGATCAGCACCACCGGCGTGGCCACGGTGAAGGACGCGGATGGCAAGAATCTGAAGGCGCAGAAGGAAGACCTGCTGGCGTTCAGGATTGACCAGACGGGTGAGGCGACGACGAGAGGCGTGTGGCGCACCTATTTCGACGGCACGCGGATGCAAGGCATGAAGGCCGAGAACGTGACCTCGGCCTACGTCGATGAGGAGACGAACACGCTCTACCTGACGGTGATGAACGTCTTTACGATCAAGGGCATCAAGGGCAAGAACAATATGGTTCTGGAAATTTCGTCCCCTGAATCTCCGGGCGACGTCAGCATCTACTGGAACGCGGCCAATGCCGGGTTCGCCAAGCCGATCGACGGCTTCTACGTTACACCTTGACGTGGATTAGCCGGTGATCATCGCCTGCGAGATGGCGTTGTGCCGCCGGATGTGGGGTTCCAGGTCGACGGTCGTCAGGCGGCCGTCGACCACGATGACGCGGCCGTTGATGACCGACACATCGACGCCGCGCGGCCCACAGAACAGCACAGCCGCCGTCGGGTCGTGCCACGCTCCGGCGTAGTCGACACGATTGAGGTTGAGGGCGATGAAGTCGGCGCTCATCCCCGGCGCCAGGTAGCCCACGTCGTCGCGCCCCAGCACGGCCGCGCTGCCGCGCGTGGCGATCTCCAGCGCCTCGCGGGCCGACAGGGCTGCCGCGGTGCCGGCGAATCCCCCCCGGCCGCCCGGCGCCTCGCTCAGATAGCGATCGGGCGCGACGCGCTGCAGCAGCATCGCCTGGCGCGCCTCGGCCAGGATGTGGCCGGAGTCGTTGGAGGCCGAGCCGTCGACGCCCAGCCCGACGGGGGCGCCCGCCTTCCGCAGGTCGAGCACGCGGCAGATGCCGCTGGCCAGCCGCATGTTGCTCGATGGACAGTGGGCCACACCCGTCCCCGTGCGGCCGAACAGGTCGATCTCCCCCGTGCTCATGTGGACGCAATGGGCGTGCCACACGTCATCGCCCGTCCAGCCCAATGACTCGACATAGGGCACCGGGCGCAGGCCGAACGTCTCCAGGCAGAATGCCTCTTCCTCGATGGTCTCGGCCAGATGGGTGTGCAGCCGCACGCCATAGGTGCGGGCCAGCGCGGCCGACTCGCGCATCAGGTCGGCCGTGACGGAGAACGGGGAGCAGGGGGCCAGCACGACGCGCGTCATGGCGTGGCGCGAGGCGTCGTGAAATGTCTC
>CAYNOL010000042.1:0-9692 GCA_964398825.1 uncultured Ardenticatenaceae bacterium
GCCGGCGGTGTCGGATGTGGTGGTGAGCGAGGGGTATGCAGTAGGCAGTAAGCAGTATTCAGTAAGCAGTGGGTCAGTGGGTCAGTGGGTCAGTGGGTCAGTAGGTCAGTCCTCGAGCGGTCCACTGGACACTGAACAGTGGACACTGGACAGTGATAACTTATTGCGTCTGGCGGCCGCGGCCGAACGGGGCAGCGAGCACCCGCTGGGCGAGGCGATCGTGCGCGAGGCGGAGATGCGCGGGCTCGACGCGCCGGGGCCGGAGACGTTTGAGGCGATCGCCGGGCATGGCATCATCGCCACCGTCGAAGGGCGGCGCGTGCTGGTGGGCAACCGGCGGCTGATGGAGCGCGAGGGCGTCGGCGGGCTCGACGAGCTGGCCGAGCGGGCCGAGGCGCTTGAGGCGCAGGCGCGCACGACCATGTGGGTTGCCCTGGACGGCCAGGCGGCCGGGCTCATCGGCGTGGCCGACACCATCAAGGAAGGCTCGGCCGAGGCCGTGCGGAAGCTCCACGAGCTCGGCCTGCAGGTCATTATGATGACCGGCGACAACCAGGCCACGGCTGAGGCCATTGCCCGCGAGTCGGGCATCGACCGTGTCTTCGCCGGGGTGCTGCCGGGCGACAAGGCCAGCTACGTCAAGCAGCTGCAAGCGGAAGGGCTGCGCGTGGGCATGGTCGGCGACGGCATCAACGACGCCCCGGCGCTGGCCCAGGCCGACGTGGGGCTGGCCATCGGCACGGGCACCGACGTGGCCATGGAGACGGCCGACGTGACCCTGATGCGCGGCGATCTGCGCAGTGTGCCCCAGGCCATTTTCCTGTCCCAGGCGACGATGAACAACATCAAGCAGAACCTGTTTTGGGCCTTCGGCTACAACGTCGTGCTCATCCCCATCGCCGCCGGTGTGCTGGCTCCGTTCGCCTGGGCCCCCGACTTCCTGCGCGAACTGAGCCCCATCCTGGCCGCCGGGGCCATGGCCTTCAGCAGCATCAGCGTTGTCGCCAACGCGCTGCGGCTGCGGACGGTGAAGCTGTAGCGGCCCACGAGAAGAGGGCCAGGCAACGGCGAGACAAGGCCATCTGTTCAATGAAATTGGTCTCGCCGTTGCCTGACTCCTACAACCAGCGGCATTACTGTTTAGTGTAGGCGTCAGGCAACCGGGAGAGGTGTTGATGGAAACAAGCGGCGTCTCTCCTCCGGTTGCCTGACCCGCCTTCGCATTCTTGAATATTCCCCGCCCTCTGCCTATACTCCTCCCGTCAGAGCCTCGCGCTCACCGACGCTGCTTTGGGACGACCCAACGCACGCTAATACCCCCCGGGGACGACCCCAATCAAGGTGAATAGGAGAATTTCGCATGCAATGGATTATTCTATTTGTTGCCGGATTGCTGGAGATCGTTTGGGCGTTGTTGCTGAAGCAGTCCGAGGGGTTCACCCGACCGGGGCCGACGGTGGGCTTCGTCGTGGCCCTCATCGCCAGCATGCTGCTGCTGGCCCAGGCGCTGAAGACGCTGCCCGTGGGCACGGCCTACGCCATCTGGACCGGCATCGGCGCGGCCGGCACGGCCATCCTCGGCATGGTGCTGCTCGGGGAGTCGCGCGACGTGGTCAAGCTGGTGTCGCTGGTGCTGATCATCGCCGGGATCATCGGGTTGAGGGTGTCCAGTAGTCAGTAAGAATTAAACACGGATGGGTCACGGATTAAACGGATTTTACGGAAAGATGACATCCGTAAAATCCGTCCCATCCGTGTCCATTCCGTGTTTAATTCTTTTTTTGTATCTCTGGTACAGGTCTCCCCGCTTTCTGTGTTCTATCATCCCTCAAAACCGGGCTTTTCCTGAAGACTCGGTTTTTATACGAATAAAAAAAATCCAAGCAAAGAAACCGAGTTTGGCGAACAGGAGTTAGCCAGGAAAAACTCGGCTTCGGGAGATGAAAATGGAACACAAAACCCACCGGGAGAAGATCGAGAAGCTGCGCGAGTTGATCAAGGACATCGACATCGCCATGCTGACGACGGTCGACAACGACGGCACGCTGCGCAGCCGGCCGATGAGCACCCAGCAGACGGAGTTCGACGGCGATCTGCTGTTTCTGACGGGCGCCGACACGGCCAAGGCGTATGAGATCGGCCGGGACAGCCGGGTCAACGTCAGCTACGCCAAGCCCGACGACCAGCGCTTTATCTCCGTGTCGGGCACGGCCACGCTGCTCAACGACCGGGCCAAGATCGACGAGCTGTGGTCGCCGATCTACAAGGTGTTCTTCCCCAACGGCAAGGACGATCCCAACTTGCGGGTGCTGAAGGTCACCGTCGACAAGGCTGAGTATTGGGATACGAAGGGCATCATCCCCACCGTCATCGCCTTCGCCCAGCGCGTCGTGGGGCAGCATTCGGAGACGGCCGTTAACGAGAAGATCGATCTGGCGTAGGCACATACGAAATACGAATAAAGTACGGTCGCGCGTAGGGGCGGGTCTTTGACCCGCCCTTTTTGCTATGGCGATAGCAGACCCGCCAGGCCCCGAAGCACCATTTAGGTAATTTGTCTGGACTTTCTTGATCAGCCACGCTGTGATTGTATAAATATCCCCGGCTTTCCGTATCGGGGTAATGTGGTGCGGTGTTTTCTCCTGCCGGCGCCCCAAGCAGGATTATTCATAAAACAAGAGTTGCCCCATATTCAGGCGGATGGGACAGATGAACAGACATCAGAGGGATATCATCTGTACCATCCGCTTGATGCTTGCGGCGATTCCTGTTTAACAATTCGGTCTGTATCTGTTCAATCACAAGGAGCGTGACATGATCCAGTCTGAGCCGACGACCCAATCGCAGCGGCCCCCAACTGTCCCCCCACCGATGGGGCGAGCCGTTCGTCCGTTTTTGTTGGCCCTTTTCGGTATGTTGCTGGTGGTGGGCTTGGCTTACCCCCTGGCAACACAGGCCGACACCGACAGCGCCACCGCTACCGGCACGATTGCCTACGTCAAAGCCGCCACCGGCGACGAAATCCGCCTGGTGGAGCCGGACGGCAGCAACGACCGCCGCCTGTGGGCCCACGGGCAGGCCGATCCCCACGAAGTGTACGAAGTCTGGAGCCTCGATTGGCGGCCGAACGCGGCCGAGATCGCCTTCGCCAGCAATCACGAGAACTGGTGCTCCATCAATGATGGCGACATATTCGTCGTCGGCGCCGACGGCAGCGCCTATCGTCGCCTCACACAGGGGCCGTCCTGCGCGGGTCTCAGCGCCTACCCCAAGGGGACGGTGAATATACCGGTGCGCAACAGCAGCATCTTCGGCAATTCGTTCTCGGGGTTCATCTATTTCCAGGGCGCGCCGTCGCTGCTGCCGGTCAATCTGCCCGCCGGTAGCTCCACAACATTGACGTTCAACAACGTCGCTGACTTCGGCGACGGCGCATTGCAACTCGCCACGGTAATCGCTGGGCAAAATCGGGAGGTCAGGATCGCCTCGGCCGTCGACGTGAAGGCCGGCCAGACAGTCACGACCGCCCAAGTGAACGTCTACGTACCGGACACCTACTGGGAAAACCGTTCCCCAACGTGGCGTAGTGACGGGTCGCAGGTGGGGTTCTTCCTCAATTTCGCCAGTATGAAGAAGTTGTCGCCGAATCCGGGGCCGCTGGAACTGGGCGAGGAACTCCAGACGGACAACTCCGCCATGCCCGACATCGCCAACCATCTGACCTGGGGGCCGCCCTCAAAGGCCAACCAGCTCCTCTATATGGGCTACATGTTCTCTGAGTCACAGGGTATCTATCTGACGACCGAAGGCAGCGCCGGCGCCGGCCAACAACTGCTGTCCTACGAGGTCTACGAGTTTGTGCGCGGCATCGCCTGGCTGCCCGACGGCTCCGGGTTCGTCTTTTCGGTCGATGAACTGGGCGACCTGTACGAGCCCGAGAAGTCCAACATCTTTGAATATAACTTCGCCACCAAGCAGACGAAGCGGATCACCAACTTCAGCGACCAGTTCGCCGGGCAGTTGAGCGTCTCGCCCGATGGGAAGCAGATCGTCTTCGACCGCACCCCGTCGCTCGAGGACGTTTCGGCGTATGACATCTACATCGTCAACCGGGACGGCAGCGGCTTGCGGCTGCTGGTCGACGGTGGCTACGCGCCCGATTGGAGCCCGAAGGCCGTGCCGACCACCGAGCGGCTGTTCCTGCCGTCGATATTGCGGGTGAATTAAATATTTCAACCACGGATTCTCACGGATTAGAACGGATAACGCGGATTTTTCATCCGTGTTATCCGTAAAAATCCGTGGAAATCCGTGGTTAAATATTAATATGCCTCACAAGACCCGGCTGCTCATCCTCGCGGCCCTGCTCTCCCTGCTGTTTGCCTGCGACCGAGCGGCCGAGCCGGACGCCATTCCCCCCACGACGGCCGCGCCCACCGCCGCCCCAACCGCCACCGTCGTCTTCGACGCCACCCCAACGCGCCCACCCAGCCCCCACGTCACCTCGCCCCCCGCCACGCCGGAGCCCGACTTCGCCGCCACGCTGGTGGCCGGCACCCCGCCGCGCCTGTTCGCGTCCTACCCGTCGCTCGACGGCGCGCTGCGGGCCGAGGTGGTCATCCACGACTGCACGCCATTGGCCGGTGAGCAGGCGTTCGCCTACGACATCTTGCGCGTCGTCGACACCGCGACGGGCGAGACGCGTTTCGTCGACGGACAGCTGCAGGCGTGCGGCGGGCTGGGGGCGTTTGGGCTGGGCGGGTTGTTCTGGTCTGCGTCCGGTCGCTTCTTCTACTACACCAAGGCGCGCGAGGGGGTTCCCGACGGCTGCGGCTTCTGGACACGGCCGATCAGCCGGGCCGACACGTCGACGTGGACGACGGCCGACCTGGGCGGCGGGCCGGTCTCGCCCGACGGGCGGCTGCTGGCCGTGTGGGCCGAGCGGGAGTTGGTGGTCTACGAGACGGACGGCGGCGAAGTGGGGCGCGCCCCGGCGGCCGACGCGCTGGCGCTGGGGCCGATCGCCTGGTCGCCCGACGGCCGCGCGCTGGCCTTTGTGCAGGCGGAGATGTTCTGCGCTCCCGGCGGTTCCGGTGTGACGACGGTCAGCCGCGTCGAGGTTCCGGCCATGGCCGGCCGCGTGCTGTTGCGCTCCGACGACCCGGCCATCCAAACTATCGCCTGGGACGAGGCGAATGAGCTGCGCCTGTGGGACGACGCGGGGCGGGAGTGGCGGCTTGATGCGAACGGCGGGGAGTTGGCGCCGCCCAGGCCCTGATTTAACCACGTTTCAACCGGCGGTGAACCGCCGTCCAAATTCGGCCTTACCAACTACCTGCGTTCAATTTAATCACCCGTCTAACTAAAAATTAACCGCCCCCGTAGATCGGCCGCGGGGCGTGTGCTATTGTCCTGGGGATAGGAGCAATTTTCCCTATTGATCTTCAATAGTACAGCATAATGCGATGACTCTTGTTCGTCGTGCGCGCTTATGCATCTTTTCAAAATGATGTGGGAGCATCCTGGTCATATTCGCATGCCGCGCGAAGAGGGTCAGGCAACGGCGAGACAAGGGGGGTCTCCATGACCAATTGAGCTCGCCGTTGCCCGACCCCTGCGAACAGCGGCTTTGCGAACAGGTGCAGGGGTGGGGCAACCGGGAGAGGCGTCACTGGAAACAAACGGCGTCTCTCCCCCGGTTGCCTGGCCCTTATTCGCGGCCAGGGCGGTGACGCCACATTAAATAAATAGAATGCATGAGCGGGCACGACGAACAAGACAGGAGTTTCAAAATGAGTGAAGAAATAACCTTCGATCAGGCGGCCCAATCCCTGGCCGAATACCTCAACAACGAGCTGCCGGCGGCGGTGCTGGCCGTGTGCCGGACGGCGTTCGACGCCTCGTGGGCCACGGCCGCCCGCGTGGAGAGCCTCGACGCGGCGGGTGTGACGGTGGCGCTGCGCGACGAACAGGGCCGGACGACGACCGACCATGTCCCTTTCGCCGCCCCCGCGGCCGACGCCGGGGAACTGCGCCGGCGCCTCATGGAGCTGGTCGACCGCGCCGACCAGCCCGACGGCGTCGCCCGCCACGCCTGGGCGCGCGTGCCGACGCCCAACGCCCCGCGCTACCTGAAGGCGCTGTGCAACCACTTCAACCGCAAGGTGGCCGCGAGCGCCGAGGACAACGCCGGCTACGTGCGCTTCCCGTTCGGCGAATGCGAGATGCGGGCCGAGGACGGCGTGCTGACGCTCCACGTCACGTCCGACAGCGATGTGCGCTTCGCCCGCCTGCGCCACGTTGTCGCCGACCATCTGGTGCGCTTTGCCCAGAAGGAAGAGCTGAGCGTCGATTGGGTCGAGACCGAACAACTGCAAGTCGGAGCCTAAACTCCTTAATCTTTATTTTCTCTTTCACCAAGGACACGTGAGATCATGAATCTGTCACCTGTATCGCGCGGCCGTTTGGCGGCTGCCCTGCTCCTCGTTTTCGTGATGGCCTTCGCCGTCGCCTGTTCGTCCGGCGCGCCGGAGACCCCGGTGGCCACCCAGCCCCCGGCCGTTGAGCCGACCGACGCCCCGGCCGAGCCGACCGATGCCCCCGCCGAAGTGGCCGAACCGGCCGAAGGCGAGACCCGCACCGTCACCGACGCCGCCGGCAACGAGCTGGAGATTCCGGCCGCCCCGCAGCGCGTCGTCGTGCTCAGCGAGCGCGACATGGACGGCGCGCTGGCGCTGGGCTTCCCGGTCGTCGGCGTGGTCAACGGCCGTGGCGCGCAGACGCCGCCGGCCTATCTGCAACCGCTGCTGGGCGACGCCGTCTCCGTCGGCGCGTTCTCTGAGCCGTCGGCCGAGGCCATCCTCAACCTGAACCCCGACCTGATCCTCGTTGGCGGCCTGTTCCCGGCGCTCGAGGAGATGCTGCCGTCGTTCCGCGAGATCGCCCCGGTCTACATCACCTTCAACTCCGGCGACGACTGGCGCACGGCGTTCCAGGGCACGGCCGATGCGCTGAACATGGCGGCCGAGGCTGAGGCGTGGCTGGCCGACTTCGACGCCCGCGCCACGACCCTGGCCGAGGCGCTGCCCGCCGGCGCCGAGGTGAGCATCGTCCGCTTCAACCCCGACGGCCCCGTCATCATGGCCCCCGCCTCGTTTGCCAGCACCATCACCACGGCGCTGGGCCTGGCCCGGCCGGGGTCCCACATGGGCATCGAGGGGCAGGGTCACGGCGACACGGTCAGCCTGGAAGCCATCACGACGATCGACGCCGACCACATCTTCGTCGGCGCGCTCAATCCCGATGGCCGTGCCGTGCTGGACGCGGCGCTGGCCGACCCGCTCTACGGCGCGCTGACGGCCGTGCAGAACAACGCCGTGTCGGTCGTCGATGGCGCGGTGTGGACGTCTCTCGGCGGCCCGCTGGCGGCGCAGGCGATTCTGGATGACGTTGCCGCCGCGTTCGGCGTGCAATAGGACGTAGAGACCTCAGAGGTGGGGGGCGCGAACGGGCTGGTTTGCGTGAGGCTTGGATTGCCGCCAACCTCTGAGGTCCGACAGTGAACAAAACCATGACCACCAAAACAGCCCTCACCAAAGAAAAACAGCCGCGCCTCATCGGGCCGGCTGCTTTGCTGCCGGTGGGGTTGGTGGTGGGGGTAGTGTTGCTGCTGGCGGCCGTCGCCGTGGCCGTGGCCCTGGGCGCGGCCGAGATCGACCTGGGCACCGTCTGGCGTTCGCTCGTCGCCTACGACAGCGGCCAGATCGACCAGGTCATCATCCGCACCGTACGGCTGCCGCGCGTCGTGGCCGGGGTGCTGGTGGGCGCGGGGCTGGCCGCCGCCGGGGCCATCATGCAGGGTATGACCGGCAACCCGCTGGCCTCACCGGGGCTGCTGGGCATCAACGCCGGGGCCTCGTTCGCCGTCGTGCTGGGCGTCTACCTGCTTGGCTCGCCGCCGCTCATCGTCTACGGCTTCCTGGCGATGGTCGGCGCGGCCGTCGCCGGGGTGTTGGCCTATTCGCTGGCCTCGCTGGGGCGGGGCGGCCCCACGCCGGCCAAACTAACCCTCGCCGGCGTCATCTTTTCCCTGTTCGTCAGCTCCCTGACCACAGCGCTGCTCGTCTTCGACCAGAACACCTTCGACCAGATCCGCTTCTGGACCGTCGGTTCGCTGGCCGCGCGCAGCTGGCAGATGGTGCTGTGGCTCGGCCCGTTCGTCGTCGCCGGGCTGGTTGTGGGGCTGCTGCTGGGGCGGCAGATCACGACGCTGAGCCTGGGGCAGGAGATCGCGCGCGGGCTGGGGCAGAGCGTGGAGCGGACGCGCGTCGTGGCGGCTGTGGCCGTCATCCTGATGGTTGGCGGCGCGGTGGCCATCGCCGGGCCGGTGGGCTTCGTCGGGCTGATCGTCCCCCACGCCGTCCGCGTGCTCGTCGGCTTCGACTATCGCTGGATCATCTCGTACTCGGCCGTCGGCGGGGCGCTGCTGGTCACGCTGGCCGACACCCTCGGCCGCGTCGTCCAACGGCCGCAGGAAGTCCCCATCGGCGTCATGCTGGCCATCGTCGGCGCGCCGTTCCTCATGTACCTGCTAAACCGCATCCGATGACCCCGCCCAAGCACACCCCCCGCGCCGCCTGGGTGACGATGCGGACGCGCCGCCTGCCCCTTTCCTTCCGTCTCGACCGGCGAGCGGTGGTCGTCATCCCGCTTCTGCTGGCGCTGCTGCTGCTGGCCGTCGTCCTCAGCACCGCCCACGGCGAATTCGCCATCGCGCCGCTCGACGTGGTGCGGGCGGCCGTGGGGCTGGAGACCGACAACCCCAACAACCGCCTCGTCGTGCGCGACTTCCGCCTGCCGCGCATCCTCGTGGCCCTGCTCATCGGCGCGGCGCTGGGCGTCTCCGGCGGCATCATCCAGGGCGTGACTCGCAACGATTTGGCCGATCCGGGGCTATTGGGGGTCAACGCCGGGGCGGGGGTACTTGTCGTCGGCTATCTGACGCTGGCGGCCGTGCCCGACAACGCGCTGTTGCCGTGGCTGGCGCTCATCGGCGGCCTGGGCGCGGCGGCGCTCATCTTCGTGCTGACGCGGCGCGGCGCGTCGCCGCTCCGACTCATCCTGTTTGGCGTGGCCCTGGCGGCATTGGGCACGGCGTTGATCAACTACTTCATCACCCGGCTGGAAGTGGACGCGGCTCGCTCGGCGTTCGTCTGGCTGACGGGCAGCGTCTACGGCAGCACCTGGGCCGACGTGCGGGTGCTGCTGCTGTGGGTGGGCCTGCTGGCGCCGGTGGCGCTGCTGATGGCCCGGCAGCTCAACGTGTTGGGGCTGGGGGAGTCGATGGCCGTGGGGCTGGGGGCGCGCACGGAGCAGTACCGGGCGCTGCTGCTGGCAATCGCCGCCGGGCTGGCGGCGATCACCGTGACGGCCGCCGGCACCATCGCCTTCGTCGGGCTGGTGGCTCCCCATGTGGCGCGACGGCTCGTCGGCCCGGCCCACGAGGCGTTGCTGCCGACGGCCGCGCTGGCCGGGGCGCTGCTGCTCGTCGTGGCCGACCTGGCCGCGCGCTCGGTCATCGCCCCCAACGAACTGCCCATCGGCGTGACCACCGCCCTCATCGGCGCGCCGTTTTTTGCGTGGTTGTTGTATCGGCGGGGGAAATAATTCGAGATACGAGATACGAGATACGA
>CAYNOL010000042.1:9792-22308 GCA_964398825.1 uncultured Ardenticatenaceae bacterium
CGTGGTTGTTGTATCGGCGGGGGAAATAATTCGAGATACGAGATACGAGATACGAA
The DNA here is from genome assembly GCA_964398825.1 of uncultured Ardenticatenaceae bacterium. Taxonomy (GTDB): domain Bacteria; phylum Chloroflexota; class Anaerolineae; order Promineifilales; family Promineifilaceae; genus Promineifilum. Next base: position 9,849 of record CAYNOL010000042.1, read on the forward strand.
TGAAGAATGGGGAGCACTACGAGCAAGACCTGACAGGTGGGTGCTCGCCGCACCTTCGGTATCCGAGGCCAACGTGCGCCCACCTTTCAGGTCGTGGCGGGCGTCCTGCTACCCATTGGAGAAGAGAACAGAATGAAACGCATCCCCCGATATTTAGCGATTTTCCTGACTTTGCTGCTGGCCGGCGCGCTGTCGGCTGCCTGCGGCGGCGCAATCGAGACTACCCCGGCCGAGATCACATCCGAGACGGCCACGACGCGCACCGTCACCCACGCTTTCGGCACATCCGACATCCCCCTCAACCCGCAGCGCGTGCTGGCGCTGGGCGAGGAGCGGCTGCTGGCCGACCTGCTCGACCTGGGCATTGCGCCCGTGGCGTCGAGCGTCAACGTGCCCGACGCGCTGCCGCTCATCGCGGCCGACGAACTGGCCGGGACGGAGCTGTTCTCATCGACGGCCGACATCTCCATCGAGACGCTGCTGGCCTATAACCCCGACCTGATCATCGGCGCGTCGTTTTTCATCGAGGAGATCGGCTATGACCGCCTGTCAGAGATCGCGCCGACTGTGGCCCTGAGCGCCGCCGACCCGCTGGAAGCCTACATCGAGACGGCGTCGGTCGTTGGCTCGCACGAGCAGCACGCCGCGGCCGAAGCGGACGTGGCCGCGTTCAACCAGGCGGTGAGCGCCGCCGCGGCCGAGATCAATGCCACCGAGAAAAGCGTCTCCGTGGCAGCCATCTACCCCGGCCCCAACGTCGCGCTGTTCGTCGACGGGCCGCAGTCGGCGCCGCAACTGCTGGCCCGCATGGGCGTGACGCTGCTGCCCACCGGCGAGGAGCGGGAAAGCCTGGGGGCCAGCAACGGCCGCGCGTTCATCAGCAACGAGCGGCTGGGCCTGCTGTCCGGCGAGACGCTCATCCTGCTGCAAGCCCCGGCCGTCGAAGGGGAGCTGGAAGCGCTGGAAGAGATGACGTCCGATCCGTTGTGGCAGCAGCTGCCGGCGGTGCAGAACGGCCGCGTCATCACTCTGGATCGCCTCGGCTACCCCGGCTTCCGGGGGCAGAAGGCGCTGCTGGCCGACCTGGTGGACGCGCTCTCGGCTGAGTAATTGTGACGATTTTCACAGTCTTGCCCCCCTCATAACCGCTCCGTACAATTCTCCCGACGCTCGACGGGAGCCTCTATGTACGGACGATCCACATGCCGATAGTTGATAACTTTCGCGGCGCGGCTGCGGCGTTTCTGCTCGTCCTGCTGCTGGCGCTGGGCGCTTGCGGGGGAGGGGAGCAGGCGGCCGCGCCCGCGCCGACGCTCGATCCCACGGCGGCCGCCGGGCAGCGGGTGTTCGTCGCCCACTGCGGCGCCTGCCACAGCACCAGCCCGGGCGCCGTCATCGTCGGCCCGTCGCTGGCCGGCATGGCCACCGTCGGCGCGACGCGTGTCGACGGTCTCGACGCCCGCGCCTATGTCTACAGCTCCATCCTGCAACCGTCGGACTACCTCGTCGACGGCTACGATGACCTGATGCCCAAGGATTTGGCGAAGAAGCTGACAGGGGAAGAGCTGGATGCGGTGGTGGCGTATGTGTTGGGGTTGGGGGGGTAGGGGAGTGGGAGGATGGGAGATTGCGAGACTGCGAGACTGGGAGATTGGAGATTGGCGATTGGTGACTGACCCCTGAATGCTGGTTACTGAGTACTGACCTATTGACCAAGGAGGAAGAATGCGCAAGGTATTAAAAGTTATTGGGATCATCCTCGCGGTGCTGGCGGCGCTGCTGCTGGTTGGCTTTGTCGTGGCCGCGGCCGTGCCGGTGCCGGCCGACCCGGCCATCGACATGGGCAACCACGGCGCGGGCTCCACCAGCGTCGAGCCGGCCTATTCCGGCCTGCTGCGCGCCTACCCGCCCACCAACGAGCCCGATGACAACCCGACGACGCCGGAGAAGGCGGAGCTCGGCCGCCTGCTGTTCTTCGACCCCATCCTGTCGGAAAACGACGACCTCTCCTGCGCCACCTGCCACCACCCCGACCGCGGCTTCGCCGACGGCCGCGCGACGGCGCTGGGCATGACCGGCGTAGATTTGCCGCGCAACACCCCCACGCTGTGGAACGTGGCCTATGTGCAGAGCCTTTTCTGGGACGGCCGCACCAACTCGCTGGAAGACCAGGCGCTGGTGCCGCTGACCCACGCCGACGAGATGGGCGTGGGCGACCCGGCGACGATGGCGGCCCAGCTGGCGGCCATTCCCGAGTACGTCGCCCTGTTCGACGCGGCGTTCGGCGGCGGCCAGGCGGCCGTGACGCCCGACAACGCGTTGCGCGCTCTGGCCGCCTTCCAGCGCACGCTCGTCAGCGACGACGCGCCGTTCGACCGGTACGCGGCCGGCGACTTCGACGCGCTGACGGCGCAGCAGCGGCGCGGGCTGGCGCTGTTCCGCTCCGGCGCGCTGCGCTGCTTCGAGTGCCACGGCGCGCCCACCTTTGCCTCGGACACCTTCCGCGTCGTCGGCGTCGACAGCGACGACCCCGGCCGCGCCGGCGTGACCGACGACGGCGTCTTCGGCGCGTTCAAGGTGCCCACGCTGCGCAACATCGCCCTCTCCGCTCCCTACATGCACGACGGCTCGATGGAGACGCTGGAAGAGGTGCTCGACTTCTACGCCGCCGGCGGCGGCCGCGCCCACGGCTTCGAGCAGGTCGACGTCTTCGTCAACCCGTTCGAGATGTCGGATCAGGAGCGGGCCGATCTGGTGGCCTTCATGTTCGCGCTGACCGACGAGAGCAACAAGCCGCAGATACCGGCGGCTGTGCCGTCGGGCCTGCCCGTCGTCGAGGCGTATGACCACCCGATGCGCGCCGTCGCCGCCGAGCACAACAGCGCCCCCGGCGGAGCGGCCGTCGGCCAGGGGTCGCCGCAGACGATCACCGTGCAGCCGGGCGAGAGCATCCAGGCGGCTGTCGACCGCGCCCGGCCGGGCGACACCATCGAGATCCCCTACGGCGTCTACCACGAGCGGGTGGTCATCGACATGAGCGACATCACCCTGCGCGGCGTGGCAAACGAGGCGGGGGAGTATCCCATTCTCGACGGCGAGGGGCGGCTGCCCGAGGGGGTCATCGCCAGCGGCAATAACTTCACCGTCGGCAATCTGCACACGCGCAACTTCACCGACAACGGCGTGCTCGTCGAGGGGGCCAAGGGGGTTCACTTCCACGACATCTTCGCCGAGAACGTAGGCACCTACGGCGTCTACCCGGTGCGCAGCAGTGACGTGGTCATCGAGCGCGTCACGGTGACGGGTGTCGACGACGCGGGTATCTACGCCGGGCAGAGCGAGAACGTCATCGTGCGCGACTCCGTGGCCTACGGCAACGTCATCGGCATCGAGCTGGAGAACACGCTGGGCGGCGAGGTGTACAACAACCACCTCTATGACAACAGCAACGGCATCCTGATGGTCATCTTGCCGCAGCTGACGTCGAAGATCTCATCCGACGCCAAGATCTACGACAACGTCATCGAGAACAACAATCATCCCAACTTCGCGCCCGAGGGGGCTGTGGCCCGCATCGTGCCGCCGGGGACGGGCATCCTGCTCATCGGCAGCGACAACAACGAGGTGTACAACAACACCATCACCGGCAACAAAACGGCCGGCGTGGCCGTGTTCAGCCTGACGGGCACGGGCTCGTTCAACGCCAACGAGGTGGACGTGGGGCCGCTGGCCGAGGACAACTATGTCCACGGCAACACCTACGCCAACAACGGCTATGACCCCGATCCGGTGGTGGCCGAGCTGGGCATCCCGTCGGGCGACATCTTGTGGGAGACGACGGGGGGCAACAACCGCTTCGACGAGACGGGCGCGACGAGCTTTCCGCCGCTGCTGCCCGGCGACAACTGGCCCGGCTTCGTCCGCAACGCCTACGGCAATCTGTGGCGGGTGCTGCTTTCTTTACTCGGATAAGATGTGGGGAACCACAGATTACAAAGATTTCCACGCTGAAATCTTTGTAATCTGTGGCTCCGTCCTATGCAGCGGCGAGATTGTCGTTGAGGTGGTAGGCGAGGGTGAGGAACGACAACATCTCGTTGCCGTCGTAGATGTGCTTGCGCCCGGCGCGCACGTCGTCGAAATAGGGACGGATGGCGTTGCAGTCGAAGAAATGGGATTGGCCCAGGAAAAGCCGCTCGTAGTTGTCCAGACGGTTCCCGCTTCGTATCCACGTTTCGTAATTGATCCAGGCGGTCAGACGTTTCTTCCGCCAAATTCGCCAGGCGCGTGACATCTCGATCTGTAACTGTGGTTTGTCCGGGCTTGTGCCCAAATTGGTGATCGGAATGCGCGCGAGCTTTGGATAGAGCCGGCGAATGACTCGATAGTAGAGATGATGATCGTATTTGACGGCCGGCTGCAGATTGGTGAGGAAGGCCAGTAGATCCCGATCATAGGTCGGCAGATAGACCCGGCCGAAATGCTCCAACTGCCGTTCCTGCATGGCCGTGAATTGGCGTACCCAATGCTCGAACTCGAAGCGCTCCAGCAGTTGGGCGGCCGTCGGCGTTGTCTGGGCCATGGCTTCCAGCCTGTCGCTGACTTCCTGATCGACGGCCGGCATGGCGTCGGTGATGAGGGAGCGGTACGGCTCGGCCAAAAGGCCGATGTGATTACGAGCCCGCTTCCGGGCTTTCAGACGGAACAGATCGACGATCTCTCGCACCCCTTGGGCCGACAGCGGTTTGCTCGAACCGGGGCCGAGCACGGAGTGGCGCAGATTGGTCAGCAGGCGGCGATATGGATTGAGATCCTTCATGCCGCCGAAGACGCTGTCGAAACCCGCCCCGGTGGCGAAGTGGGAGACCCCTTCGGCCGCCAGACATTGGGCGCTACTGTACCATATGGGGTTCATGAACGCTTCGCGGCGCAGTTTGATATCATCCAGGGCCATCCGCTCGAACGGGTAATCATCATCCAGGCCGTTGGTTATCCACCGGATGCCGAGCTCCTGTACCACCTGAGCGGCAAACCCCACCTCGTTGCTGCTCAAATTCCCGTGGGTCATCGCGACCATCGGCTTGCCGAGGGCGGCCACACCGCCGGCCACCAGGCGAGAATCGAGACCACCGCTCAGCATCATGCCGATCGGCGCATCGATGGGGCCAAAGTGTCGCTCGATGGATGTTCGCCATAAATCGCAGAACTGATCAGTGAATGAAGTCGTCGAGCCGGGCAGCACCATGGTCCATGTCTCAGCCAGGCGCGTGGCGGCCGGCTCTTTGCCGGAGCCCAATTGAAACCGATACTCGGTGCCGGCCGCCATGCGGCGGCCCCCCTTCAAAATCGTCCTCTCGAAGATGGCCCAGCCGCTGAACAGAAAGATTTCGACCACGCCCAACTCGTCGACCGGCAGGGCTGCCGCCTCACGCAGAAGGGGGATAGAGTTGGAAACGCGCAACGGGCCGCCGGTTGTAGAGAAGTAGCAGGGCAATATGCCGAGCGTGTCGTTGTGCAAGGTCGCCACCCCGGCATCCGCGTCCACGATCAGCTGGTTGTAGCTCCCCGTCTGCAAAAGCCCATTCGTGCCGGTGTGGATTAAGGCTCCGTCGGTGATGGTCAATCGTCGAGGCAGCTCAGACATGTCGATCGTCAATGCCTCATCGGCATGACCGTCGGGCGTTTCGATGACGATGCAAAAGCCCGGCAATTCGATCCGCCGCGCACCGTTGGGATCCTTGACGATCGGATCGGTCAGGGACTCACCCGCTTTCAGTATGGTGATGATGTATCGCGAGAACATCGTTGGTTTCCTTGTTGTATGAGAGTTTGACTGGCTGACGAACTTGGCGAAATGCTAACATAGTAGAGTATCCCTCACAGTTTAAAGAGCGTGAAAAAGGAAATACAAATTACTCAGAGTCGTTTCTCTGATTAAGTGAGAAGGGAGTCCATTTAGTTGCCAAATGGATGGATTATTGTCATCATCCCCCTCACTTTGCACCGGGTTAGTCCGGTCGATTTCACTGAGGAGAAGAGTTCAATGGGTACAGCGAGGAGCCGGCGGAAGCCCGGCAGCAAGAAGAGCTCAAAGAAGCAGCAGGCGCCGTCGAAAGACCGGACGGCGGTCTATGCCATCCTGGGCGTGGTGGGGGTCATCATCTTGGCGGGATTGCTCTATCTGGGGCTGCGGCCGGAGCCGGAGATCGAAGGCGTGGTCAACCACCCGCGGCCGTCGCAGGGGCACCAGCTTGATCTGGAGATCCCGTTCGGCGAGCTGCCGCCGGTAGGCGGCGTCCACGATCCCGCCTGGCAGAACTGCGGCATCTATGACGCGCCGGTGAACACGGCCAACGCCATCCACTCGCTGGAGCACGGCGCGCTGTGGGTCACCTATCAGCCCGACCTGCCGGCCGACGTCATCGCCGCCATCGAGGATCGCTTCCGCGGGCAGACCTATACGCTGGTCAGCCCCTACCCGATGCAGCGCAGCCCCATCGTCCTGACGACGTGGGGCGTGCAGCTGGAGCTGGACGACATCGGCGACAGCCGCGTGGCGCCGTTCGTCGAGCGGTATCGTCTGGGCCCGAATACCCCGGAGCGCGGCGCGTCGTGCACCAATGCGGTGGGGGAGCCGACGGGGTAGGCGCGTCGGGGAATTCATGTGAAGAGGGCGGGTCTGTGACCCGCCCTTTCGCTTGATGCGCCTTCTGTAAACCAAAGCGCTTTCGTTTGTCGCGCGTTTATTGGGTCATTATCGCATCGATTATCAGTCGATCGATATTAACTCCATCACCACATCCTCGGTCACTCCCAAGCCCGATATCTGCTGCCGGACCATGCCGATCCCTTCGACGTACCAACTGATCCAGAGCAAGTCGAACGACGGGCCCGTTTGCCCCATCACCGTCGAGGTGATCTGGGCGATGGAGTCGACGCGATACGCCTCGGGGAAGTCGCCGGCCGGCACGCTGACCGGCTCGACGCGGTAGACGATGTTGTCGATGTCATAGGTCTGCACCGTCTCCACGCTGCCCATGCCTTCCATGCTGATCGTCGCATTGGCCGTGTAGTGGGACGACCACAGCTCGCCCTCGCGGAAGCGCTCCTCGGCCGGGATGGACACGCCTTCGGCCTCGACAAACTCGACGGTCATGCCTTTCAACTGTTCGGGCAGCTGCGACGCCTCGGGCGAGAGCAGCCCATCCTCGCTGCATTGCCAGACCGTCTCGAACGTGAGGTCGTCGACCTGGGTGATGTAGGTGAACGAGGAGTCGGTCACGTCGGCGTAGGAGATCGACATCTGGCCGCTGCTGCCGTCCACGGCGACGTTGGTCGAGTAGGTCAGCGTGCGGCCGTCGATGACCGGGAAGAAGGCATTGCCGCACTCGCCTTCGGGCAGGGCCGCGGCGACCGGCTCATCGGTGGGCTCGGCCGTCGGCTCATCGGTCGGTTCGGGGGCCGGCTCGTCGGTGGGCGCGGCCGTCGGTTCGTCGGTTGGGTCGCCGGCCGGTTCCGCCTCGGTCGGCGCGGCCTGTGGGTCATCGGCTGCCTCCTCCGTCGTGGGAGCGGCCGCCACCTCGGTCGATTGCACGCCAGTCGCCCCCGGCTCCTCGCCGCCACAGGCCGCCAGCGCCAACATCAACAACAGCACCATTGGCCACAATCGGGCCGTCATTCGGGAGAGTGTGTGGTGGGTGTTCATAACCACACATTGTAAACGGTGATGCCGTTTTTGGAGCGGGTTTTATTTAATTATTCACTGTTCTATGGCCGGCAGGTCAGTGCGTCGCTCTCCCGGTCTCACGGTCTCCACTCTCCTCAAATTCGTAGTTCGTCATTCTCCCCACTCTGCCAAAGTTGCGGCTCCTTTTCCTATCGTGGCCCCACGTTCGATCCACCGCTTGTGGTGATGTGGCCCAGCTCAGGATCGCCCAGGTAGTAGATGTTCGAACCGCCCGAGGCGGCGGCGTCGATCAGCCCGTCGACGTTGACGGTGATGGTGCTGCCGCCGCCGGCCTTCAGGTCGGCGTCGATCGCCTCCAGCTCTGTCAGGTCGATGGTGCTGCCGCCGCTGGCCGAGGCGGTGACGTTGCTGGCCGAGCCCGCCAGGAAGACGGCGCCGCCGGCCGATACATCGAGCTCGATGTCGGCCGCGTCCAGGTCGCCGTGGAGCCGGCCGGCTCCGGAGAACGAGCCGGTGAAATTGTCGCCCGACTCGAACGGGTTCAGCTGGATTTGGCTGCCGCTGCTGCCCGACAGCCCGGCCAGGTTGGGCATGGTGATGATCAACTCCAGCGTGCCGCCTCTGACCAACGTTCGCCCCGTCAGCCCCACGTGGAGCGTCTCGTCCACTTGCCGCACGTCGAGCAAGTCGACAATGTTGTCATCGACGCGCACCTCGACGCTGTAGGGAACGCCCTGCGAGATGGTGGCGCGGAAGGCGTGGCTGACGGAGACGTGGTTGAAGTCGCTATAGTCGTAGGTTTGGGAGACGACGCTGCCCGAGCCGGTGACTGTGTTCATGAAGGCGCTGCAGGCGGTCATCAGGGAGGCCGTCGCGACGGCGATGAGGCTCATTAAAACGCGGCGTTTGATGTTCATGGGTTGCTCCTGGTACATAGTCGTAATTCCTCACGGGATTTCCAGCCGGTAGATCGGCACGTCTGAGCCGAACGAACCGAGGTATAGCTCGCCATCCGGCCCTTCGCCGAAGCTGGAGAAAATCCCGCCCGTGTGCCTGCCCAACGTAGCGACTTTCCATTCGCCCCCCTGTTGCGACAGGGTCAGGATCTCGGCGGTGCAGAGGTCGCTGAAGATGAAACGGCCGTCGTCGGGGTCGGCCGCGGGGCGGTAGACGTAGCCGCCGATGACGGCGCAGCTGCCCGGGTTGTCCTCGCGGCTGTATTGGTAGACCGGCGGAGTGAAGTCCGTTTGGCAGCGCGGCTCTTGCTCCAGGTGTGGGAAGAGGTATGGCCCCTCCAGGCACGGCCAGCCGTAATTGACCGCCTCGCCGTCCAGATCCAGCACATTGATCTCTTCCCAATGCTCCGTGCCCACGTCGCCGATGTACAGCCGGTTGCTCTCCACATCGAGGTCGATGCGCCACGGATTGCGAAGGCCATAGGCGGCGATGTCGAGGCCGACGTGGGCGGTGGCGTCGCCCCTCAGGTCGCCCGGCACCGCGTCGACGTCGATGCGGATGATCTTCCCCTTGGGCGAGTCGCTCAATTGGGCCAGCATCGCCTGGAAATCCTCGCCCACGCCGGCATAGAGCCGGTTGTCGCGCGGGTCGAAGGCCAGCGCGCCCCCTTTGTGGACTTCGGAGAATTGCGGCTCGCGCAACAACACCGTCTCTGAGTCAGGGTCGGCCGCATCGGGGTCGGCCGAGACGCGGAAACGGGAGATGATCAGGTCGACGTCGGGCGGTTGCCCCTCGGGTAGTTGGGCGTCGGCGTTGGGGCTGGTGGTGTAGGCGACGTAGAAGAAGCCGCGGCCGGGCGCGTCGGGGTCGGCGTATTGCGGGTGGAAGGCGACATCGTAGAAGCCGTACTCGCCGCCGGCGATGTAGACCCGCTCGGCGATGTCGAGGAACGGGGTGATGGCGCCGTCGGGGTGGATGATCTTGATCCGCCCGGCGCGCTCGCCGACGAACAGCCGGGCATTACCCGCGTGGGTGACGACCGTTACGTAGTCGAACCCTTCGCCGATGGGGGTGACGTCGAAGCCGGGGCGGGTGATGGCCAGCGGCAGGTAACTCTCGGTGGTGGGGGTTTCACCCTCGCGACCGCGCTGGCAGCCGGCGCCGGCCAGCGCGATCAGCGCCGCGACGGACAGTGCCGCCGCGCGCCAATGGGTATGGATTCGATTCAACATTCACAGAGTGTACCGGTTAATCACGGGATGAACAGCCGGTAGACCGGGCCCGGCGCGCCCACGGTGCCCACGTACTGGTTGCCGTGCCGATCTTCGCCGATGGTGGCGATGAGGTTGTGGCCGGGCAGGATGCCGAGGAGCGTGCGATGCCACTGCTTGCCGTCGTGGGCCAGCGAGAAGATCTCTTTGGTGCACATGTCGGCGAAGATGAAGCGGCCGTCGTTGGGGTTATAGGCCGGGCGGTGGGCATGCCCGGCGATGACGGCGCAACGGCCGCTGCCGTCCCGGTGGGGGTATTCGTGGATGGCGCGCTCGAACAGGTGGGGGCTCTGGCATTCGGGGTGGTCGGCCGCTTCGGGGATGATCTCCGGCCCTTCCATGCAATGCCAGCCGAAGTTGAGCCCGCGCACGGCCAGCGGCACCACGTTGATCTCTTCCCAGCGCAAGTCGCCCACGTCGCCGATGTAGATGCGCTGGCTGGGCAGGTCGATGTCGAAGCGCCACGGGTTGCGTAGCCCCATGGCCCAGATCTCGTCGCTGACGTAGCCGCGGCCGTCGCCGGTGATGCCCGGCGGCACCTTGTCCACGTCCAGCCGGATGAGCTTGCCCTTCGGCGAGCGGTCGCTTTGGGCGATGTTGAGCAGCCGGTCGTCTCCCATGCCGACATAGAGCATGTTGTTGGTGGGGTCGAACTGCATGCCGCCCCCCTTGTGGACGTCGAACGACTGTTTTTCGCGCAGGATCAACGTCTCGCTGGCCGCATCGGCCGCGTTCGGGTCGGCCGAGACGCGGAAGCGGGAGACGATGAATTGCACATCGAGCGTCACGCCGTCGTCGAAGCCGGTGGTGTAGGAGACGTAGAACAGGCCGAAGCCGGGGGAGGCGGGATCACTGTAGCCGGGGTGGAAGGCGATGTCGAAGAAGCCGTACTCCCCACGGTGGCTGATGACCTTGCGGCGGATGTCGAGGAAGACGGTGGTGCGGCCGTCGGGATGGTAGACGAATACCCGCCCGGCCCGCTCGCTGATGAACAGCCGATCATCCCCGGCATGGGTGATCTCGGTCACGTTGACGAAGCCGTCGCCGACGGGGATCATCTCGAACGCCGGGCGGCCGATGGCCAGCGGCAAAAAGAGCTGCCCGCTCGCCGCGGCTTGGGATTCCCCCGTCGCCGCGCCCCGCCCAACCAACAACACAACCAACAGAACGAACAAACTCCCAAACCCAAGTCGGGTCATTGTGATCAAACGTGTGCTCATTACCCCTCCAAAGTCAACCATGAGGTTAGCCCAAGGACGCCGGGATGCCAACTTTAGAACGCGGGTGCCGGGAAAGAACCAAAACCGGGTATCTTTTTGGAAACCCGGTTTTTTCACTTGCAAACCTGGAAACCGGGTTTGGAGAGCGGGGTGCGCTGGGAGACAACCCCCCCCTTCGAGTCGGTGAAAATCGTGGTTTCAACTCTTCTTTGCCTCTCCCCACTCCCCGACATACAATCCCCGCGTCATCAAAGGAGCGATCATGGACAAAGTACGCTGGGGGCTGGTATCGACGGCCAACATCAATCGCCGCCTCATCCCCGCCATTCGTGCTTCGGAGCGGGCTGAGCTGGTGGCCGTGGCCAGCCGCACGCAAGCCGCGGCCGACGCCTACGCCGCCGAGTGGGGCATCCCCCGCGCCTTCGGCAGCTATGACGCGCTGCTGGCCTCGGGCGAGGTCGATGCCGTCTACATCAGCCTGCCCAACCACATGCACGCCGAGTGGACCGTGCGCGCGCTGGAGCACGGCCTGCATGTGCTGTGCGAGAAGCCGATGGCCGTCTCGCTCAGCGAGGTCGACAGAATGCTCGACGCGGCGCGCGACAACGGCCGCGTGCTGGCCGAGGCGTTCATGTACCGTCATCACCCGCAGACGAAGATCGCCGGCGCCTTCGTCCGCGAGGGCAACCTGGGCCAGATCAGCGTCATGCGCGGCGTGTTCAACTTCGCCATGGCCGGCCGCGACAACGTCCGCCTGGTGCCCGAGTGGGGTGGGGGCAGCCTGTGGGACGTGGGTGTCTACCCGCTGGGCATGGCCCAGTTTCTCATCGGCGGGCCGCCCGTTTGGGTGCATGGCGACTGGTGGATCGGCCCCAGCGGGGTCGATGAGGCGTTCACCGGCACGCTCCACTACGCCGACGGCGCCATGGGCCAAATCAGCAGCGCCTTCCGCTCGCCGTGGTATACCCACTTCGATGTATTGGGCACAAAGGGGCGGCTGGTGCTGACGCGGCCGTTCACCGGGCTGGACAGCCCCCAGCGCAAGCTGACGTTCGTCGACGCTTCCGACATGGCCCACGAGCTTGATGTGCCCGACGAGGAGCTGTACGCCGGCGAGGTTGAGGACATGCACGACGCCATCCTGACGGGACGGCCGCCCTACCTCGGCCTGAACGAAACGCGCGACCAGATCCGCACCGTGCTGGCCCTCTACGAATCCGCCCGCCGCGGCGAGCGGGTGTATGTGGAGGAGATTGGGCCTTAATCTATTTTTTTACATACGACGTCCTTACAGGGAACAGGTTTTGTTGTATAATCCCGCATCG
>CAYNOL010000043.1:0-22263 GCA_964398825.1 uncultured Ardenticatenaceae bacterium
CTAGCGCACTCTGGACGAATGAAACAAACGTTCTGTAAAATTGCCCCTTGACATTAACGTTACGTCATAGTCTATGATGCTTTCTATTGAGAGGTTCGAATGTCCTACACGGTGAAACAGCTTGCGACGATGGCCGGCGTGACGGCGCGAACGCTGCATTACTATGACGAGATCGGCCTGCTGCGGCCATCGTCGGTTGGCGACAATGGCTATCGCTACTACGACGACGCGGCGGCGCTGCGGCTCCAGCAGATCATGTTCTATCGCGAGCTGGGGCTGAGCCTGGACGACATCGGCGCGGTGCTCGATAGCCCGGAGTTCGACCTGCTGCTCGCCCTGCGGGCCCACCGCGAGGCGCTGCGCCGGCGGGCCACCCGTCTGAACGAGCTGATCGATACGGTGGACAGAACGATATTACACTTGAGAGGTAAAGCAGAAATGAGCACGAATGAACTATTCCAGGGCTTCGACGACGAGACGCAGGCCCGCTATGAGGAAGAGGCGATGACGCTGTACGATCCGAAGCTTGTCAAAGAATCGAGCCTCCGCTGGAAGGGGTACTCGGCCGAGCAGAAGGCCGGGATCATAGCCGAAGGGCAGGCGGTCTCCACGGATATGGCGGCATTGATCGGCCGCCGGCCGAATGACCCCGACGTGCAGGCGGTCGCCGCCCGCTGGCACGCCCACATGCGCCGCTACTACGAGCCGACGCCGGCCATCATGCGCGGGCTGGCGCGCGGCTACGAGGAAGACCCGCGCTTCTCGGCCCTGTACGAATCGATCCATCCCGAGCTACCGGCCTTTCTCCGGGCCGCGATCGATCACTATGTGGATCAGTTGGCGGGTTAAGAATTAAACACGGAATGGACACGGATGATACCGATTGAACGGATAGCTATCCTCTCAATAGGTTCACCCGTTATATCCGTGTCATCCGTATCCCATCCGTGTTTAATTTCTCCCTCTGCTCGGCCCATCAACAACCCGGCCGGGCGTGGCCCCGGTGTGCTCCCCCTCGCGCAGCACAGCCACGCCGTTGACCAGCACGTCCCGCACGCCGGTGGCGTACTGGTGCGGCCGGTCGAACGTGGCGTGATCCCGGATCGTCGCCGGGTCGAAGACGACTACGTCGGCGTAGTGGCCGGGCTGCAGACGGCCGCGTCGGTCGAGCTTTAGGTTGTCGGCCGGGAAAGCCGACAGTCGTCGCACCGCCTCTTCCAGTGGGATGAGCCCCTCGTCGCGCACGTATTTGCCCAGTAGCCGGGCGAAGCTGCCGTAGGCACGCGGGTGGGGGTTCGACTTCAGGAATATTCCTTCGGGTGCCAGCGAGGCCGAGTCGGAGCAGAAGCTGACCCATGGCAGCCGGATCTGGCGGCGCACGTTGTCTTCCGACATCGTGAAGTAGACGCAGCCCACGCGACTGTCATCCTCGATGACTAAATCCATCGCCGTCTCCACGGGGTCTTGCCCGCGCAGGGCGGCGATCTCGGCCAGCGATTTGCCCGTCAGCGGCTTCAGCGCCTCGTTGCGAAAGCTGACGCACAACACCTTCGACGCGTCGCCTGCCTCATGATAGGAATTCTCCCATTCGGCGCTGGGCAGGCTGATCTCCTGCTTCAGCCGCGCCCGCACCTCCGGATCGCGCAGCCGGGCCACCCACGCCTTGTGCCCCCCTTCCTGCACCCAGCCGGGCATCATCGCGTCCAGCCCGGTAGCCGAGGCGTGGTAGGTGTACATGTCGGCCGTCACCGGCAGCCCCGCCGCCCGCGCCGCCTCGACGCGGTCGACGACCTTCTCCAGCTTGGGCCAGTTGCGCGCGCCCGACGCCTTCAGGTGATAAATCTCGCCGCGGATGCCCGACTCGGTGACGATGGTCAGGAACTCGTCCAACGCTTCGAGGAACGTCTCCCCCTCGCTGCGCAGGTGGGCGGCGAACAGACCATCGTACTCGGCCGCGGCCGAGGCCAGCGCGATCAACTCATCCGTGTCGGCGTAGCTGTCCGGCGCGTAGATGAGCGCCGCCGACAGCCCCACCGCGCCGCCGGCCATCGCCTGCCGGACGAGCGCCTGCATCTGCGCCAACTCGTCGGCCGTCGGCCGCCGGTCGGCGAAGCCGAGCACGTTGGCCCGCACCCCGCCCGCGCCGACGAACGAGGCCACGTTGGGCGACACGCCCCGCCGCACGAGATACTCCAGGTATTCGCGCAGCGTCGTCCATTCGATGTCGTAGCGAATGTCCCCCTGTCGCTCCTTCATATACGCCTTCAACTCGCCATTGACCGGCCCCATGGAGAACCCCTCGCCCAAAACCTCCAGCGTCACGCCCTGGCGAATGTCGGATTGGGAGCGGCCGTCGTGGATGAGCGACTCGTTGGCCCAGCACATCATGTTGATGAAGCCGGGCGACACGGCCAGCCCGCCGGCGTCGATGGTCTGGCGCGCCGGGCTGTCGACCCGGCCGACGGCGGTGATCGTATCGCCGGTGATGGCCACGTTGCCGGAGTAGGGCGGGCGGCCGCTGCCGTCGTAGATGAGGCCGTTGCGGATGAGGATGTCGTGCATGTGGGGTCTCCTGGGAGTGATGAAGATGAGCCGGGCGGGGATAGGCTCGCCCGTGTTCGACAGCTGGTGATTGTACCATAGGCGGCCGCGTGCCCGATGTGGCTATCAGGGCGCGGAGCCGCTTTCCGGCGTGCGCCGGTAGATGCCGTCCTCGCGGCTCATATAGCCGAGTGTAACCAGATAGCGCCGCATGAAGGCGACGTCGTCGTTGTATTGCGCCAGCCATTCGTTGAATTCCGGTTCCGTCCACTTTTGATCAGGATCGATCTGCTGGGCCAGCCAGCGGATCAGCACGCGGCTCTTCTGCTCCTGGGCGGGGAAGCCGGTGATGCGGTCGTCCTTGACCCACGTGCGCAAGACGCGCTCATCCTGGCCCATTTCCTTCGACCTGACCAGCGCGGCCAGATTAGGCTGGGCGAAGACATCCTTGCTCATCGCTTCCAACGCGCGGGTGTTGAGCTGGTAGATGCGCATCGTCCCCTCGGCGCGCACGTCCACCAGCCCGATGCTCTTCATTGCCGACAAGTGATGGGACACCGTCGGCTCCTTCAGCTCCACCAGCTCGGCTAACTCGCCCACGCTCTTCTCGCCGTCGGCCAAATGGCCAATGAGCTTCAGGCGGCTCTCGTTGCTGAACAGCTGGAAGAAGCGGAGCAAGTGGTTGAACTGTTCGTTACTGAGTGTGTCTTTTGTCACTGTAACCATTTCGTTGTTCCTCTAATTAGATGTCCATCTATATAGAATTCTATCTAAATAATGGCTCAGGTCAATGAGCAAACGCGCATCAAAGTGGCGAAAACGGCCAATACGCGCCATAATCCACGTTCAGAACGCGCGATCAAATTTCTGATCCTTGGCCGTTCCACCCGGACTCGGCCGGAAACACGTGTGTACCCATGACCCCCAAATCCGACAAACCCGACGACGCCGGCGTGCCCACCGCGCGCGACGCGGCCAAACTCCTGACCAATCTCGTTGAGGCGCGGCCCGGCAAGCATGTTGAGATCGAAGGCGGCGAGCTGCCTACCCACATCCGGATGATACGCGAATGGCAGTCGGCGCGGCTGGCCCACACTCACCGCGATCTGTTGGCCCACCCCCGCTTCCGCCCGGCGACGGAGTTCTTCCTGAGTGACATCTACGCCCCGCGCGACTTCAGCCAGCGCGATTTCGACATACGCCGCGCTTACGAGGCGATGCGCAAGGCCGTGCCCGAGCGCGTCATCCACACCCTGGCCGAAACCATCGATCTCCATCAGTTCACCGACGAGCTGGATGCCCGGTTGGCCGAGGTGCTTGTCGAGCAGCTCGGCGTTACCGACGCGATCACGGCCGAACAGTACGCCGAGGGATACCGCATCTGCGACAACTACGCCGAACGCGCGCGGCAGATCGAGATGATCGTCGCCATCGGCCGCAGCGTGGATCGCATCGTCCGTCTGCCGTTCATCGGCATCACCCTGCGGCTGGCCCACGCCCCCGCCCACCTGACCGGCTGGAGCGAGCTGCAGGGCTTTCTGGAGCGGGGCTACGCGGCCTTCAAGCACATGAAGGGGGCCGAGGAGTTCCTGACCACCGTCTCGGGGCGCGAGATGACGATCCTGGATCGTATCTTCGCCAATCATCCCGAGCCGTTCAACCTCGACGCCTAGCGGCCGGGGCGAGCCGAGGCGCATGCGTTTTCTCGTCACCGGCGGGGCCGGGTTCCTGGGGGCGGCGCTGGCCAACCGGCTGGCGGCTGCCGGGCATCAGGTCGCCGCGCTCGATGACCTGAGCAACGGCGACGCCGGCCGCCTCGACACGCGCGTCGCCTTCACGCGCGGCGACGTCGACAACATCCCCCTGCTCTGGTCTCTGCTGCAGAATGTCGATTGCGTCTATCATCTGGCCGCGCGCGTCTCTGTGCCGCAATCGATCCTGTACCCGCGGGAGTACGCGCGCGTCAACGACGGCGGCACGGTCAGCCTCATGGAAGCGATGCGCGACACCGGCGTCGGCCGCGTCGTCTTCACCTCATCCGGCGCGGTCTACGGCCGGCAGCCGCGCCAGCCCGTGCGCGAGGATGATCCGCCCCGCCCCGACACCCCCTACGCTGTCTCCAAATGGTCGGCCGAGCAGTACATTCGCACGATCGGCGACTTGTGGGGGTTGGAGACGGTGGCCTTGCGTATCTTCAACGCCTACGGCCCCGGCCAGAGCTTGCCCGTCTCCCACGCGCCGGTCATCCCCCGCTTCCTGCAGCAAGCCCTCAGCGGCGGCTCGATCATCGTCTTCGGCGACGGCCGGCAGACGCGTGACTACGTCTACGTCGATGACGTGGTGGACGCGCTGGCGGCCGCGGCCACCACGCAGGGGCTGAACCACGCCGTCATCAACATCGGCCGGGGGCGCGAGACGAGTGTCAACGAACTGATCGATTGCCTGGAGCGGGTTGTGGGGCGGCGCGTCAACGTCATCACCAACCCGGAGAAGTCGGGCGGCGTGCCCCGGCTGGCGGCCGATATCGAGCGGGCAGCCGAGCTGCTTGGCTTCCGGCCGCAGATCGATCTGGAGACGGGGTTGAAGTTGATTCTGGAGCGGGACGAGCGATTTCGTTCGGATTGACGAGCGCGGTGGAGGTCAAAGGGTGACGCGCACTTCGGACTCGGGATCGGCCGTGGCCAGCCGCAGCCGCACGAACACCCATGGCGCGAGATAGGTCACCCACAGCAGCAGCAACAAGTAGCGCACGAAGCGCAGTGGCAATGCCACGAACAGGAATTCGGACGGGAAGACGACCCGCAGCCCGGCCCAAATGCCGAGGGCGACGGCCATTCCCAGTACATAGCGGGCCACGCGCTGCCACACCGGACCGTCGGCGCGGAAGCGGACGCGGCTACTCTCCAGCAGCATGCCCACCCCGAAGCCGATCAGCCCGGCGAACGAGGCGACGATGTCGTCGTAGCCACTGAGTTCGGCTTCGACCAGACGCTCTCCCCAGACCGAATCGGCCCGGACGGGACCGATCGCCAGTAGCAGGCCAACATAGGCCACGCCCAGCAGCAGCGGAATCGCGAGAATCAGCAGCAGCCGCCGGCCCAATATCTGCTTGTTGTACCGCTGCGATAACATGCTTTGCCAGACGAAGAAGAGCATTACGATCACCAGCCCGATGACGAAGCCGATCAGAATGTCGTGGGGGAAGTGGACGCCTAAATAGAAGCGGCTGAGGGCCATCAGCAGGATGAGCAGGATGACCAGCAGCCACATCCAGCTTCGTCGCACGTGGGCGGCCAGCAGCAGGAAGACGGCCGTCACGTTCTGCATATGGCCGCTGGGCAGGCCGAACCCTTCGATGTCGGCGCGTTGCAGGGCGGGATCGACCCAAAACGGGCGGGGCTGGCGCAGCAGGTTTTTCGTGATGTTGTTGATGAGGGCCGAAAAGAGAAAAATGTAGCCCAGTTGGCGGCCGAGTTGCTTGTTGATGCTCCAGTAAATCGCTGGCAGCGCGATCAGGAAGAACTCCTCATCGCCAAAAAAGGAGATGAAGCGCATAAATGCGAGAAGCTGCGGGTACTCTTCCTGCAGCCATTTCGCCAGAGCGAGGCTCAACTGGTATAGTTCTTCCATTCCTCTTCCCTTGAGGGGACGGCCAAGCGGCCGACCGGCGGGAATTGTAGCCCACGTACCTGGATCAACAAAGTTAAGGGATGAGCACGGGACACCCTCGCCGGTGATCAGCCTGTTGGCTAGGCTAACGCAGGCGACTATAATGAGAGGTGACAGTTAGCCGGAGGTTAATTCAATGTCGTCAACTATTCTGGTTGTGGAAGATGAAGAACGAATCCGCCAGTTTCTCCAGCGCGGGCTTGGCTTCGAGGGGTATCGCGTGGAGGCGGCGGCCGACGGACAGACAGCGCTGGAGCTGGCCCGCGAAAATCCGCCCGATCTCGTGCTGCTCGACTTGATGCTGCCGGGCATGGACGGGCTGGAAGTTTGCCGGCGCATTCGCGCCGTCAGCGACGTGCCCATTCTGATGCTGACCGCCAAAGAGGCCATTGACGACCGTGTGGCCGGGCTGGATGCCGGGGCCGATGATTACCTGGTCAAGCCGTTTGCGTTCGACGAGCTGATGGCCCGCGTGCGCGCCCTTTTGCGTCGCGCCCAACCCGCCCAGCCGCAGGTGTTTCGCTTCGCCGACCTGGAATTGGACACCGGCACGCGGCAAGGCCGGCGAGGCGGCGCCACATTCGATCTGACGGCCAAGGAGTATGAGCTGCTGGAGCTGTTCATGCGCCACCCGCGTCAAGTGTTGACGCGCGACGTCATCTTCGACCATGTCTGGAACTACGACTTCGGCGGCGAGAGCAACATCATCGAGGTCTATGTGCGCTATCTGCGCCAAAAGACCGAACAGGGGGATATGCCCAGGCTGATTCACACCGTGCGGGGTATCGGTTACGTCCTCCGCGAGGAGTCATAATCTCCACTTGTCCATTCAAAACCGGCTGGTTTTGGTTTATGCGCTGATCTTCAGCATCGTCCTGTTTCTGTCCTCGCTGGTCATCATCACCCTGCCGCGCAACCAGTTGCTGGCGCAGATCGACGGCGATCTCTACTCGCTGGCGTCAGAAATAATGAGCGGCAGTCGTATCGACGTGGGGGCCGACGGCATCATCCGCATGCCGCTGCCCTCTGACCTGGCGACGCTGAAGACGGCGTCGACCTTTCTCATCATCGTCAACCGGCAAGGAGCGATCGTCGTCCAGTCGAGCAATCTGGCCGGGTTTGACGAATTGCTGGACCCTAATAGCCTCAGCACGGAAGAGGTCTACCGCCTCGTGCCCCACCAGGACACGCTGCTGCG
This sequence comes from uncultured Ardenticatenaceae bacterium, assembly GCA_964398825.1. GTDB lineage: Bacteria > Chloroflexota > Anaerolineae > Promineifilales > Promineifilaceae > Promineifilum. The sequence continues at coordinate 7,409 of CAYNOL010000043.1, forward strand.
CGTGCTGACCGTGCCCGTGTTCGACGCCGGGCGGCAACCAATCGGCCACATTCAGGTGGCCCGCCTGCTCGATAATTTCGAGATCTTCAACCGGGTGCTCATCCGCGCCTTGCTCATCAGCCTGGGCGCGGCCGTCGCCTCCCTTTTCGTGCTGGCCATGCTGACGTCGAGCCTCTTCCGGCCGCTCGAAGACATCGCTACCGTGGCCCGCCAGATCACCCGCGCCGACGACCTGAGCCGCCGCGTGCCCCACAGCAGCCGCACGGATGAGATCGGCGAGCTGGCCCGCGCATTCAACCAGACGCTGGAGCGGCTCGACCGGCTGTTCCGCAGCCAGCAGCGCTTCCTGGCCGATGTGTCCCATGAGCTGCGCACGCCGCTGACCAGCGTTCGGGGCAATCTCGACCTGATGCGTCGCTTCGGCCAGTATGACGAGGAGTCGATGCACGTCATCCAGGACGAAATGGAGCGCATGAGCCGGCTGCTGGGTGACCTGCTGCTGTTGGCCCGCGCCGACACGGGCGGCCTGCCGTTGCGCCACGAGCCGGTAGAGCTTGATAACCTGCTCTTCGAGGTCTACCGGCAGGTGAGCCGCATCGAGAAGTCGGTCACTGTGGAGCTGACTTCCGTCGACCAGGCGGTCATCTTGGGGGACGAAGATCGTCTGAAGCAGTTGCTGCTGAATCTGGTGGACAACGGTATCAAGTACACCCAGCCGGGGGGCTTTGTGCGCCTCAACCTTTCCAAGGAAGGGAGCTGGGCATATTTGACGGTCAGCGATACGGGCATCGGCATCCCCCCCGAAGACCTGCCCCACATCTTCGACCGTTTCTACCGCGTGGATAAGGCGCGCACCCGCACGTTTGGCGGCTCGGGTCTGGGGCTGGCCATCGCCAAATGGATCGCGCAGACGCACGGAGGCGGAATTCAGGTTGACTCCACCCCCGGCAAGGGGACGACCTTCCGCGTCACATTGCCGCTTCACCAGACGGCCGGGCGGCCGAACCGCGATGACAGTGACGAGGTCGAAATCAGGACCCGGCCCGGCTTGCGTTCGCGCACACTCCCGGGCCCACTGCGGCGCGGCCACCAGGACGAGAAAGAGAGCGCCTGAGGCAAACAAAAAGCCGGCGGCGATTGACCGACCGGCTTTTCTGTTAAGAAAGTAAGCGCGTCAGCGAGTTCGCCGGAGCAGGTAGAACAGACCTGCGCCGATGAGGATGATGGGCCAGATATAGCCCGGCGCGCGTCCCCACTGGCTCAGCATCAGGAAGCCGCCCAGCAGGATCAGGACGATGCCCATCGTGGCTGCCGGGCTGAACCGGTTTTCGGTGCCGGCCGGATCGGCGGCGTTATCGCCGAAGATGCGAATCTCGGGATGTTCCCCACCCTCAGTGGGCATGATCACCCACAGGATGACGTAGATCACCAAACCGATGCCGCTCGCCAGGAGCAACAGCACGAATGCCAGGCGCACCAGCACAGGATCGATGCCCAGATAGGCGGCCAACCCGCCGCACACACCGGCTAACATTTTGTCTGTCTCGCTGCGCATCAGCCTTGATTGCTGCATGCGTCCACCTCCACTAACAATCTTTAGCCACTATACGCCGGGCTGCTGTAAAAGTTGCACACAAAATAGCGCGCACGGGGGCAAAAAACCCATATGAGAGGCGGATGACTGGTGAGGATGCACTATGGAAACAGTTCCCCTTTTTGCTACAATGGGGGATTGTAAGGGCGACGATTCGCTCGACGCGCCGGCTGTGGCGCACTTGGGAAGAGCAGGTTATAGGCGACCGCATAAGCGACCACATTGTGAATTTTCAATTGACTGATACCTGGAAAGAGAGGCTCGCTCGCTTGCTGCGGCGGCCGCCTCTGGACAGATTGGTGGCCTGGGGCGTGCGTTTGATCGTACCGCGCCAGCGCGTGGGCGTGGCCCTGGTCACATTTAACGCTGAAGAGGAAGTTTTGCTGCTTCGCCACGTATTTCATGCAACTAATCCCTGGGGTCTGCCGGGCGGTTGGCTGGGGCGCAACGAGTCGCCCGCCAACGGGGTTGTGCGCGAATTGCGCGAGGAAACCGGCCGCGGCGTGGTTCTCGGCCCGCCGGTCTATGTCGATCACGAATACCCGCCGCCCCATATCATTATGGCCTACCTGGGTTGGCTGCTGCCGGGGGAGATGACGCTAAGCGCCGAGATCATCGAGGCGCGCTGGTTTGCGCTCGACCGGCTGCCACAGCCGCTATGGCCGTTCACCGAGAACGCCATCGCCGCCGGCCTGCAGCAGTTCCGGCTGACGCCGCCTCCCGTCACCCCCATCACCGAACGAAACGAGGCATACGAAACGGCATGAACCGCAACTCATCTCCGGGGCTGGGGCAATGGGTCACCGTCTCTATTATGGTGGCGGTGTCGTTGTTCCTGCTCTACAAACTCTATCAATACGCCGGGACGCGCACCCTCTACCCCACCGGTCTGGAAGTCGGCTCTGTCGATATTGGCCAGATGGATGAGGAAGGGGCAAAGGAAAAGCTGGCCACAAACTTTATGGAAGCGCCGGTCACCCTCTACCACGGAGAAAACCAGTTCGAGCTTCACCCGTCCCGTGTCGAATTTGTGCTCGACTTCGAGACTATACTGAACAACGCTGAACAGCAGCGCAAGAATCAGGACTTCTGGTCCGGCTTCTGGGGCTTTCTGTGGGGCAAGCCTGTCGAGGTCGTTCCCATTCCGGTGACGGCCACCCATAATCGCGAAGCATTGCGCGGCTATCTGGAAGAGATCCGGAGCTTCGTCGACGTGCCCGCACAGCCGCCGCAGCCCATCCCCGGCAGCATGAGCTTCCAGTACGGCACGCCGGGCATGGTGACCAACATCGAAGCCAGTTTTGCTGACATCGAAGCCGCCCTCTATCGCATTGAAAACCGCGAGGCCCGACTCATCATTGAGCCGAAGGATCCTGAGCGGCCCAACATTAATCTGTTGGCCCGTCTGCTGGTCAACCGTCTGCAGGTTTTCGAGCAGGACACTGGGGGCATGGCCGGTGTTTTCATCATGGATCTGGCCACGGGCGAAGAGGTCAACATCAATAGCGACGTACCTGTCACGGCTATCGACCTGATGAAAATCCCGATCGTCCTGGAGACATATCGACAGCTCGATCAACTGCCGACCCTGTCGCAGCGCCAGCTCATCTCCAACACGCTGGTTATCAACCCTGATAACGCCAGTGCCAACGAACTGCTGGCGTTTATCGGCGGTGAGGAAGGCCCCTACATCGGCGCGGAGCGGGTGACGACGACGATGCAGCGGTTGGGACTGGTCAATACGTTCATCATGGCCCCCTACGACGCGGCGATGCCCGCCGGCAAGCGCACGCCCGAGACGCCGGGTAACAGCGCCGAGGCGCTGCGCACCAACCCCAGCCCGACGATGCAGACGACGGCCGAGGACATCGGTACGCTGCTGTCGATGATCTACTACTGCGCCACCGGCGAAGGCGGCGCCCTGCTGGCGGCCTTCCCCGGCGACTGGCAGCGTGAATGTCTGGAGATGCTCGACTACATGGAGCGCAACAAAATCGGCAGCCTGCTCGAAGAAGGCGTGCCCCGCGAGACGACCATCGCCCACCGCCACGGCTGGATCGGCGACACCCACGTCGACGCAGGCATCATCTTTAGCCCCGGCGCTGATTATGTCATCGTCGAGATCATGTACCGACCCGAATGGCTGGAGTGGGAGCTGAGCGCGCCGCTCATCGCCGACGTCTCCCGGGCGGCCTACAACTACTTCAACTTCGACGCCCCCTACCTCGGCGAGAGTAGCGCGGCCAATAACTAAGCCGACATGTTACGGATCGTTCGTCGCATTTTACTGACTGCCCTGCTCGCTGTGGGAGCGGCTTACCTGCTCTACCAGGGCTTCCTCTTCTGGCGGGCGCTCGACAAGCTACCGCCGACGACGGTGATCGCCGGGGTAGAGGTGGGCGGCCTGACGCCCAATGCGGCCCGCGACAAGGTCAACGAGCGATACCTGTCCCCCATTTCGATCTACAACGGCGAACAACGCGCGGCCGAGCTTGCCCCCCAGGACGCCGGCTTCACCATCGACACCGAGGGGATGCTGGCCGATGCCCGGGCCGAGTGGGAGCAGCAGGAGATGTGGCAACGCTATCTGGAGTTCGTCGTCGGCATCTCCCCAAAGCCGATCGTCATCACCATTCGCGCCCGCCACGACGACGCCGCACTAAGCAGCCAACTCGACATGATCGCCAACTTCATCGACCGTCCGGCACAAGGGCCCCAACTACTGGCCGACACCGGCGATATCCAGCCGGGCCGCGCCGGCCTCATCACCGACCGCGAGACGACGATGTTTCAACTGCGCTCCGCCCTCTATAACCCCGACAACCGGCAGGTAGCGCTGACGCTCATCGAGGAGCCCGCGCCGGAGTGGGACATGCGGGTGCTGCAGGAAGCGATCGAGAAGCAACTGGCGACGTTCGAAGGGTTCGCCAGCATCTTCATTCTTGACCTGCAGACGGGCGAAGAAGTGCGCATCAACTCCGATGTAGCCGTGTCGGCCCTCAGCATCATGAAGATCGCTATCTTCGTCCAGGCCTACCGAGCGCTGGACGAGCCGCCGGATGATTTTGTGCAGGAGTTGTTCTTCAACACCGCTACCGCGTCGAGCAACCACAGCGCCAATCTGCTGCTTCACATCATCGCCGGCGAGGACAACACCTACGAAGGCGCGGAGCGTTTCACCGAGGCGATGCACGAGATGGGCATGGTCAACAGCTTTATGGCCATTCCCTATGACGCGCCCGAGGTGAGCACGCGGCCGAGCACGTATGTGACCCCGGCCAACGCCAGCCCGACCATCGACACCCGCCCCGACCCCAGCCGCCAGACGACGGCCGAAGACATCGGCGGCCTGCTGGCGATGCTCTACTACTGCGCCGAGGGGGAAGGGGGTCTGCTGGCTATCTACCCGGACGAGATCACCCAGGAGGAGTGCCGGGCCATCGTCGATCTGATGATCGAAAATGTGGAGGGCAATCTGATCCGCTTCGGTGTGCCCGACGGCGTGCCCGTGTCGCACAAGCACGGCTGGGACTTCAACGAGCACGGCGACGCCGGCATCGTCTACACGCCCGGCGGCGATTTCGTCCTCTACGCGCTGCTGGCCCAGCCGGAGAGTGATTGGCTGTCTTCGGAGTACAGCTTCCCCTACCTGTGGGAGATCGCGCGCGCGTCCTACAACTACTTCAACCCCGACGACCCGTTCGAAGGCCACTCCGTGGAAGAACTGGAGCGGCGGGAAGAGATTCGCGCCGGCGGCAACTAGAATCGTTCGTGGGCAGCTGTTCAACACCTTGGGCCGGGATTACCTGTCTCGGCCGCCACACAACAGTCGATAGGAGGAATATCCGTGGAATATCGCCGCCTCGGCCGCACAGGCCTTAAGGTAAGCACGATCTGTTTGGGCACGATGCAGTTCGGCTGGTCGACCGACGAGCCGACCGCCCATCGCATCATGGGCCGCGCCGTCGATCTGGGCGTCAACTTTATCGACACGGCCGACGTCTACTCTCGCTGGGCCGAGGGCAACCCCGGCGGCGTGTCGGAAACCCACATCGGCAACTGGCTGGCCGGCGGAGGCGTCCGGCGCGACCAGATCATCATCGCCACCAAGGTGCGCGGCAAGATGGGCGACGGGCCCAACGACCAGGGCCTCTCGCGCGCCCACATCATGAACGCCGTCGAGGCCAGCCTGCGCCGCCTGAAGACCGACTACATCGACCTCTACCAGACCCACTCGCCCGACCCGGAGACGCCGCTGGACGAGACTTTGCGCGCGCTCGACGATCTCGTTCGCGACGGCAAGGTGCGCTACATCGGCTGCTCCAACTACCCCGCCTGGCTGCTGACCAAGTCGCTCTGGATCAGCGACCTGAACAAGCTGGCCCGCTACGACAGTCTGCAGCCCCACTACAGCCTCGTCCACCGCGCCGAGTTCGAGCGCGAGCTGCAGCCGCTTTGCCTCGACCAGGGCATCGGCGTCATCCCCTACAGCCCGCTGGCGGCCGGCTTCCTGACTGGCAAGTATCGCCGCGACACACCCATGCCCGACTCGAAGCGGGCAGGCAGTGTCCAGCGCCGTTTCATGACCGAGCAAGGCTTCGCCGCAGTTGACAAGTTGGAAGAGATCGGCCGCGCCCACGACGCCACCATCGCCCAGACGGCCATCGCTTGGGCGTTGGCCAACCCGGCCGTCACCTCGGCCATCATCGGCGCGACATCGCTCGAGCAGTTGGAAGACACCGTACGCGGAGCCGACGTGAGCCTGCCGGCCGACGCCAAGGCCGCCCTCGATGACGTCACCGCCTGGCAGACCGACGGCCGCTGAGCGCGTCACGCGCCGAACATTAGCTGAGAGTATGCCAAGGGGTTTATTAGCGCTTTCAGAACAGCAGTAGACCCCAACACCCTCGTCTGCTATGGTAGATGTTGTCGACTTGAGAGACGAATGACCGCGCTCGCCTGATAACTTCACCCTAACACCCCGACTATTTCCCATACACTGACGTTGAGGCGGTCATACATGAGACCGCCTCTTTTTATTTGGTGGCTGTATTCAGGCCGCCTGCTGTCGACGAGGAAAACATGGAAAACGACACTTCACCGCGAACGATCAGGCGAATTGCCTTCATCGGCAACTACCTGCCGCGCCAATGCGGTATCGCCACCTTCACCACCCACCTGCGCGAATCGATCAGCGAGGAATTTCCCGACGCGCAATGCATCGTCCTGCCGGTCAACGACGTGGCCGGAGGTTACCAATACCCCGACGTCGTCCGCTTTGAGCTGACCGAGAAAGACGTCGCCTCGTACCATCGGGCGGCCGACTATCTCAACATCAACAACATCGACGTCGTCTGTCTGCAGCACGAGTTCGGCATCTTCGGCGGCCAGGCGGGCAGCCACATCCTGGCCCTGCTGCGCCGGCTGCGCATGCCGGTCATCACCACCCTGCATACCATCCTGCCCGAGCCCACGGCCGCCCAGCGCCGCGTCATGGACGAGCTCAACTGCCTCTCTGACCGGCTTATCGTCATGAGTGAGCGCGGCGAGGCATTCCTGCGCGAGGTATATGGCGTAGCCCCCGAGAAGATCGACCTTATTCCCCACGGCATCCCCGACGTGGCCTTCACCGATCCGAGCTTCTACAAAGACCAGTTCGATGTGGAGGGCAAGACGGTGCTGCTGACCTTTGGCTTACTGTCGGCCAACAAGGGGATCGAGAACGTCATCAGGGCGCTGCCGGCCGTGCTGGAGAAACACCCCGACGTGGTGTTCTTCGTGCTGGGCGCCACTCACCCCAATGTGCTGCGCCACGACGGCGAATCTTACCGGCTGTCGCTGCAGTGGCTGGCCCAGGAGCTCGGCGTCGAGAACCACGTCCGGTTCTTCAACCGCTTCGTCAGCCAGCAGGAGCTGATCGAGTTCATCGGCGCGGCTGACATCTACATCACTCCTTATCTGAACGAGCAGCAGATCACGTCCGGCACGCTGGCCTACACGCTGGGGGCGGGCAAGGCGGTCGTCTCCACGCCTTATTGGTACGCTGAGGAGATGCTGGCCGACGGCCGAGGCGAGCTGGTGCCGTTCGGCGAGCCGCCGGCGCTGGCGGAAGAGATCATCGCCCTGCTGGACGACGAGCCGCGCCGCCACGCCATGCGCAAGCGCGCCTATCTGCATGGCCGGGACATGATTTGGCCCGTGGTGGCCCGCCGCTACATGGACACCTTCGAGAAGGCGCGCGAGGGGCACCGCCACCGCGTCGAGGTGACGGACAAGTCGCGCTTCATGGGCCAACGGCCGCTGGAGCTGCCGCCGCTGAAGCTCGACCACCTCAAGCGCATGACCGACGACACTGGACTGCTGCAGCACGCCAAGTTCAACATCCCCAACTTCCACGAAGGGTACAGCATCGACGACAACGCCCGCGGCCTCATCGTCGGCGTGCAGCTGGATGAGCTCGGCTACAGCGAGGGGCTAGAGTTGGCCTCGCGCTACATGGGCTTCATCGCCTACGCCTTCAACCAGGAGACGGGGCGCTTCCGCAACTTCATGGATTACAGCCGCAACTGGTTGGAGGAAAGCGGATCCGACGACAGCCACGGCCGCACGCTGTGGGCACTGGGCACGGTGCTCGGCCGCTCCCAGGCGGCCGCCTTCCACGGCATCGCCGGCTGGCTGTTCAACCAGGCGCTGCCCGCTATTCTCGACACGACCAGCCCCCGCGCCTGGGCCTTCACCATCCTCGGACTGCACGAATACCTGCGGCGCTTCGATGGCGACCGCCGCGCGGCGCAAGTGCGCGACGAGCTGGCCGGCCGCCTGCTGGCCCTCTACCGGCAGCACCGCGCCGACGACTGGCGCTGGTATGAGGACGTGTTGGCCTATAGCAACGCCGTCCTGCCCCAGGCCATGCTGATGTGCGGCCAGTGGCTGCCCAACCACGAGATGATGCAGGCCGGGCTGGAGTCGTTGCGCTGGCTGGCCGATCTGCAGCGCTCCAAGGCGGGCGGCCACTTCCTGCCCATCGGCTCCAACGGCTTCTACCCGCGCGGCGGCGAGCGGGCTCGCTTCGACCAGCAGCCGGTTGAGGCGCGGGTGATGCTGACCGCCTGCCTGGAGGCGTATCGTGTGACAGGCGACGAGCAGTGGCACAAGGAGGCGTTGCGCGCCTTTGGCTGGTTCCTCGGCCGCAACGACCTGGGCCTGTCGCTCTACGACCCCGACACCGGCGGTTGCTACGACGGCCTGCATCCTGACCGTGTTAACGAAAACCAGGGCGCCGAATCGACCCTGGCCTATCTCCAGTCGCTGCTTGAATTACGGCTGCTGGACAATGCTTCACTATCGTTGGAGGTAAAGACCCTTGAACAGCCCTCTACACCCGGAACTATTTCAACGCCACAAGCTGAACCCGATCTTAACGGCCGCCGACTGGCCGTACCCGGCGCATAGCGTCTTCAACGCCGGGGCGACGATGTTGTCCGACGGCACAACCCTGCTGCTGTGCCGCGTCGAGGACCGGCGCGGCCATTCCCACCTGACCGTGGCCCGCTCGGCCAACGGCGTCGACGCCTGGCAGATTGACGAGCGGCCGTCGCTGATGCCCGACCCCGATAACCACCCCGAGGAGCTTTGGGGCATCGAAGACCCGCGCATCACCTTCGTGCCGGAGCTGAACCGGTACGCCGTCGTCTACACCGCCTTCACGCGCGACGGCCCCGGCGTGGCGCTGGCGATGACCGAGGATTTTCGCCACTACGAGCGGTATGGGCTGATCATGTCTCCCGAAGATAAGGACGCCGCTTTGCTTCCCCACCGCATCGGCGGCCACTGGGCGCTCATCCACCGCCCCGTCAGCGCCCCGCGCGCCCATATGTGGATCTCCTACTCCGCTGACCTGCGCCACTGGGGTAGCCACAAGCTGATGCTGGAAGCGCGGCGCGGCGCGTGGTGGGACGCCAACAAGATCGGCCTCTCGCCGCCACCTATCCAGACGGATCGCGGCTGGCTGGTCATCTACCACGGCGTGCGCCAGACGTGCGCCGGTTGCATCTACCGGCTGGGGTTGGCCTTGTTCGATCTGGAGACGCCGGAGCGATTGATCAAGCGCAGCGACGAGTGGGTCTTCGGCCCCGAGTATCCGTATGAGATGCAGGGGGACGTGGGCAACGTCGTCTTTCCGTGCGGCTATACTATCTTGCCCGACGGGGATACGTTGCACATGTATTACGGCGCGGCCGACACGACGATGGCCCTCGCCACGGGCAGCGTCAGCCGCCTGTTGGAGTGGTTGGACGAGAACGGCAGCGCCTAAGCCTCGGGCGGCACCAGCAAGATGTCCTGCGGCACGTCCATCAGGATGCCACGCTCGTTAAACAGCTCCCAGATGCGCAGCCGGACGTCGCTGCTGATATACGGCTCGCGCATAGGCTGGGCGATCCAGAACTCCAGATTGTAGCGGAGCGTCTGCCCTTCCAGGTCGGTCAGCAGGGCGATGGCCGGCGGCTCGGTCAGCACCTCGGGGTGGCGGGCGGCTTCCAGCAGAGCGGCCTGCACCTCGCGCGGACTGGTCTCGGCCGAGGCCGACACCTCGACGTGGATGCGCATCTCCGGCGAATGGTGAGTGTAGCTCATGACCGTGCTGCCCAGCAGGTGGCCGTTGGGGATGATCAGCTCCACGTCGTCTGGGGTGACGATCTGCATCGTGCGCAGGCCGATGCGCTGCACCGTGCCGATGTTGCCGTCCACCTCGATGACGTCACCGGGGGCCAGGCTGCGCTCCGACAGCAGGATGAAGCCGCTGACGAAATTGTTGATCAGCTCCTGGAGCCCGAAGCCGAGGCCGACCGACAGACCGCCGATGATGACTGTCAGCGACGACAGTTCCATGCCCGCGACGGACAGGGCCAGCATCAACCCGACTACGACGATGGCGTAGCCGCTGAAGGTGGTGATGACCTGGTTGACCGCCGGCTCCACGCCCGCGCGTGGCAGCAGCGTTTCGCCCAGCAGCCGGCTGACGACGCGCCGGATGAACAGGAACAACGCCAGCACGAGAATGCCCAGCAGCACCGATTGCAGCGTCAGCAGCACGTCCTGCCGCGTGCTCAGCCGCAAATCGAGCACGTTGTCCAGCAGACCGCTGAGTTGCAGGACGATGAGGAAGAAGATGAGCGGCCGCCAGATTTGGCGGTGCCACACCCGCGCCCGCTCGGGCGGCATGTTGAGGTCCATCAGCGTGCCCACGAAGCGGTAGAGCGCCCACAGCCCGAAGACGGGGATGAGCCACAGCAGCAGCCCCGCCGGCCGCCCGTTGGCCGCCAGCACCCCGGCGGCGACGGAGCCGAGCACCCAGACGGCGAACGGGAAGACGGCCGCGCCGAAAGCCACCACCAGGTCGACCGTCCAGGGGAACTGCTCCATGACGATCCCCTTGAGCTTTAGCCGTCCCGTGAGTTTGTCCACCTGATTGCGAATGACTCGCCGCAACACGTAGGCCACAAGCAGTACCGCGAGGAAGAGGCCCGCCTGAAGCATGAAATCGACGGTCAATAGCTGCTGTTGCCAGCTTTGCACAAGAATTAACAGGTCATTCAACATGGAGCATTCCCCGGTTCTATGCGCCGGTCATGAGACGGGCGCGTCGCCAAGACTCGACGCATATTATAGAGGAATTTGGATGGGGGGTGGAGTATAACCCGCGGGTGAGGATTTGGATCCAGCACGGGACAAAAAAGGCCCGGAGCGTTGAATCTCCGGGCCTTGGCGAGTTCAGGCGCGCGTCAGCTTCCGGTAAGTAATTCGGTGCGGCCGCTCAGCCGCCGCTCCCAGCCGCCGCTTCTTGTCCTCTTCATACTCGCTGTAGTTGCCGGGGTACCAGTACACCTGGCTGTCCCCCTCGAAGGCGAGGATGTGGTTGGCGACGCGGTCGAGGAACCAGCGGTCGTGGCTGATGACGATGGCCGAGCCGGCGAAGCTGAGCAGCGCCTCTTCCAGCGCCCGCAACGTGTTCACATCCAGGTCGTTGGTCGGCTCGTCGAGCAGCAGCACGTTGGCCCCGCTCTTCAGCACCTTGGCCAGATGCACCCGGTTGCGCTCGCCGCCGGAGAGCGTGCCCACCAGCTTCTGCTGGTCGCCGCCGGCGAAGTTGAAGCGCGAGACATAGGCCCGCGAGTTGACCTTGCGCTTGCCCAGCTCCAGCGTCTCCTCGCCCTCGCTGATCTCCTGCCACACGGTGTTCTCGGGGTTGAGCGTCTCGCGGCTCTGGTCAACGTAGCCCAGCTTCACCGTCTGGCCGACGGTCAGCGTGCCGTCGTCGGGCTGTTCCTGGCCGACGATCATGCGGAACAGGGTCGTCTTACCCGCGCCGTTGGGCCCGATGACGCCGACGATGGCCCCCGGCGGGATGTCGAAGGTCATGTCGTCCACCAGCAGCCGGTCGCCGAAGCCCTTGTCCACCTTCTCGGCGCGGATGACCACGTCGCCCAGGCGCGGACCCGGCGGGACGTAGATCTCCAGCTCTTCGCGGGCCTTTTCGCCCCCGGCTTCCAGCAGTTCGTTGTATTGGCTGATGCGCGCCTTGCTCTTGGTGGTGCGGGCGCGGGGGGACATGTTGATCCACTCCAGCTCGCGCTCCAGCGTGCGCATGCGCTGCGCCTCGGACTTCTCTTCGCGGGCCAGCCGCTCCTGTTTCTGCTCCAGCCACGAGGAGTAGTTGCCCTTCCACGGGATGCCGTGGCCGCGATCCAGTTCCAGAATCCAGCCGGCGACGTTGTCGAGGAAGTAGCGGTCGTGGGTGACGGCGATGACCGTGCCGGCGTACTGCTGCAGGTGTCGCTCCAGCCAGGCGACGGACTCGGCGTCGAGGTGGTTGGTGGGCTCGTCGAGCAGCAGGATGTCGGGCTGCTTCAGCAGCAGGCGGGCCAGCGCCACGCGCCGTCGCTCGCCGCCGGAGAGCACCGACACCGGCGTGTCGCCCGGTGGACAGCGCAGCGCGTCCATCGCCAGATCGAGCCGGCTGTCGAGGTTCCAGGCATCCATGTGGTCGAGCTTGTCCTGCAGCTTGCCCTGATCTTCGATCAGCTTGTCCATCTCGTCGGCCGACAAATCTTCGCCGAAGCGAGCGTTGATCTCATCGAAGGCGCGCAGCGCGTCGACGACTTCCTGCACGCCCTCTTCGACCACCTCGCGCACGGTGCGCGTCTCGTCGACGAGCGGCTCCTGCTCCAGATAGCCGATGGTGTAGCCGGGGGAGAGGACGGTCTCGCCGACGAAATCCTTATCTACGCCGGCCATGATGCGCAGCAAGGTGCTCTTGCCGGCCCCATTCAGGCCCAGCACGCCGATCTTGGCCCCATAGAAATAGGACAGATAGATGTCGCGTAAAATAGTTCGGTTCGGCGGGACGATCTTGCCCACGCCGATCATGGAGTAGATTACTTTGTTGTCACTCATTTTTGTTTTAATCAGGATGCCAGCGAATCGGTGAATCAGTAGGTCAGTATATCAGTCTCCCAGTCTCCCACTCTCCCAGTCTCCATTTCACTGACCTACTGATTCACTGACCTACTGAACATCAGGCTTCTGCCCCAACCGGGCCAACTCCTGCTCCGCCAATTCCGGTTCCAGTTTCTTGAATAGCGGCCGGGGTTTGGGCAGCTTGCGGCCGGCGGGGATGGTGGCGCGACCCCAGCGGCCGGTGGCCGGGGTGGGGTCGTAGGTCAGCGCCTGGTGGCTGCGGGTCTCCTCGTCGTAGCGGCGGATGACACCCTCGCCGAACAGCGCGCCCTCTTCGCCCAGCATCTCGTGCAGCGTCTGGCTGGTGAACGGCAGCACCGGCGCCCACATCGTCTTCAGGCCGCTGACGGCCTGCAGCGCCACGTAGAGCGCGCGCCCCGCGGCGGCCGTGTCGCTCTTGGCCGTCGTCCATGGGCTGGTCTCTTCCAGATATTGATTGACCAGCGACGACAGGCGCAGCACTTCCTGCACGGCGGCGCGGAACTTGCAGCCGTCGTAGAGCTCGGCGACGGTGGCGAACCCCGCGTCGACGGCCGCCAGCAGCTCGACGTCAGCCGCGGCCAAGTCGCCCGGCTCCTGCACGACACCGCCGAAATAGCGCTGGGTCATGTTGAGCACGCGGTTGACCAGATTGCCCCAGTTGGCAACGAGCTCGTTGTTGTTGCGCTCGATGAAGCCGCTCCAACTCCAATCGCTGTCGCGCGTCTCGGGCATATTGGTCGTCAGATAGTAGCGCAGCGGGTCGGGGTCGTACCGCTCCAGCGCGTCGAGCATCCACACGCCCCAATTCCGGCTGCCGCTGATCTTCTGCCCTTCCATGTTCATGAATTCGTTGGCGGGCACGTCGTAGGGCAGGTTGAGCCGGGCGTCGGGGTCTTCGGTGTAGAGGCCGCGCGCGCCCAGCAGTTGCGCCGGCCAGAAGACGGTGTGGAACGGGACGTTGTCCTTGCCGATGAAGTAGTAGGTGCGGGCCGACGGGTTGTACCACCAGTTGCGCCATGCCTCGGGCTGGTCGTTGTTGTGGGCCCATTCGATGGTGGCCGACAGGTAGCCGATGACGGCCTCGAACCAGACGTAGAGCACCTTGCCCTCGTAGCCGGGCTCCACCGGCACGGGGATGCCCCATTCCATGTCGCGCGTGACGGCGCGGCCGATGAGCCCCTGGTCGATGAAGTTGCGCGCGAAATTGATGACCTGCGGCCGCCAGAACTCTTTGTCGTCATGGATCCACGCCGACAGCGACTCCTCGGCAATGGCCGGCAGGTCGAGGAAGAAGTGCTCCGTGTCGCGCAGCTCCAGCGAGGTATTGTCCCGCTTGCTGCGCGGGTTGATGAGCTGGGCGGCACTTTCGAACAGGGTGTTGCAGTTGTCGCACTGGTCGCCGCGCGCGCCGGTGTAGCCGCAGTTGGGGCAGGTGCCCTCGACGTAACGGTCGGGCAGGAATTTGCCCGACTCCGGCGAATACATCTGCGGCGTCACCTTCGGAAACAGTTTGCCGTTCTTGAGCAGCTGCCGGAAGATGTCCTGCGACACGCGGTAATGGTTCTCGGTGTGGGTGCTGGTGAACAGGTCGTAGGTGATGCCCAGTTGGCGGAATAGCTCCAGGAAGCGGCCGTGGAAATGCTCGTACACTTCCACGTTGCTCATGCCCATCTCCTCGGCCTTGACCGTCACCGGCGTGCCGTGACTGTCGGAGCCGGACACCATCAACACCTGGTTGCCGCGCAGCCGGTGGAAGCGGGCA
>CAYNOL010000044.1:0-5984 GCA_964398825.1 uncultured Ardenticatenaceae bacterium
GTAGTAGAGGACGAGCGCCGTCCGCGACTCGAACGGCGGCACGATGAACAGCAGGAAGAAGGAGAGGGCGAACGGCACCGCGCCGAGCAGCATGTACGGCCGCCGCCGCCCCCAGCGCGAGTGCAGCCGGTCGCTGATGCTGCCGATGAGCGGATCGTTGATGGCGTCCCACAGGCGGCCGACGAGCCAGATGCCGCCGGCCAGCCCCGCGCCCAACCCCACCACGTTGGTGAGGAAGATGAAGAAGAAAAGATTGCGCGCCGTCGACGCGGCCGACGGCCCCCAATCCCCCAAGCCGAAGATGAGTTTGTCGGCCGTCGTCAGCCGCGGCGCCCTTCTGAGCTCAACCTCGGCCATAGACGGGTATCGCCGCGCCGTTGACGTCGGCCGCCGCGTCCGACGCCAGAAAGAGGATGACCTGGGCGATCGAATCCGGCCGCACCCACTTGCTGAAATCGGCGTCGGGCGACTCGGCCCGGTTCTCCGGCGTGTCGATGGTGCCGGGCAGGATGCAGTTGGCGGTGATGCCATGGTGGCGCAGTTCGGCGGCCATAGTCTCCGTCAGGCGGATGACGGCCATTTTCGACGCGTTGTACGGGCCGTGGCGCGTCGTGCCCTTCAGCGCGGCGCGGGCGGAGATGCTGATGATCCGGCCGCGCCGTCGCTCCAGCATATGGGGAATGAGAGCCCGCGAGGTCAGAAAAACGGTGCGTGCGTTCAGGTTGATCATGAAATCCCAATCGTTGACCGTCGTCTCGTGCAGCGATGTGCCGCCGCGATAGCCGCCGGCGGTGTTGACCAGCACGTCGACGCGGCCGAAACGCTCGATGATCTGCCGCGCCATGTCGTTGACGGAGCTCTCGTCGGTCAGATCGCCGGTGGCGTAGAAGACGGCGTCTCCCTCGGGCAAGTCGTCGCCAAACGCCCGCTGCGCGTCGTCGCGCCGGCGGACAGTGGGCGCCACCCGCGCCCCCGCGGCGGCAAAAGCCCTGGTGACGGCCTGCCCCAGGTTCCCCGCCCCGCCCGTCACAACCACCACCTGATCCGTGAAGTCGAACATCGTTGTCTCCGTGGGCCGGTTTGCTCGGCGTCTGAGCGTTCCCGTAGATGCTATCACGACACCGCCCGTATACCAATAACGTTTGTTGCCATTCCGAAAAAGTAGCGTATGATCCACATTTAGCCCCCGTACGAGGTAATAAACGAACGCAATATGCAGGGACAAGTGAAGCCACTTTCACCGGACAATCTTCGTCTGGTATGCGACCCGGCCGGCCTGTCGTTTGAGACGACGGACGAGCTGGAGCCGACGACGGCCATCATCGGCCAGCCTCGCGCCACCAAGGCGCTGGAGTTCGGCATGGGTCTGAAGAGCAAGGGGTACAACATCTTCGTCACCGGCTCCAGCGGCACGGGGCGCAGCACGGCCATTCGCCACTTCCTGCAAGAGCGGTGCAGCCGCGAGCCCACGCCCGACGACCTGCTCTACGTCTACAACTTCGAGACGATCTACCGGCCCCAGGCCATTATTCTGCCGCCCGGCCAGGGGTGCGTCTTCGCCGACCACATGAAGAAGCTGATCGAGACGGTGCAGCTGGCCCTGACCCAGGCGTTCGAGAGCACCACCTACCGCGACGCCATCCACGCGCTGGAGCAGAAGCTCATTGAGCAGCGCGAGGAGAAGCTGGACGCGCTGGAGCGCAAGGCCACCGAGCGTGGCTTCGACCTGCAGGACACGCCGTCCGGCCTGGCCATCACCAACGCCAACGAGGAGAACGGCGAACCGGCCGCCAACGGCGAGCAACAGGCGCGGCGCGAGACGCAGCGCGCGCTACAGGTGGAGCTGCAAAACATCCTGCGCGAGGTGCGTATCGTGGAGCGCGACGCCCGCGAGGAGCGCCGCCAGCTCGACCACCAGGTGGCCGAGGCGGCCATCCAGGACGAGTTCGACGCGCTGCGCGAGCAATACGCCGAGCAGCCGGTCATCCGCGAATACCTGGACGCCGCCCGCGAAGACCTGATCGAGCAGATCACCCGCAACGCGCCGGGGCTGGAAGAGAAAGATCTCGACCAGCTCATCGACCTGCGCCGCTATGAGGTCAACGTCATCGTCAACAACGCTGACAACAAGGGCGCGCCCGTCGTCGTACAGCTGAACCCGACCTACGAGAATCTGTTCGGCCGTTTGGAGTACGAAACCCAGGGCCACTCCGTCACCACCCACTTCAGCCAGATCAAGGCGGGTGACCTGCACCGGGCCAACGGCGGCTATCTGGTGATGTACGCCTATGACCTGCTCCGGCAGCGGGAGACGTGGGAAGCGCTGAAACGGGCGCTCAAGTCGCAGGAGATCGAGATGCGCTCTCCCCAGTCGGACGGGCCGATCATCACCAACTCGTTGTGGCCCCACCCCGTGCCGTTGAACCTGAAGGTCATCCTGCTGGGCAACTCCGGCTTCTATGACCACCTCTATTGGCACGACGAAGAGTTCAGCGACCTGTTCAAGGTGCGGGCCGACTTCAGCGACACGATGCCGCGCAACGAGGGGCACGAGCAGGACTACGCCGAGTTCGTCGCCGCCCGCTGCAAGGAAGAGGCGTTGCGCCCCTTCGGCCGCGACGCCGTGGCCAAGATCATCGAACACGGCGCGCGACTGGCCGAGCACCAGGGCAAGCTGAGCACCCGCTTCGGGGCCATCGCCGACCTGGCGCGCGAGTCGAACTATTGGGCGGGCATCGACGGCCGCGAGACAGTGACGGCCGACGACGTGCGCAACGCGCTGTGGGAGCGCACCCACCGCGCCAGCCAGGACGCCGAGCAGATCCGCGCCGACATCCTCGAAGGGGTGATCTTCATCGCTACCGAGGGGGAAGTCGTCGGCCAGGTCAATGGGCTGTCGGTGCGCGAGGTGGGCGACTTCACCTATGCCCATCCGGGTTGCATCAGCGCCCGCACCTTCATGGGCGACAACGGTGTCGTCCACATCGAGCGCGAAACGGACATGGACGGCCCCATTCACGAGAAGGGGGTGCTGACACTCAGCGCCTACCTCGGCGGCACCTATGCCCAGAACCAGCCGCTGTCGCTCAACGCCAGCCTGACGTTCGAGCAGACCTACGGCGGCATCGACGGCGACAGCGCCTCATCGACCGAGTTGTACGCGCTGCTGTCAAGCCTCAGCCAACTGCCCGTCCGCCAAGGGATCGCCGTCACCGGCTCGGTCAACCAGCGGGGCGAGATCCAGCCGATCGGCGCGGTCAACGAGAAGATCGAAGGGTTCTTCGACATCTGCCGGGCGCGCGGGCTGACCGGCGAGCAGGGCGTCATCATCCCGGCGGCCAACATCGTGAACCTGATGCTGCGCGAGGACGTCGTCGAGGCCGTCTGCAGGGGACAATTCCACGTCTGGCCGGTGAAGCGCATCAACGACGGGCTGGAACTGCTGATGAACTGCCCGGCGGGTGAGATGGACGAGGACGGGGAGTACCCCGAGGGAACGGTTCACCACGCCGTGAAGAAGCGCATCGCCGAGCTGGCGCTGAAGCTGAAGTCGTTTGGCGATGACCACGGGAGTGAGCAGGGGGATGAGGGGCAGGAGTAGCAGACAGCTACTCAAACAGTCCTAAAAATCGCGCCGCCCGCAACACCCCCACCACGCTCTTCGCATCTTCCAGCCGCCCGTCGAGCGCCATCTCCACCAGCGACGCCAGTGGCCACACCTCGACGGCGATCTCCTCGTCCACGTCCATCGGCAGCGGATCGGCCGTCAGCTCTCGCGCCAGAAAGAGGGCCATGCGCTCGTTGGTGATCCCCGGCGCGGCCCACACCTCGCCCAACGAGTCGAACGACGCCGCGCGAAAGCCCGTCTCCTCTTGCAGCTCGCGCTGGGCGCAGGCCAACCACGGCTCGTCGTTCTCGCGCGTGCCGGCCGGCAGCTCCAGGATCGTCTTGTCCAGCGCGGGGCGGTATTGGCGCAGCATGAGGCATTCCGGCCCGTCGTCGCCGTCGCGCAGCGGAACGAGGACGATCGCGCCGGGGTGGTCAATGGCGCCGCGCTCGTAGAGACGGCCGTCGGGCAACCGAAAGGTGTCGACCCAAAGGCGCCACTTCCCTTCCCAGACGACGCGGCGTTGCAGATGTTCCATTTAGAGGCAAGGCAAGCCCGGCCGCCGGGGAATAGCGGCCGGGACGGAGACGCTCGGCGCTACGGCCGCGGCGGGATCTTGATCTGCTGGCCGACGTCGATCCGGTCCGGATTGGCGATCCCGTTGTAGGCGGCCAGTTCCTGATAGGTAAACCCGTACCGCTCGGCAATGCGATAGAGATTGTCGCCCGGCTGAACGATGTGGATCTGCTCGCCGGTGGCGGCGGGGGGTGGCTCGGGTGTCGGCTCAACAGCCGGCGGCGGTTCCTCAGCGGGCGGCGGCTCGACGGGCGGCGCGACCTCGCCCCCCGGTGTGGGGCTGACGAGCGGCAGAACCAGCTCTGGCGTCGCGACGAAGGCGGGCGTGGGGCTGGCCCCCAGCGGCGGCAGCGTCACCGCGGGCAGCGGCGCGCCGGTGGTAGCCGTCGGCGGAGCTGTCTGGCTTCCGGGCGCGGGCCTCTCGCAGGCGACCAGAGCGAACAGGGCGAGCAACAAAATAATACCAACGAGTGTTGTGCGTTTCACGCGCAGCCTCCTCATGCGTTTCGACTGAGCGCCACCGGTCCGACGCGGCCGTCGGGCGTTGGCGCGGAACCCGCGTACCGGCGCGCCGGCGGAGCTCCTTCCTCCCGAAACCGTCGCGGGGGCCGGCCCGGGCTTGTAAACATAATGCAGTCTATCATACAGCCTCACGCAGGGCAAGATGCCAGGATTCGCAATAATCCGCTGTGTCACGTAAGGGCAGGTTTGCAACCTGCCCTCTTCGAGGGTGTGCATAACGGGCGCAGAGGACGAGTCACAGACCCGCCCGTACCAGGAAGATGCCGAAAAGGGCCAAGATGCCGAAAAGGGCGTTGATCGTATAATGGTGGGAATATTTGCGGCATATGTCACCAATTATCAGGGGCCGTCGCCCGGGCGCGACGGGGCTGTCGGGCCAACGCACTATCCATGTCGGCATCAACGCCCACCTCCTCTCGGCCGAGGCAGGGTATCGTCGCGCGGGCATCCACCAGTACATCTACCAGGTGCTGCGCCACCTGCCGGCCGATGAGGGGCTCAACTACACCATTTACACGCAACTGGACGACGGCTGGGACGGCCGGGCCGACATGCGCCGGGTGGGAGCGCGGCTGCCGACGGCCAATCGGACGGCGCGCATCGCCTGGGAGCAGGCCGTCTGGCCCGCACGAGCGCGGCGCGACGGCCTGACCCTGATGCACAGTATGGCCTTCGCCACCCCGCGGCTGGCCCCTTGCCCCGTGGTGGTCACCATCTATGACCTGAGCTTCATCACCACGCCGGAGAGCTTTCCGGCCGCCCAGCGCCGCTACCTGATGGCCGAGACCGCCTACTCCTGCCGCCACGCCGCCCGCCTCATCGCCATCTCCGAATCGGGCCGCCGCGACCTGGAGCGCATCTACGGCGTGGAGCCGGAGCGGATCGACGTCGTTGTGCCCGGCGTCGGCGACGCCTACCGGCCGCTGCCGCCCGACGACGTGGCCGCCTTCCGCCGGCGCGCCGGGCTGCCCGACACCTTCATCCTCCACGTGGGCACGCTGCAGCCGCGCAAGAACCTGCCCACCCTCGTCGAAGCCCTGGCCCGCCTGAATCGGCCCGAGGTGGCGCTGGTGCTGGTGGGGGGCAAGGGGTGGGAGTACGACGCCATTTTCCAGCGGGTCAACGCGCTGGGGCTGGCCGAGCGGGTACGGTTCGCGGGGTATGTCGACGACGACGAGATGCCGCTGTGGTACAACGCCGCGGCCGTTCTCGCCTTCCCGTCGCGCTACGAGGGGTTCGGCATGCCTATTGTCGAGGCGTTGGCCTGCGGCGTGCCCGT
>CAYNOL010000044.1:6084-22099 GCA_964398825.1 uncultured Ardenticatenaceae bacterium
CGCGGAGCGCCCCATGAACCACCGCGTCGTCCACTGGGTGACCATCGTCACCGACCTCATCCTCATCAATCTGGCCTTCGTCACCGCCTACATCGCGCGCTACGTGGGGCAATGGTTCCTGTCGGTGACCTATCTCGTCCCCTACCAGGCGTATTGGGACCAGCAACTCGTCCTGACCGTTCTGCTGGCGCTCACCTTCCGCTATACGGGTGTGTGGCGGCGGCGGCGCGGCGAGCTTTGGCTCGACGAGGTGGCGCGCATCGTCACCGCCACGGCCGCGGGCATCATGCTGATGATGGCCGTGACCTTCTTCTTCCAGCCGTCCCCGTTCTCGCGCCTGCTGCTGTTCTGGGCGCTGCTGTTCATCGTGCTGTTCATCAGCCTCGCCCGACTGTTGCGCCGCGTCATCCTGTCGATGCTCTACCGGCGCGGCATCGGAGTCGACCGCGCGGTGGTCGTCGGCGTGGGGGAGACGGGGCGCAGCGTCATCCGCACGCTGCTGGCCCGGCCCGACTTGGGCTTCGGCGTGCTCGGCTATCTGGACACGGGTGGGGACGAAGACAACGTCGGCCTCGGCCGCATCCCGCGCCTGGGCGACTTGCGGATGCTGGAGACGGTGCTGCGAGCCGACAAGCCGCTGAACACCGTTTTCGTCGCCCTGCCCGGCACGATGCAGGCGGAGCTGCTGACCATTCTGCAACTCTGCCAACAACACAACGTCCGGGCGCTGGTCGTGCCCGACCTGCTGCAACTGAGCCTCAACCGGGTGGAGTTCTCCAACATGGCCGGGATGCCGGTGCTGGGTATGCGCGACATCGCCGCCTTCGGCCACATCAGCCGGGCCGGGCAGGCGCTGAAGCGGGCGCTCGATCTGGTGGTCATCACAGTTTTGGCCGTGCCGACGCTGCTGGTCATGGCCTTCGTGGCCGTGGCCGTCAAGCTCGACTCGCCGGGGCCGGTGTTCTACACGTCCCCCCGCGTCGGCCGCGACGGGCGAGTGTTCAAGATGTACAAGTTCCGCTCCATGGTGGCCGACGCCGACGATCAGAAGGAGTCGCTGCGGGAGTTGAACGAGGCCGACGGGCCGCTGTTCAAGATCAAGGACGACCCGCGCCAGACGCGCACCGGGCGGCTCATCCGGCGCCTGAGCCTCGACGAGCTGCCGCAGGTGTACAACGTGCTGCGGGGAGAGATGAGCCTGGTGGGGCCGCGGCCGCCGCTGCCCGAAGAGGTAGCCCACTACCAGGCGTGGCACCACCAGCGGCTGGCCGTCGTCGGCGGCATGACCGGCCTGTGGCAGGTCAGCGGCCGCTCAGACCTGTCGTTCGACGAGCTATGCCTGCTCGACATCTACTACATTGAAAACTGGACGGTGGGCCTCGACGTCCGCATCCTGCTGCAGACGATCCCCCATCTGCTCTCCCGCAAGGGAGCGTATTGACATCCGAAGCCGAGTTTTTTCCAGCGGTTCGCTATACCCGGTTTCCAACAGCCCTGCTGACCTACTGACTTACTGAACAGTGGCCACTCACTACTCCGACCCTACTCATCCCCCCCTTCCGGCGCGGCTGGCTGGTCGATGCGGACGACATCGCCGTGGAGATTGATCGTGACGCGAAAGCCGAACATGCCCAGCATGTCGCGGGCCTGGGCCGGGACGCCTTGCTCGATGATCTGATCGGCCGTCAGGTTGCGCAGCGAGGCGTCGAGCGCCGCCTTGGTCAAAATGTCGTCCTGCCCCATCATCTCCATCGCCTGCTCGACGGCGATGTCCTGGTTCTGGCTCAACTGCTCCAGAAATACGCCCAGAATCTGCCGGTCGACGTACTCGGCGTCGACGTGGCGCAGGAAGCCGTCGTCGTCGACAACGTATTGCGCCTCGCCGCCGATGGTGGTGGTGGCGACGGGGTTGTCCAATTCGTCATAAATGAGACCGCTGAATAATGCCTGTCTGGCCATGATTACTCTCCTGTGTTTATCATACTAACATCGTGTCGGGCGGCAAGTGGTCTATGGATTATCGCAGGGTTCTATTAGATTCAGGTTGGGGTGGCGGGAGTGCAGGTTACAGACTTGCCCCTGCCGGGCGCAGCACGGCGCAGGGGCGGATCACAGACCCGCCCTCCTCTCTTCGCTTGAACTGCCCCACTTCAGTGGCGCACTAAGTGGCGCACTACGAACAAAGAGCGCAAAACGTGTCGATAAATCGAATATGAGCGAATATACCGCCGCGTGCCACTCATCTGATCGATGCTATAATGGATAGGTTAAATGATAGGCAAAGCGCCTCGGATTGTGGTATGGCGTCAGAGCGTGTCGGTGTGGAGGGCGACTTCACTCGCGGCGGCGTCCGGCCTGTCGAAGACGAATCAATAACAAAGGACGACAACCCACCTTGTTCAGACCTCTTGACTGGCTGCTAGGATTCTTCTCTCTGGATATCGGCATCGACCTGGGCACAGCCAATACCCTCGTTGCTATCCGTGACAAAGGCATCGTCATCAACGAACCGTCGTGGGTGGCGATCAACAAGCGCACGCGCCGGCCGCTGGCCATCGGCGCCGAGGCGCGCGAGATGGTCGGCCGCACGCCGGGCGACATCGTCGCCATCCGGCCGCTGCGCGACGGCGTCATCTCCGAGTTCGAGATCACCGAAGCGATGCTGAAGTACTTCATCGACAAGGCCCACGAGCAGATGCTGGTGCCCTTCCCGCGGCCGCGCGTCGTCGTCGGCGTGCCCAGCGGCGTCACCGAAGTGGAAAAGCGCGCCGTCTATGACGCCACCATCTCGGCCGGGGCGCGCGAGGCATACCTCATCGAGGAGCCCATGGCCGCCGCCATCGGCTCCGGCCTGCCCATCATCGAGTCGCGCGGCAGCATGATCGTCGACATCGGCGGCGGCACGACCGAAGTGGCCGTGTTCGCCATGGGCGGCATCGTCGTCAGCCGCTCCATCCGTGTGGCCGGCGACGAAATGGACGAAGACATCATCAACTATATCCGCAACAAGTACAACCTTCTGGTGGGTGAGCGCATGGCCGAGCGGGCCAAGATCGCCATCGGCTCGGCCTTCCCCCTGCCCGAAGAGAAGACGATGACCATCCGCGGCCGGAACCTCATCACCGGCCTGCCGCAGGTGGTCGAGATCAGCAGCATCGAATTGCGCGAAGCCATGTCGCCGTCGATCAACATCATCGTCGACACCGTCCTCGACGCGCTGGACGAAACGCCGCCGGAGCTGGTGTCCGACCTGATCGAGACCGGTCTCTGTCTGGCGGGTGGCGGCGCGCTGATTCAAGGGTTGGCCGACCGGCTGGAAGACGCCGTGAAGATGCGCGTCTGGGTGGCCGAAGATGCCATGACCTGCGTCGCGCGCGGCGCGGGCCGTGTGCTCGAAGACCTGGACAACTACGAGCGCGTCCTCGTCGGCCTGCACCGGGGAAGCACGCGCCATTAGAGTCGCCGCCGCCGGGCGGCCTCGGCCGCGCAGACCCATTGATCGCTCATGAACCTGGGGCGAACACAACAGCGAATCCGCTGGCTCACCCTGGCCGTCCTCGTCGGCTCGGCCATTCTGTTGACCATCCTCGACTCCACCGGCGCGCTCAGCAGCGTGTTCGGCTTCCTGCGCGACCCACTGACCTACGTCTCGGGTTGGACGTCAGAACAGACCGACGCCGTGGCCGACATCGTGGCCGGGCCGCGCAACCTCGAAACCGCGCTGGCGGAGATCGAACGGCTGGAGACGGAGAACGCCACACTACGCAAGGAGAACGAGCAGCTGCTGGACGAGATCGGCGAGAGCCGCATTTTGCGCGAGCTGTTCCAGAGCGCGGCCCGGACGCCGGAGTACACGCGCATCACGGCCGAAGTTGTGGGCCAGGACACCAACCCCGTCCTGCAGAGCATGCTCATCGACGCCGGCTTCGACCAGGGCGTACGCGTCGGCATGCCCGTCGAGTCGGCGCGCGGCCTGGTGGGACAGGTCTATCGTGTCACCAACAACGCCTCACAGGTGGTGTTGCTGACCGAGACGGCCAGCGCCATCCCCGTGCGCCTCGGCTCCACACGCGCCACCGGCATCCTGCGCGGCGCGGGGCGCGGGCTGATGCCCACCATCGACTGGATCGACCTGCGCTATCAGGTGCAGGTGGGCGAGCTGGTGACCACGTCCGGTCTGGGCGGTAAATTTCCCGAGAATCTGGTCATCGGCCGCGTCGTCGAGGTGGAGCGCAACGAGGCGGAGCTGTTCCAGCGCGCCGTCGTTCAGCCGGCTGTCGATTTCGGCACCGTAGAGCTCGTGTTCGTCGTCACCGAGTTCAACACGATCAACACCGACATCTTCAGCGAGGCCCCCTGAGACATGGGACAGAGCACATACATCTACATCTCCATCCCGATCATGGCGCTGCTGGCCATCCTGCAATCGTCCGTGCTGAGCCGCTTCCCCATCGTCGGGGTCAGCCCGCAACTGCTGTTCGTCGTCACTCTGGCATGGGGGCTGGAGCGCGGACTGCAGGAGGGGCTGGTGTGGGCTTTCGTCGCCGGCATCTTCGCCGACCTGTTCTCGGTGACGCCCATGGGGTTGTCGTCGCTGGCGTTTATGGCCGGGGTGGGCGCGCCGTTGCTCATCCGGCACGTGCTGCCGCCGCGCCGCCTGCTCGTCGCCATGCTGTTGTCGCTGGTGGGCACGTTGATTTTCCTGCTCATCTACGCCATCGGCCTGCGCGTCTTCGGCTTCGGCATCTCCACCACCGGCTTGCTGGAGCTGTTGCCGCTGCTGCCGCTCCACGCCGTGCTCATCGTCCCGGCCTACCTCATCGCCAACGCCTTTGCCCGCGCCACCAAGCCGCGCCGGGTAGAGTTTTAAATCTTTCAACACAGATGACACGGATAACAACACATATATTTATCCGTGAAATCCGTTTCAATCAGTGAAAATCCGTGTTGAAAGATTGAATTAAGAGTCTCAGTGAAAGCATGATATCGGCCTTCGACTGGGCCATAATACGTCACCATGTCTAGTATCGGTTGGAAACCACCCGAGGAGCGCGATCCGGAGATTCAACGGATCCCCGGCATCGGCGCTCGCCTGCTGCTCATGCGCATCGTCATCGTCCTGGTGCTCAGTCTGCTTGTCTATCGCGTCTACTGGATCCAGCAGAACAAGGGCGCCGATCTGCTGGCGGCCGCGCGCGGCAATCAGATCGCTTTCCTGCGCACCGATCCACCGCGCGGCGTCATCGTCGATCGCCGTGGCGTCCCGCTGGCGGTGAACCAGCCGAGTTTCAACGTCACTATCACGCCCGCCTTCCTGCCGGCTGATGCGGATGCGCGCCAGGGCGTCTACGAGCGCCTGTCGGAGTTGACCGGCGTGCCCATCACCAACACCGTCAAGCAAGAGCTGCTCATCGCCAGCGCCAACCCCGAGCTGGTCGCCACCTATAGCCGGCTGGCCCAGATTTACGGCGTCTCCGTCGAGGACACGCTGGCCGAGGCCAACGTCGTGCCCCGGCTGCCCGACAGCATCGAGGGCATCGTCGAGGAGAACAGCTTCGCCCAATACGTCCCGGCCGTCATCACCAGCGGCCTGCCCATCTCCGTTGCCTACCGCATCGAGCAGGAGAGCATCTTCCTGCCCGGCGTGCGCGTCATCCCCCAGGCGCTGCGCGAATACCCCACCGGCGACTTCACTGCCCATCTCATCGGCTACATGGGCCCTGTGCCGAACCAGAACTGGCTTGAGTATGGATACGAGCGGGATGACCGCGTGGGCTGGGCGGGGCTGGAGTCGTACATGGAGTTTGAGTTGGCCGGTGTGAAGGGGGAACGGGAGATCGAGGTCAACTGGACGGGCCGCGAGGTGCGCCAGATAGGCGAGGCCGTCCCACCGGAAGCGGGGCTGAACTTGCACCTGACGCTCGACGTGCGCCTGCAGATGATCACCTACGACATCCTCGAACAGTTCATGGAGCGCAACCGGCAGACGGCGCGCGTGGACGAAATCACCGGCGAGCGCACCTACCCGGAGATCGAGCAGGCGGCCGTCGTGGCCCTCAATCCCAAGACGGGCGAGATATTGGCCATGGTCAACCTGCCCACCTTCGACAACAACCGCTTCAGCACCGAAGTGCCCGTCGATTACTACCTCGGTCTGGCGCGCAATGAGTACACGCCGCTGGTCAACCACGCCATCAGCGGCACCTACCCGCCCGGCTCGACCTTTAAGCTCGTGCCCGCGGCGGCGGCCATGCAGGAAGGCGTCATCTCCCCCCAGCGCTATCTGTTCGACCCCGGCACCATCGAGATCGCCAACCGTTTCGCGCCCAACGACCCGGGCCGCGTCCAGCCGTTCGTCTGCTGGGACCTGGCCGGCCATGGGCTCATGGACATGCGGCTGGCCATCAAGCACTCCTGCGACGTCTACTTCTATAAGATCACCGGCGGGTTCGACCAGGACGGCGAGTTCGTGGAAGGGTTGACCGTCGACCGCATCGACGTGTATGGCCGCCAATTCGGCTACGGCCGCGTCATGGGCATTGAGCTGCCGCTGGAAGCCGAGGGCAATTTGCCCACTCGTGCCTGGAAGCGCCAGACCCACGGCGAGCCGTGGTCTACCGGCGACGACTACAACCTGGGCATCGGCCAGGGCTTCATGACCGCCACGCCGCTGCAGCAGGCGCAGATGACGGCCGTCATCGCCAACGGCGGCTTCCTCTACCGGCCCAGCATCGTCCACCACATGACCGACGCCGACGGCAACATCGTCTTCACCGGCGAGAGGGGGGCCATCATCGCCCGCGCCCACCAGGACCGCAACGGCCAGACGGTCATCACCGACGCCGAAGGCAACCCGCTCAACGACCCGTCGATCCAGGTGCAGTTCGACGCCGACGGCAACTACATCTTCCAGCCGGAAGTGATCGACACGCTGGCCGTCGACCGCGAATACATCCGCGTCGTGCAGGAAGGGATGTATGACGTGAACCAGCACCCCAGCGAGAACGACTTCGGCACCGGCGCGACCTACATCGAGTGGGCTTCGCTGGAAGCGGCCGGAATCCCGACGGCGGGCAAGACGGGCACGGCCGAGTATTGCGACAACATCGCCATCAGCCACGGCTGGTGTCGCTTTGAGGACATCGAGCAGCGACGCATCCTGCCCACCCACGCCTGGTACGTCGCCTACGCCCCCTATGACGACCCGGAGATCGCCGTCGCGGTGTTCATCTTCAACGGCGGCGAGGGGTCGGCCTGGGCCACGCCCATCGCCTGCCACGTCATCGCCGCCCACTTCGGCGTGGGGCAATACAGCTCGCTGATGGGCGATCTGACGCCCGAAGAGGCGGCCGCCCAGCCGACGGTGTGCAACTCCATCCTCTACTTCCCCGAGCTGCCTGAGTTCGACTTCGGCACGCCGAGCGACCCCGACGCGCTGCAGGGCGCCGGCGGCGTCATCCCGCTCCCGTCGCTCGAAGGCGGTGTGCCCGTTGACCCGCAATCCGGCATGGAGAACGTGCAACCCGTGGCCCCCACGCCGGAGAGCCAGATACCCGTCGTTCCGCCGGGGCCATAGGAAGAAGAGATTGGGAGAGTGGCAGTGGTCATTAGGCCAATCTCCCAGCCTCTCAGTCTCCAGTCACTAATCCCCTCGTAACTCGTAACTCGTAATTTCTCCCCCCTGCTGCTATCATTCAGGCATGGGAACCATCATCCTCGTGCGGCATGGCGAAAATGATTGGACCAAGAAAAACAAGCTGGCGGGGCGTATTCCCGGCGTTCATTTGAACGAGGCGGGCCACCAGCAAGCCCGGGCGGCCGCCGAGCGGCTGGCCGCGCTGCCGGTGAAGGCGGTCTATAGCAGCCCGGTGACGCGCTGCATGGAGACGGCCGCCTACATTGCCGACGCCCACCGCCTCGCCATCCTGCCCGTCGACGAAGTAGCCGAGGTAGAGTACGGCGAGTGGGAAGGGAAGAAGATCAAGAAGCTGGCCAAGCAGCCGTTGTGGCGGGCCGTGCAGTTCTTTCCCAGCCGCGCCCGCTTCCCCGAAGGGGAGGCACTGCGTGAGGTACAGTTCCGCGCCGTCCAGGCCATCGAGGAGATCGCCGCCCGCCACGAAAAGGAGATGGTGGTGGTTGTCTCGCACGCCGACGTCATCCGGCTGCTGCTGGCCCACTACCTCGGCGTCCACATTGATCTCTTCCAGCGCATCGTCATCGCGCCCGCCTCGGCCAGCGTTTTGGCGCTGCAGCCCGAGGGGTTCGTGCGCGTGTTGCGCATGAACGACGACGGCCCATTGCGCCCGCCCACCCCACCCAAAGAGAAGCGCAAGGGCAAAAAGAAGGACAAAACGGCCCCCGCGCCGGAGAAAAAATCGGCCGGCGAGGACGACCCCGCGCCGCTCGATGAAGAAGAGTAATGATCCATGGCCCACCAAATTGATTTGAACCCGGCATCACACCTGACGGTTGGCACTGTCGGCGCGCCCGGCCAGCGAACCTTTTTCCTCCAGGGCAGCCGCGGCACGCAGACCATTTCGCTGGTCATCGAAAAGGAGCAGGCGATCCTGCTGGGCGATAGCCTGGAGACGTTCCTCGAAGAGCTGAACCGCAAGCATCCGCCATCGACGCGCGAGGTCTCGGAGCCGGTGTGGACCGACATGCGGCTGCGCGAGCCGGCCGAAGAGCTCTTCCGCGTGGGCAACATGGGCCTGGGGTACAGCGAAAACGACGAACTGATCGTCCTCATCGCCTACGAGATGGTGGAAGAAGGGGAAGAGCCCAACGTCGTCAGCTTCTGGGTGACGCGCGCTCAAGTCCAAGCGCTCATCAACCACATCACCGATGTCGTGAAGCAGGGTCGCCCCATTTGCGGCAATTGCGGCCGCCCCATCGACCCCGACGGCCACTTCTGCCCGCAGCGCAACGGCCACCGCCACTAGCCGGTCGCGCGGCGATCCGGGCATGGTGTATCACGCATGACGGAAGAGATGACCCTGGGCGACGTGTTGCGCGTGCTGCAGGACGGCACGGTGGAGATCGAAGGGTTGCTGCCGTGGAGCTCCAACTACGCCTTCCTCGTCCGCGTCTGCGTCGACACGCTGGAACTGGGCGCGGTCTACAAGCCCGAACGGGGGGAGCGGCCGCTGTGGGACTTTCCGCAAGGCTCGCTCTGCCTGCGCGAGTTGGCCGCCTTCGTCGTCAGCGACGGGTTGGGGTGGCATATCGTGCCGCCGACGGTGCTGCGCGACGCCCAACACGGCCCGGGGACGATCCAGCTCTACATCGACCACGACCCGTCGCGCCACTACTTCACGATCGAAGGGGACGAGACCTACCGGCCGCAACTGCAACAGATCGCCCTGTTCGACATCCTCATCAACAACGCCGACCGCAAGGCAGGCCACGTGCTCATCCAGCAGAACAGCGGCGAGGACGGCGACGGCGCTGACGAAACCGGCACCCAACCCGCCAACGACGCCGCATCGGGCCGCCTGTGGGGGATTGACCACGGCATCTGCTTCCACACCGACCCGAAGCTGCGGACGGTCATCTGGGAGTTCGCCGGCATGCCCATTCCCGCGACGATGAAGGCCGACCTGGAATCGTTCCGCGAACGGCTGGACGACGAGGGGAACGACCTGACGAAGGCGCTGGGCCAACTGCTGTCGGTGTCCGAGATCGAGGCGCTGCGCCGCCGGCTCGTCCGCCTCATCAGCCGACCCACCTTCCCCCAGCCGGGCGCGGGCCGCCACTATCCCTGGCCGCCCGTCTGAGACGAACGAAGAGCAATGAAAGTATGACGACTGATACCGCAATCGGCCGGGCCATTGAACTGCTGCGCGAGGCGCGCCACGTGGTGGCCCTGACCGGCGCGGGCATCAGCACGCCGTCGGGCATCCCCGACTATCGCAGCCCCAAATCGGGGTTGTGGGAGACGGCGGCCGACATGCTCGAAGTAGCCAGCATCTACGGCTTTCGCCACCACCCCCAACGCTTCTACGACTGGTTGCGGCCGCTGCTGCAGATCATCAACGACGCCCGCCCCAACCCGGCCCACCTCTCCCTGGCGCAACTGGAAGCGGCCGGGCGGCTGAAGGCGGTCATCACCCAAAACATCGACTTGCTCCACGGCCGCGCCGGTTCGCGGACGGTGCACGAAGTCCACGGCCACCTGCGCGAGATCGTCTGCCCCGCCTGCCACCACACCGAACCGGCCGGGCCGCGACTGGACGAGTTCATGGCCGGCGGCCGTTATCCGCGCTGCCGCCGCTGCCGGTGCGCCATGAAGCCCAACGTCGTCCTGTTCGGCGAGCTGCTGCCGATGAAGACACTGAAGGCAGCCCAGACGCAAGCCCGCCTGGCTGACCTGATCATCGTCGCCGGCTCGTCGCTCGAAGTGGCCCCGGCCGGCGACCTGCCGGCGCTGGCCCAGCAGACGGGGGCGCGGCTCATCATCATCAACTACATGGAGACCCACATGGACAGCCGGGCCGACGTAGTCATCCGCGCCGACCTGGCCGAGGTGCTGCCCCGGCTGGCCGCGCCATTCGTGGACGCGTCCGGCCCCCCTTTTTCAGGTAAGATTCCCCCGTCCGGCGACGTCAGAATAGAAGGATAGGGCGGCAAATGCCGCCGATTGAATTGAGATAAAGCGGGGAGCGCGGGTCATTTTGACGACTATTTCTCCCCGCCCAGGAAGATCGAGAGAAGGTATGCAAAAGGAACGAGTCGTTATCATTGGCTCCGGCCCGGCCGGACTGTCGGCCGCCATCTACACCGGCCGCGCCCTGCTCCGGCCCGTGGTCATCACCGGCACGCAGCTGGGCGGGCAAATCTCCCTGACGGCCGACGTGGAAAACTACCCCGGCCTCTTCAACCCCGAAGCCACCCCCACCGGCCCGGAAATGGTGGAGTTGATGCAGAAGCAGGCCGAGCACTTTGGCGCGCGCCTCGTCTACGACGAAGTGACCGAGGTCGATTTCCGCAACGGCCCGCCGTTCATCGTCAAGACCCACGGCCAGACGTACGAGGCTGATGGAGTCATCGTCACCGCGGGGGCGTCGCCCAAGCATTTGGGCGTGCCGGGCGAGGTAGAGTACACCGGCCGGGGCGTCAGCTATTGCGGCACGTGCGACGGCTTCTTCTTCCGCGGCAAGGACGTGGCCGTCGTCGGCGGCGGCGACAGCGCCATGGAAGAGAGCATCTTCCTGACGAAGTTCGCCGACAAGGTGACCATCATCCACCGGCGCGATGAGCTGCGCGCCGGGCCGACGCTGCAGAAGCGCGCCTTCGCCAACGAGAAGATCGATTTCATCTGGGATACCGTCGTCGAGGGGATCCACGGCAACGGCGTCGTCCAGAACGTCAAGATGCGCAACCTGAAGACGGGCGAAGCGGGCGAGTTGCCGGTCGACGGCGTCTTCGTCTTCATCGGCCACTACCCCAACAGCAAGTTCCTGGTGGGGCAGCTGGCCATGGACGAGCACGGCTACGTCATCACCGACGAGTTCATGCGCACCAGCGTGACCGGCGTCTACGCCGCGGGCGAGATCCAGGACCCGGTCTACCGGCAGATCGCCACATCGGTGGGCCAGGGCGGGGCCGCGGCGATGCAGTTGGAGCGGTGGTTGGCGGAGCAGGAATAGATACGAGGTTAAAAGGGCGGGTCTGTGACCCGCCCTTTTTTATTCCCCCTGGGGCGTGGCGGCAACTCCCACCCGCGCCCCATGCAGCGCCACCAAATCCTCAAACGACCTCACCCCACCCACATCGATCAGGTATTGCCGCAGCGACGGGCTGGCGGCGCGCAGCTCGCGCAGCAGCGGCCCGATGGGGTCCTGGCCGGCCGCCCCACCCGGCACGGCCGCGTAGCCGCCGTAGAAGGCGAAGTAAGCCTGATTCATCTTGCGGATGTTGTAGCCGTTCTGCAGGAAGAGCTGCCGCCGCTGCTCCATGAACTTCTCGGCCCCTTCGATCTGCCCGTCGGCCAGCAGCCGATCCACTGTGGCTCGCGTCTCGGCCATGGCGGCCGAGAAGTCGAGGGCGGGGGGTTGGGATGGCGCGGCTCCGGCGGGCGGCGCGGCCGGGGCGGGCTGCGGCACCAGTTCGGGGTAGAAGCGCTCGATCACCTTCGGCCCGATCTCCAAATCAACCTGCGAGGCCACCGTCTCGTTGATCGTGCGCATGGCCGGGCTGTCGAGATAGCGGACGCCGAGCGGCCGCAACGACAGCCAATGATGCGCCCATTCGTGGGCCGTCACCTCGGCCAGCCAATTCATGTTCGCCGTCTCGCGAATCATCGCCGGGTACGTGCCCAGTCCACCGATCGGCACCACCAGCCCCGACTGATCCAGTTCGTTGAGCACCCGCTCTTCCAGCGCTTCTTTGTCTTCGGTGGAGAGGCCGGGGACGAGCGCGGCCGAGCTGACCTGGGCGATCTCGTCGCGCGGGGAGACGATAAGCATGTAGGGCACAGGCGACATCGTCATCAGCACCGGCGGGAAGGCCATGCCGCCCAGCGACAGCCCCTCGTCGGCCAGCACGGCGGCCACCTGCCGCTGGACGATCGCCTCGGCCAGCGGGCGGCGCTTGGCCAGCTCCTCGCGCAGGGCATCGCGCCGCATCCGCAACTCGGCCGTCGCCGACTCGGGGTCAACGTTGGTCGGGTCAGCAAAGGCGCGCTCGATGTCGGCCTCGATCCGCAGCACCTCGCCCAGTTGCTCCAGATAGGCCAGCACAAACTCCTTCTCGGCGCTCTCGGGCAAGAAGTAGTGGGTTCCGGCGAACACCGCCTGGGCCTTGTTGCCCAGCGTCTCGGCCGTCCAGCTCAGGAAGTCGAACTCCTGCTCGCGGCCGACGATGCCCCGCATCTGCACCTTCTTGTCGCCGAACGCCGGCCACTCGGGCACGATGAGGGTGATGCCCGCCGCGGCGAGCAAAATCAAAATAACGAGAGTCCGCAAACGACGCCAGATCATACCCCCGATCTTACGGTTTCTCCACACGCTTAGCCAATGCCGGTCGGTTCGCTTCACAATGGTCTCATTCGTGGGAAAAACCTGACAGGTGGGCGCGCAAAGGTTCCGAATTGACCAAGGGCTAAAGCGCTCACCTGTCAGGTCTGAGCCGCTCAGCGCCGACTTTGTGCGATTCCCTGATTGAGAAACTCCCTAATCTAACTTTCGTAATGGAAGCACAGAGGTACAATCTCCGGATAATCATCTGTGTCTGTCGCAAGGCTTCTGACCCTATGCTCCTTGCGCGTTGGAATAATAAAACAAGAGAAGTGACAGCAATATCCACCGGGAGACTTATTCCCTATGCGTTCGCACCGTGTCGGTAACCGTCGTCGAATCGATCCTGAATTGAAAGTTCCCCTGAATACCCCCGGCGGCATTGCCTCGTTCCGCCGCTTGCTCGGCTACGTCCGCCCCTATTGGCGCTGGATGCTGGTGGCCGTCGTCGGGCTGGTCATCAGCGCCTTGCTGGGGCTGGTGCTGCCGCTGGTGGTGCGCAACCTCGTCGATTTCGTGCTGGTTGAAAAAGCTTACGCTGACCTCAATCGCGTGACGGCCGGTCTGCTCGTCGTCTTCCTCTTCCAGGCCCTTTTCTCGTTCATCCAGCAGATCGCCCTGGCCTACGCGGGAGAGCACGCCGTGGCCGACATCCGCATCGACACCTTCACCCACCTGCAAGCCCTGCCGCTCAGCTTCTACGCCGACCGGCGCACCGGCGAGCTGGTCTCGCGCATCACCAACGACGTCTCGCTGCTCCAGCAAGCCATCACCACCAATCTCGTGGTACTGCTGCGGCAGATCATCACCATCATCGGCGCGGCCGTGCTGCTGTTCTGGCTCGACTGGCGGCTGACGCTCATCATCCTGCTCGTCGTGCCGGTCATCACCCTGACCATGGTGCAGCTGGGCAACCGCATCCGCGTGGCGTCGGTGGCCGTGCAGGACGCGCTGGCCGAAGTCGCCGGCGGCGTCGAGGAGACGACCCGCGCCGTCCGCATCGTCAAGTCGTTCGCCCGCGAGCCATATGAGATCGGCCGCTTCACCGACCAGGTTATGGAGCTCTTCCGGGCGGCCATGCACCGCGCGCGCATCCACGCCCTGCTGGCGCCGCTCATCGGTCTCATCGCCTCGGCCGCCATCACCGGCATCCTCTACTACGGCGGCTCGCAGGTCATCGCCGGGAATCTGACGCCCGGCGATCTCATCGCCTACCTCATCTACACGGTCATGATCGCCTCGCCCATCGCCATCATGGCAGATCTCTACGGCCAGTTCCAGGCGGCCATCGGCGCGTCGCAACGTCTGTTCGAGCTGCTGGACAAGCCGTCGGACATCGTCGAGTTGCCCAACGCCGCCACCCTGCCGCCCGTGGCCGGCGAGGTCGTCTTCGACGGCGTCTCGTTCCGCTACACCGAGGCCGTCGGCGTCCTCAACGGCGTCTCGTTCCGCGCCGAGCCGGGGCAGATCATCGCCCTGGTGGGGCCGAGCGGCGCGGGCAAGAGCACCTTGGTCAACCTCATCCCCCGCTTCTACGACGTCGTCGAGGGGCGCATCACCATCGACGGCCACGACATCCGCGACGTGACGCTGAAGAGCATGCGCGAGCAGATCGGCATCGTGCCCCAGGAGACAATCCTCTTCTCCGGCAGCGTCTACGACAATATCCGCTACGGCCGCCTCGACGCCACGCGCGACGAAGTGGAAGCGGCGGCGCAGGCGGCCAACGCCCACCGCTTCATCATCGAAGACCTGGAGAACGGCTACGACACGACGGTTGGCGAGCACGGCGTGAAGCTGAGCGGCGGCCAGCGGCAGCGCATCGCCATCGCCCGGGCCATCCTGAAGAACCCGCGCATCCTCATCCTCGACGAGGCCACGTCGTCGCTCGACAGCGAGAGCGAGAGCCTGGTGCAGGAGGCGCTGGAGCGATTGATGCACGGCCGCACCAGCTTCGTCATCGCCCACCGGCTGAGCACTGTGCTGAACGCCGACTGGATTCTGGTCATGGACCACGGGGAGATCATCGAACAAGGCTCCCACGACGCGCTGCTGCTGAACGCCAACGGCCTCTACACCCGGCTCCACCAGATGCAGTTCGCCACCGCCTGATCCTCGTAGAAGCAAACAGCCGCCCACGAAGGGCGGCTGTAATAGTTATTGCCGTTTTTGAATAGGGCGCGGGCTAACCGGCGGGGCTTACTCGGCGGTCTGAGCCTGCGTGGAGACGGCCCGCTCGGGCACTTCCTTATAGAAGGACTCCACCAAGTCTTCCTGACGATTCACGCGGGACGACAGGATCCCCGCCGCCAGGACGAAAATCGAGCTAATCACTGAGGCTCCGAGTAGTACAAAAAACCACATCATTGGAAGTTACCTCTACGCTTGTTACGGTCTGGACGAAATCGTTTGACCGTAAGAAAGATCGTAAGGCAGATCAGTTATGATAACCTGCTAACGATGAAGGCATTATAACGCCTCGCTGCCCCCGTGTCTACCTCTAAGCGTGAATTACAGGTAACAAACCGGTTATAAATTGGTATACACTCATCTCCGAGCGATCCATTATCGTTCTATGCGAAATCCCCCCGTCGGACGGCCAATCTTCTCTGCTATCTACCCTTCCACTCCGCCTTACGCTTGTTGACGAACGCGTCCATGCCCTCTTTCTGGTCTTCGGTGCCGAACAGCAGGTAGAACAGCCGCCGCTCATGGTCCAGCCCGGCGCGCAGCGGCATCTCGAACGCGGCGTTGACCGCTTCCTTGCCCAGCCGCACGGCCACCGGCGCGCGGGCGGCGATCTCGTTGGCCAGCCGGACGGCCTGCTCCAGGTATACCTCCACCGGGTAGACGCGGTTGACCAGGCCGTAGTTCATCGCCTCGGCCGCCGACAGATAGCGCCCGTTGAGCACCATCTCCATCGCCACCGCCTTGCCCACGGCCAGCGTCATGCGCTGCGTGCCGCCCGCGCCGGGGATGACGCCCAGGTTGATCTCCGG
>CAYNOL010000045.1:0-22075 GCA_964398825.1 uncultured Ardenticatenaceae bacterium
AGATCTCGACGATGCGGCCGCGGGGCACGCCGCCCACGCCCAACGCGATGTCGAGGGAGATGGAGCCGGTGGGCACGACGGAGATGTGGAGGTTGTGGCCTTCGCCGAGGCGCATGATGGTGCCCTCGCCGAAGCGCTTGGTCAGGGAATCGATGGTCTTGTCCAACGTCGCCAGGCGGCCGTCGAGACTATTGTTGCCATTACTGCGGGACATAATGGGGGTTACTCCTATTGGGTACTAATCCGATTCACGCCGCTCTGGCGATGTAGAGCGCGTGCTGAACAGGAGTAGAATAGCACAGATGTTCGTGTGGGTCAATACCCAATATTCAGAACTGAACGACTGTTCGATTTTATAGGGGAGGCTCGGCCGGCGTGCCTTTGGAGCGGATCATCCCCCACAGCGCGCTGAGCTCCCGGCCGCCCAGCAGCCATGTCACGGCCAGATAGACGAGGCCGCCCACGGCCGCGCCGGTGGCCAGGAAGGGCAGGGTGCCGGTGACGAAGCGGCCGACGAGCCAGATGGCCGCGCCCATGACCAGCGCCCCGGCCGCGGCGCGCAGGAAGGAGAGCTGCAGCGCCCGCCCACCGAGGCCACCCAACTCGCGCCGGTTCAGCTCGAACAGGATGCCGGCCAACAGCGTGAAGCCGATGGTCGTCGCCAGCGCCAGACCGACGACGCCCAGCTCATTGACCAGCAGCAGTGAGGCGACGGCCGTCACCCCGAACCAGCCCAGATAGGCCAGCATCGGCGTCAGCGTGTTGTGGCGGGCATAGAAGAGCCGAGCCACGACCTCAAGCGTCGATTCGCTGACGATGCGGACACTGAAGACGACGAGGATGGTGTAGACGAGCTGCGTCGAGCGCTCGTCGAACGCGCCTCCCTGGAAGAGGAAGACGATGATGGGGCGGCCAAGCAGCACCGTGGCCACGGCCGCGGGGATGGTCAGCGTCCAGATGATGGCCAGCGTATTGGCCGCCGTGCGCCGCAGGCCGTCGAGGTCGCGAGCATTGTACAGCTCGGCCAGCGTGGGGAAGACCACCAGCGCGACGGCCGTGCCGAATAGCGTTTGTGGGAACTGCATCAGCCCGTAGGCGTAGAAGTAGCCCGACGTCGCCCCGACGGGCAGCCCCGAGGCCAGCCGGATGACGATGAGATCGGCCACCTGGATGACCCCCAGCGTCACGATGCGCGGCCCCATGAGGCGCACCAGCTCGCGAATGCCTTGCAGCCTCACGTCGAGCTGCGGCTTGTAGCGGATGCCGTAGCGCACTAGCCCCGGCACCTGGATGAGCACGAAGACGATGCCGCCGACGACCGTGCCCCAAGCCAGCCCCATGATGCCCAGCGAGGGGACGAGGGCGAAGAGGCCGAAGAAGTAGCCCACGTCGAGCGCCAGCGTGGCCAGCGCGGGCAGGATGAAGTGCTGGTGGGCGTTGAGGATGCTGCTGAGGACGCCGCCGATGCCGAATATCGTCGTCTGGATGAGGATGACGCGCATGATGTCGGCCGTCAGCTGCTGCTGCGCCGGCGGGAAGTCGGGCACGAGGACGTGGGCTGCCAGCCACGGGGCGAAGATGGCCCCCAGCGCGGAAATGCCGCCCAGCAGCAGGATGACCAGCGTCAGGACGGTGTTGGCCAGCCGGGCGCTCTCGCGGCGGCTCTCCTGGGTCAGGTATTGGCTATAGACGGGGATGAACGCCGCCGCCAGCGAGCCGCCGGCGATGACCGTGAAGAACACCTCAGGCAACTGGTTGGCGGCCGTGAAGGCGTCGAACTCCGGCGTAGTGCCGAACGCCTGGGCCACCAGCCGGGCCCGGAACAGACCCACGATCTTGCCCAAGGCGAACAGGGCGATGACAAAGACGGATGAACGAAAGAGGTGACGGGCGCGCTCCATATGGGTGGGAATTGTACCGGCTTTGCGCGACGGCGCATGGGAATGGCTGACCGGGCCGGGGAAACGGGGTAGAATCGATCTCCAATATGCACCTCTATCTCATTCGCCACGCCCAATCGGGCAACAACGAGCTGTATTACCGCACCGGCGCATCCACTGGCCGCCATCATGACCCACCCATTACCGACCTGGGCCACCGCCAGGCGCAGCATTTGGCCCAATTCCTGGCCGCAACGCGCGACATCCCTCGCGACGAGGTGCGGCCGTACATGGATGAGTTCATCGAACGCCATGACCGGCGCGGCTTTGGTCTGACCCACCTCTATTGCAGTCTGATGGTCCGCTCGGTGCAGACGGGCAGCTACATCGCCGAGGCGACCGGCTTGCCGCTGATGGCCTGGCCGGAGTTCCACGAGCGGGGCGGGCTGCGTCACCAGGACGAAGAGACGGGGGAGAACCGCGGCGTGGAAGGGCCGGGGCGGGAGTGGT
Organism: uncultured Ardenticatenaceae bacterium; assembly: GCA_964398825.1. Lineage (GTDB taxonomy): Bacteria > Chloroflexota > Anaerolineae > Promineifilales > Promineifilaceae > Promineifilum. Next base: position 2,391 of record CAYNOL010000045.1, read on the forward strand.
TCGCGGCTGAGTACCCCCACCTCATCGTGCCCGACACGCTGGGCGAGGCGGGCTGGTGGAGCCGACCCCCGGAGACGCTGGACGAAAGCTGGCCGCGCGCCCGGCAGGTGTGGGCCGAGCTGTTGGCCCGCCACGGCGATACTGATGATCGCGTGGCCGTCGTCAGTCACATCGGCTTCTTCCAGACGCTGATGATGGCCTTGTTCAACGCCGGTGACAGCCTTGCGGCCGAGCACATGGGGCTGACCGGCATCGGCTTTGGCATGAGCAACACGTCGCTCACCCGCCTGGAGATCGTCAACGGCCAGGCTACGTTGCGCTACCTCAACCGCGTCGACTTCTTCCCGGATGAATTAATTACGGGGTAAGGGATAGGAAATTAAACACGGAAGGGACACGGATATGACGGATAATACGGATTGATATGGGTCTCAATCGATTCTTTCCGTTAAATCCGCCTCATACTTGTTCTTTCCGAGTTTTATTCTTAATCGGCGACTTTAAAGCGGGCTGTTCGATTGGGGAGATCGACGGTGTCGATGGTCAGGGTCATGGTGCTGCCGAGAGGGCGTGAGGGGCGGTGGTACAGTTCGGTTTCCCACTCCAGGTCGGGCAGCAGTACCACATCCCGGCCGGGTTTGTTTTCGACGACGATCCCTTCCCCCTGCCAATCCATATTTTGCATCAGATAGACGAGTGTCCAGTGCTCGTTTGATTGCCGTTCGGCCGTTCGCAGGGGGCGGGCGATGGCGTCGGCCGTGCCGATGCGTAGCGTGACGGCCGCGGCGTCGAGCACGGGGCCTCCGCGCAGATGTGCGCGGATCTGCTGGTGGGCCAACAAGTCGAGGTAGCGGCGCAGGGGGCTGGTGACCTGCACGTAGACATCCAGGCCTAGCCCGGAGTGACGCCCCGGCGCGGTCGTCTGGCGGCTGCGCTGCATCAGTCGGCGTTGGGCCCACATGGCGGGCAGGCTGCCGGGCACGATCCCTTCGGGAAGTGGGTCGTCGTAGGGCGGGTCCTGGACGGTGTAGGCCAGCGGGATGTCGTGGGCCGCGCCGTATCGCCCGACGGCTTCCCCGGCCATGAGCATCGCCTCGCGGACGATTTGCCGGCTGCGCAGATGGGGCAAGGGGCGGATGGTGACGCGGCCGTCGACGGTGGCTTTGACCTTTACCTCAGGCAGATCCAGCTCGATGGCCCCGCCGTCGATGCGGCGCTGCCGGTTGCGCCCGGCGATGGCGGCCAGTTCGGGCAGTGGGCCGTCGTCCAGCTGCCCCTCGGCCGCGTCATAGGTTGTGCGTGTGACCCGGACCCACGACGGGGTGATCTCCAGCAATTCGAAGTCGCCGTCGGTCCGGGGGGCGAGGGCGATGGACAGGGCGGGGGAGACGGGTTGCAGGCCGAGCGCCAGCTGATCGGTCAGTTCGTCCGGCAACATGCGGATCGCCCCCTCGGGCAAGTAGAGGTTGGCAGCGTGGTTGCGGGCTTCAATATCGGCCGGGCTGTCGGGCGCGACGATGGCGGCCACATCGGCCACATGGACCCACAAGCGCTCCCCGTCGAGGCTGATGGCGTCGTCGGGATCGCTGCTGCCTTCGTCGTCGATGGCCAGCGCCAACAGGTGGGTCAGATCGCGGCGCGGCTCGTCGGGCAGCGCGCCCACATCGAAGAGCGGCGGTTCGGTGGTGACGCCCAGCCGGGCGGGATACGGGTTATCAGTCGGGAGCCAGCGGCCGATGCCCAGCAGCAGCTCGTGGGCCGTCTCGGGCGTTTGCTGCCTGTCCAGCCGGCGCAGCGTGCGGCTGCTCTCGACCCGCCCCAGCGCCAGCGCCACGACGTCGGTGAGATACTTCTCGTCGTCGAGCGTGACGCGCCCCTTGGCGACGCGGCCGACGAATGCTTCCCAATCTTGTTCTTCCTGGGCCTTCGCCTGACGAGCGGCCAGAATGGCGTCGACTTGCCCCGGCGTGTGGACTTTTATCGCGTCCGGCGTGCCCGCGAAGTAGACGCCGTCGTCGACGAGCTGCCAGGCGGCCCAGGCGGTGGCCGGTGTGTAGTCACCGTAGGCCAGCTCGGCTAGTTCGGCCAGCGTTGTGGCGCGGCCGTCGAGCAGTTCCCATGCCGTCTCCACGTCCCCCTCGGGGGTGGGCAGTTGGCGCGGGTGGGGAACGGGGCCGGGGTGGAGCAACTCCACGTCCTTCGGCCGCACGCTGACCTGCTGGCCGTCGGGCAGGGCGATGGTCAGCTTCTTGTCGGCCACCTGGCGCACGACGGCCGGGTGACCTTTGTACAAGACCAGGCTATCGGTGACCGGATTCAAGCGGAGCGCTCCTCGTTGGATGGGGCTTATTGCCGGCGGCCGACGAAGTCGTCCATGGATTTGTTGATGCCGACGAACTCGGCGATCTTGTCGAAGAGGGGCAGCGGCAGAATCCGGCCGGGATAGGTGACGAGAGCGAACGGGGGCATGACGAGGCGCTGCTTGTTCTTCTCGATGGCGTTGATGATCTTGTCCACGGCCTCATCCGGTTCCATGATGGGCAGCAGCCACGGGAAGCGCGTCTTCACCCCCTGGAACATACCCGTGTTGATGTAGTAGGGGCAGACGACGGTGGTGCGGATGTATTTGTGCCCCATGCGCTTCAGTTCGACGCGCAGCGAGTCGTCGAAGCCGATGGCCGCGAACTTGCTGGCGCTGTAATCGGTCATCTTGGGCACGCCGATGAGGCCACCGGCCGAGGCGATGGTGACGATGTGGCCCGACTTCTGGGCCAGCATGGCCGGCAGGAAGGCGCGGGTGATTCGGAACAGCGACAGGGTGTTGACGTCGAACGTCCTGACGATGGCCTCGTCGGTCAGCTCCAGCAGCGGCTTGCCGGAGACGATGCCGGCGTTGTTGATCACGATGTCGACAGCGCCGTGCTCGTCCAGAACGCGGGCGGCGACGTCGCGGATCTCGTCCGGGTTGCTGATGTCGCAGCGGTAGTGGGCGGCGGGGCGGTAGCCCCACTGCTCGATTTGCTGGCTGAGAGATTCCAGACCGGCGAGGTCTATATCCCACAAGATGACTTTTGCGCCGCGCGCGGCCGCGCGCTGGGCCATCAGGCGGCCGATGCCGCTGGCGCTGCCGGTGATCAATACTTTCTTGCCTTCAAAGCTGGTCATGCTCGCTCCGCTATGTGACGTTGGGGGTTGAACGCCATTATAGACGGACGGGGGAGAATTACGAATTACGAGCGACGAGTTAAGAATAGAACGCGGATGACACGGATTAGCGTGGATTTAAGGTGATTAGAGAAAAACAGCGTAAATCCGTGTCAATCCGTGTCCTATCCGTGTTTAATTCTTCTTTTTACTCGACGGTCACGCTCTTGGCCAGGTTGCGCGGTTGGTCTACGTCGGCGCCGCGGCGGACAGCGATGTGGTAGCTGAGCAGTTGCAGCGGCACGACGTTGACGATGGGCGCCAGCAGCGGCGGCGTCTCGGGCACGTAGATGACGTGATCCGCCTCTTGCCGGATCAGCTCGTCCCCTTCCGTCGCCAGGGCGATGACGATGCCGCCGCGCGCCTTGGCCTGCTGCACCTGGCTGACCATTTTCTCGTACAGATCATCTTTGGTCACGATGGCCAGCACGGGCATGCTCTCGTCGATGAGGGCGATGGGGCCGTGCTTCAGCTCGCCGGCCGGGTAGCCCTCGGCGTGGATGTAGCTGATCTCCTTCAGCTTCAGCGCCCCTTCCAGAGCGATGGGGTAGTTGATGCCCCGGCCGAGGAAGAGGAAGTTTTCGGCCTTGTGGAACTTCTCGGCCAGCGCCTGGTACTCCTCGTCCCGTTCCAGCACCTGGCCCACGAGCCCCGGCAGGCGGCTGACGTCCTCGGCCAGCCGGCGCAGGCGGCCCGGCTCGATGGTGCCGCGGGCGCGGCCGAGGGCGCACGCCAGCAGGAAGAGGTCGACGAGCGACGCCGTGAACGCCTTGGTGCTGGCGACGCCGATCTCCGGCCCGGCGTGCATCGGTATGGCGCCGTCGGCCAGGCGCATCGACTGGCTGCCGATGGCGTTGACGATCGACCACAGCGTCGCCCCCTTGGCGCGGGCGTGCTCGGCCGCGGCCAGCGTGTCGGCCGTCTCGCCGCTCTGGGTGATGCACAGTACCGCCTTGCGCTCGTCGATGATCGGGTTGTAGTAGCGGAACTCGGACGCGTACTCCACCTCCACCGGCAGGCGGGCCAACGTCTCGATCATGAACTTGCCCACCAGCCCGGCGTAGTAGCTGGTGCCGCAGGCGACGATGAACAGCTTGTCGATGCGGTCGATGAGCTCCGGCGTCAGATTCATCTCCGGCAGGTCGACCGCGCCTGTCTCGAAGTCGATACGGCCGCCAAGTGTGTCGATGATGGCGCGTGGCTGATCGAAGATCTCCTTCTGCATGAAGTGCTTGTACTCGCCCTTCACCGCGCTGACCGGGTCCCAGGCGATGGTCTGGACGTCGGGCGTGACGGGATTGCCTTGCAGATCAGTGACCTTGTAGCCCCCGGCCGTGACGACGGCCATTTGCCGGCTGTCGAGGAAGACCATTCGGCGGGTGTGTTCCAGGATGGCCGGGATGTCGGACGCGATGAACATCTCGCCGTCGCCGATGCCTACGGTGATGCCGCCGGCGTTGCCGAGACGGGCGCAGACGAGGCGGTCCGGCTGATCGATGCTCATCAGAACAATGGCGCTGGACCCTTCCAGGTGGGAAAGGCTGCGGCGGGCGGCCTCGTCGAGCGACATGCCGCCGGCCATGTACCGCTCGACGAGCTGGACGATGACCTCGGTGTCGGTGTCCGATTGGAACGTTACTCCCTCGGCCGCCAGCTCGTCGCGCAATTCCTTGAAGTTCTCGACGATGCCGTTGTGGACGAGGACGACGCGGCCATGCATCCCCAGGTGGGGGTGGGCGTTGCGTTGGGTGGGGGAGCCGTGGGTGGCCCAGCGGGTGTGGCCGATGGCCATGTGGCCCTCAATCGGCGAGTGGTAGAGCAGCGATTCGAGATTGGACAGCTTGCCGACGTCGCGGCGGATGTCGATCCGGCCGTGGCCGTTGATGGAGGCCACTCCGGCCGAGTCGTAGCCGCGATACTCAAGACGACGCAATCCTTCCAGAACGATGGTGGGAGCCTGTCGCGGCCCGATGTAGCCAACAATACCGCACATATCAAACCTCCGTGAGGTTGGCAAAAGCCAAGGTGCCGGCGCTCCGGGTGGACGGCTCCCTCGGTGAGGGCGCAGCGTCCGACCGGCGGCCATGGTTCATGCCGCTGAAGGCGTTCCCGTTGGAATTTTTGATGCGCGGGGACGCCCCTTCGATTGGTGGTGTTCGTTGATCACGTGCCGGGCGGGTTGTCGGCCGATTGCTCGGCCGGTTTAACGCGCGGCTCAGTTGAAGGGGCAAAAGCTCAGAGCGTGATCGGCCCTGGGAGGCATCCGCTGATCTGTCGATTTTCGACGGCGTTCGACCGTCTTAACCTCGCGTCGCCGCGAGGAACCTCCACCTCGTCACCCGCCGGCCTCGGTTGGCTGGGGCGGGCCATGCGCTATCTAGCCCCTTGGGCAGCCTGTCCGGAGCGGCGGCCACCCAAGTTATTCGATTGTTGGAAACAGGATAGCCGCAGGTAATGGGCTTGTCAAGCTAACGGGTGTGAAATTTATCCAAGCGTGTTAGAGAGGAGTTAGATCGAGGAACCGTCCCTTGCGGTTCGTCGTCAGGTAGTCATATAATCTTGAATAGGCTTGCTGCGTTGATCGAGACGCGAGCCGGCACCTGGAACCAATATTATGATAAGTCCAAACATCTTGTGGGCCATCGGCGGATTTCTGATCATCCTGACCCCCATCGTCATCATTCATGAATTCGGTCACTTCTGGGCCGCCAAACTGAGCGGCATTCGCGTTGAGGAGTTCGGCTTTGGGCTGCCGCCGCGCGCGGTCAAGCTGTTCGAGCGAGGCGGTACGGTCTATACCCTGAACTGGATCCCCGTCGGCGGCTTCGTGCGGCCCGCGGGCGAGGACAACCCCGACGTTCCCGGTGGTTTGGCGTCGGCCTCGAAGCGAGCGCGTCTGTTCGTGCTGGCCGCCGGCTCGGGGATGAACTTCATCACCGCCATCCTGTTCTTCTGGCTGGCCCTTATGTTGGGCGCGCCCGCGGTGCAGGTGACGGGCGTGGTGCCCGGCTCCCCGGCGGCCGTCGGCGGCTTCCAGGCGGGCGACGTCATCCTCGAAGTCGAGGATCGCATGGTGATGAACACCACGACATTGATCAACACCATCAGCGAGCGAGCCGGCACGAGCATCGACGTGTTGGTGCTGCGCGACGGGCAGGAAGAGCGGCTCTCCGTGACGCCGCGCCGCCCGGGGGAGTATGACCCCGAGACGGAGGGGGCTATGGGCATCGGCCTGGGCCCGGGGCCGGAAATCCAGCGTGGGCCGATTGAGGCCATTCGGGGGTCGCTCTCCTTCATGTGGGAGTACATCTCGCTCTATGTGCGGCTGCCGTCCATGTTGATGAGCGGTGAGATCACTGCGCGCGAGGCTCGGCCGGTGAGTATCGTCGGCATCAGCCAGATCGCCGGCGAGGCGGCCGAGACGTCGGCCTCGCAGCGCACGCTGTACCCGCTGCTGGCGATGGCGTCCTTTATCAGCGTGGCGTTGGGTTTGACCAATATGTTACCCATACCCGCGCTCGACGGTGGCCGGATTTTGTTTGTCCTCATCGAGGCCGTTCGCGGCCGTCGCATCGAGCCCGAGCGCGAGGGCATGGTTCACGTTATCGGGATGCTGGTGTTGCTGGGTCTTATGGCTGTGTTGATCTTCCAGGATATCTACAACCCCATTATTCCGTTCTAAAGCAGAGAATTGAGCATGAATAAACAAAACGAGCAGCCGTTCGCCTCGGTGCTGGAGGCGATATTTACGAGCGAGGAGACGCCGCTCTCCCTCCTCTACCGCCTTTCGGATATGAGCGACGACGATTTCGGGGCGTTCAAGCGCGGTTGGCCGTCGCTGAGCGAAGACCGTCGCGTAACTATCGCTCGCCATATGGCCGATATATCTGAGGATAATTACAGCGTCGATTTTGCCCCCGTCTTCTTGTTTCTGTTCGAGGATGAGTCGGCATCGGTGCGCGTGGCGGCTCTGGACGGCATGTGGGACGCGGAGGACACGGGACTGGTAGCGCCGATTTTATCGATGCTGCAGGGAGACCCGAGCAACGACGTGCGCGCGGCGGCGGCGCGGGCGCTGGCCCATTTCCTGCTGCTGGCAGAGTGGGGGCAGATCGAGAACAGCCGGACGCCGCAGATCGTCGAGGTGTTGCTGACGGAGTACGCGCGGCCGACGGCTACGCTGGAGATCAAGCGGGCGGCCCTTGAGGCTGTTTCACCCGCTCCCGATCCGCGTATCGCCGATATCATCGAAGAGGCGTATGAGATCGGCAACGAACAACTGCAACTGAGCGCCCTGTTTGCCATGGGCAACAGCGCCGATGATCGCTGGCTGGAGATCCTGGAGCATGAGCTGAGCAGCAATTCGCCCGACATCCGCGCTGAGGCCGCCCGCGCGGTAGGCATGATCGGCGACAAGCGGATGATAGACGAGCTGGAGCAGTTGCTGATGGATGACTACCCCGAGGTTGTCGTGGCCGCGATTTACGCGCTGGGGATGATCGGCGGGGATCGCGCCTTCGAGATGTTCACCCGTCTGGCCGAGGATCCGGAGTTCGAGGAGTATCAGGACGCCATTGATGAGGTGCTTGAGGAGATGGAGTGGTCGGACAGCAGTTTCGATATGCTGTCCTTTCCTAGCGAGGAAGATGACGATGACGACATCTTCGACGATGATGACGAAATCCCCGATGATCTGCGCCTCAATTGAACATCTTCCTCTACGTTCTAACCCAGAATATTCTGCCGATACTGCTGGTAGCGTCGTTCGGCTACTTTTTGCAGCGTCGGTATAGTCTGGACCCGGGCACGCTGTCGAGCGTCGTATTCAACGTCCTTAGCCCGGCCCTCGTCTTTTCCTCTCTCGCTAACTCAAAACTACCCGCCGGGGAGCTGGCCGAACTGGTCAGTTTCTCGGCGTTGAACATCCTGGGCATGGGGATACTCGCCCTGGCCGTGGCATGGCTGTTGCGACTGGAGCGCACCGACACGGCGACGTTGCTCATCGTCACCATGTTCGTCAACGGCGGTAACTATGGCCTGACGCTGCTGCACTTGCGCTACGGTGACGACGGCCTGTCGCGCGGCGTCGTCTACTACACTACCAGTACGGTCATGGTCTACACCGTCGGCGTGCTCATCGCCTCAATGGGCAGGATCAGCTGGCGTGAGGCGCTGCGACGTATGAGCCGGCTGCCGGCCGTCTACGCGGCCATATTGGCGATGATCGTCTATGGCTTCAACCTGACCATCCCCAAGCCGATCATGAGCGGCATCGAGGTCACCGGCAACGGGGCGATCCCGGTGATGCTGCTGGTGCTGGGCATGCAAATCGCCGGCATGCGCCCCGAGGACAGCAGCCGATACGTCTGGCCGGCTGTGGGGCTGCGGCTGCTCATCGGGCCGCTCGTCGGGCTGGGGTTGGCCGCGCTGTTGGGGCTGCAGGGGGCGGGGCGCAGCGCGATGATCATCGAGTCCGCCATGCCCACGGCCGTCATTAATCTCATCCTGGCTACGGAGTTCGGTTTGCCGACGGGTACCGTGGCGCGTATAGTAGTTCTCTCAACACTGCTTAGCCCGTTCACGATTGCGGCCACAATCACCCTTCTGGGATTATGAGCGCCAAATTGCCCCACCGTCTGTTGTCCGCCTTGCTGCTCGCCTGCCTCGCCTGGCTGGCGGCGGCCGTCGGGCTGGCAGCGCAAGAGGGGCAGGTGGAGTTGCGCTCGTCGGCCGACTATGTCTACGGTCAGTCGATGAACTTTCACCTGACAGCGGCCAACATCGGTACTGTTGACACGGTCACATTGTTCATCCGGCTGGGCGCGTCGCCGGATTCGTTCGCCGTTGAGATGCCCGTCGAGCCCGAAGAGCAGCCGATCGAGGTCTCCTACGCGCTCGATCTGTCACAGACCCGTTTGCCCCCATTCGGCGCGATCACCTACTGGTGGGAGTTGTCGGGAGATGAGGGGACTCCAGTGCGCGTGCCGGAACAGGTAATCAGCTACGTTGACGATCAGTTTTCGTGGCGGCAGGTGGTGGTGACGGACGAGACAGGCGGGGGTAATTTACGCATCCTGTGGACGGGCGACAGCGGCACGCTGGGGGAACAGGCGCGCGAGATCATCTTCGAAATGGTGCCGCAGATCGGCCGCCTCATCCCGATTGCCCACATCATCCCGTTCGACGTCTATATTTACCCCTCGACGTCGGATCTGGGCGCGGCGCTGCGGCTGGCAGGGCGGGAGTTCGAGCCGGGGCAGACCTATCCCGATCTGGGGGTCGTGCTGGCGACCGTCGTCAACCCGGAGACGGCCGAGGCAGAGCTGCGCTCCGGCCTGTCCCGGGGGTTGGTGGATTTGCTGCTTTTTCAATTGCTCAACCAGCGAGCCCACAACCTGCCCCCCTGGCTCGCGCGTGGCTTGGCCGGGCAGGTGCGCGGGCAGACGGACCGACTGCTGGAAGACACGCTACGCGCCGCGATCTCGGCCGACGGGACGATCCCGGTGGCCGAGTTGTGCGACGGAGCCCCCGTGGATAATGATTTGGCGCTGGCCCAAAGTGAGTCTCTCGTCGCCTATATCGTCGATAACTACGGCGAAGAAGCCGTTCGCACGCTGGTGACGGAGTTCGCGGCCGGGGCAGAGTGCTCCGCTGCGTTGCGCAAGGCCACTCAACTGACACCTGGGCAATTGGAGAGCGCCTGGCTGCGCGCTAACAACAGCAACCAGGGGGCGAGGGCGCTGGCTGAGGTTGCGATGTGGTTGGTGCTCGTCCTGGCGGGCTTTGGGTTGGCTGGTTTGTTGCTGTTGCGCCCCGGCCGTCGGGGATAGTCTATCTCTCTTAAGACGCTTAATAAGCAACGGCGGGTATAATACGGTTGAACTGTTTCAATTAAAACTAAAATCATGGAAGGGCCTGCGGGGTCCTTCTTCTATGGAATCGCTATGACTCAATTCTCGGCCCAGTTTGGCCCATTTGCCGAACGGATGCTTGCCGAAAACCTGCCCGATATCTTTATCGATAACTTCGCCCATTACTACGAAAAGCTCGTCGCGGGGGACGACGGCATGATCGCCGAAGAGAGCATCGTCCCGGTCGGCGAGCTCGCCGACGCCGAGGCGTTGCCCGCTTCGCTGGCCGAGGCCGGCCGCGCGGCCGTGGGCCAGACGGTGATCATCAAGCTCAACGGTGGGCTGGGCACGGGCATGGGGCTGACCGGCCCCAAGTCGCTGCTTGTTGTCAAGGACGGGCTCTCCTTCCTCGACATCATCGCCCATCAGGCGGAAGTGATCGGCGCGCCATTGGTGCTGATGAACAGCTTCGCTACCGATGAGGCGTCATTGCAAGTGCTGGAGCGCTACCCCGCGCTGCATACGCAATTGCCGCTCAGCTTTTTGCAGCACAAGCAGCCGAAGGTCAGCGCGGCCGATCTGTCGCCTGCCTGCTGTGAGCACGACCGGGAGCTGGAGTGGTGCCCGCCGGGACATGGCGACCTGTATGTGGCGCTGGAGACGAGTGGGATGCTGGCGCGGCTGCTGGCGACGGGGTATGAGTACGCGTTTGTGTCCAATGCCGATAACTTGGGCGCGGTGCTCGATTTGAGCATCCTGGGCTACATGGCCGAGCGGGGGCTACCGTTCCTCATGGAAGTGGCCGACCGCACCCTGGCCGATCGCAAGGGGGGTCATCTGGCGCGCCAGACCGACGGCCAGCTCATCCTGCGCGAGATCGCCCAATGTCCCGAGGAAGATCTGCCTCGCTTCCAGGACGTCGAGCGCCACAAATATTTCAACACCAACAACCTGTGGCTCCATCTGCCGACGCTGCAGCGAGTGCTTGTCGATCGGAACTACCGGCTGGGCCTGCCGATGATCCGCAACCGCAAGACACTTGACCCGCGCGACCCGACCACGCCGCCGGTCTATCAACTGGAGACGGCCATGGGCTCGGCGATCGCCGTGTTCGACGGGGCCGAGGCGATCCGCGTGCCGCGCGCGCGCTTTGCGCCGGTCAAGAAGACGGACGATCTGCTGGTGGTGCGCTCCGACGCCTACACGTTGACACCGGACTACCGCGTGGTGCTGGCGGCCGAACGACAAGGGTCGCCCCCGACCGTCGAGCTGGTCAGCGACCATTATCGTTTCGTCAATGATCTCGACCGCCACTTCCCGGCCGGCTCGCCGTCGTTGCGGGCATGCGATCGTTTCCGGGTAGAAGGGGAGTTCGAATTCGGGCGCGGCATTGTTGCGCGAGGGGATGTGGTGTTTCGCAATCCCAACGGCAAGTGCCGGCCGGTGCCGGATGGGTTGGTGATTGAGAACGAGGTTTGGCCGGGGCAGTGAGCGGGGCGGCCGGACCCAAGCGAAGAGGCGAGTAAAGTCTCTACTACGAGCTCAGAATAAAAGAGGCGAACCGATGAAGGTACGCCTCTCTGTTTGCAGTAAGCGATTTAGCGCTTTTCTTTTAAAGCCGGCTAAAGCCGCTGCGACGAATGTCTAGACCTTGCCGGACGTGATCGCCATTTTGACCTCGGCGATCGCCTCGGTCACCTGGATCTCGCGCGGGCAGGCGTTGGTGCAGTTGAAGATGGTGCGGCACTTCCACACGCCGAAGGTGTCGGCCAGCACCTCGAGCCGCTCGTTCATCCCCTCGTCGCGGGAGTCGAACACGAATCGGTGGGCCTGGACGATGGCCGCCGGGCCGATGTAGCGGTCGTCGGCCCAGAACGCGGGGCATGCCGAAGTGCAGGCAGCGCAGAGGATGCACTTGGTGGTGTCATCGAATCGGGCGCGATCTTCGGGGGATTGCAGCCGCTCGCGGCCGTCTTCCGGTACGGGCTGATCGTTAATGAAGAACGGCATCATCGAGCGGTAATGATCGAAAAACGGCTCCATGTCGACGATAAGGTCCTTCTCCACCTGCAGCCCCAGAATCGGCTCGATTTGAATCTTGATCGTCTCCCCCTTGCCGCCCAGACGGCTGACGAGGGCTTTGCAGGCCAACATGTTGGCGCCGTTGATGCGCATCGCGTCGGAACCGCAGACGCCGTGGGCACAGGAGCGCCGCAACGCCAGCGTGCCGTCCTGCTCCCACTTCACACGGTGGAGCAGGTCCAGAACCGTGTCAGTACGATGCACGTTATCCAGGGTGTACTCCCCCCACCAGGGCTTCTTGTCATTTTCCGGGTTATAGCGTCGGATTCTTAATGTAGCTTGCATCGTCTTGACCTCTTAATAGACTCGTTTCATGGGCTGGTAACGCCCAATCACGACCGGCTTATAATCGAGCGAATAACTGCCGTCATCCTCGCGTTTGCAAAGCGAGTGCTTGAGCCATTCCTCGTCGTTCCGCTCGGGGTAATCCTCGCGGGCGTGGCCGCCCCGGCTTTCCTGGCGGGCGCGCGCGGCGACGGCGGTCACCTCGGCCAGTTCCAGCAGGCAGCCCAGCTCCCACGCTTCCAACAAGTCGGTGTTGTACCGATGGCCCTTGTCGTCGATCTGGACCTTCGTTTCATAATCGTGGCGGATTTCGCGCAGTTCCTCAATGGCCTGGCCCATGAGCTCGTCGGTGCGGAAGACGCCGACGTTGGCCGTCATCGTCTGCTGCATCCGGCGGCGCAGCTCATATGTCTTCATGCCGCCCGTGCCGGTGCGGATGCGCTGCAGTTCGCCCTGGATGCGCTCGCCGGTGCCGGTGGGCAGGGTCATCAGCTCCGCCTGCTGGACGTACTCGGCGATGTGGCGACCGGAGCGGCGGCCGAACACAATCAGGTCAACCAGCGAGTTCGTGCCCAGCCGGTTGGCGCCGTGGACGGAGACGCAGGCGCACTCGCCGGCGGCGTATAGTCCGTTGAGCACGCGCTTCTCCGCGCCGATGAGCACGCGGCCGTCGATGTCGGTGGGAATGCCGCCCATGGCGTAGTGGGCCGTCGGCTGGATGGGCATCGGCTCCTCAACGGGGTCGATGCCGAGGTAGGTGCGGGTGAAGTCGGCGATGTCGGGCAGCTTCGACTCGATGTAGGCGCGATCGATACGCTTGGGATCGCCGGCCATCTCGTTGTACTTGTTGACCGTCTCGGGCCGCACGTCGAGGTGGACGTAATTCTCGCCGTTGATGCCTCGACCGGCCTGGATCTCCATGAAGATCGCTCGGCTGACAACGTCGCGGCTGGCCAGGTCTTTGATCGACGGCGCGTATCGCTCCATGAACCGCTCCCCCTGGCCGTTGAGCAGAATGCCGCCCTCGCCGCGGACGCCCTCGGTGATGAGAATGCCCAACTTGTAGATGCCGGTGGGGTGGAACTGGAAGAACTCCATGTCCTGCAGCGGGACATCGTTACGCAGGCAAATGGCCGTGCCGTCACCGGTCAGCGAATGAGCATTGGACGTTACTTCCCAGCAACGGCCCCAGCCGCCGGTGGCGAAGTGGACGGCCTTGCTGCGGAAGACGTGGAGCTCGCCGGTGGCGATCTCGTAGGCGATGACGCCGCCAATTGTGTTGCCGTCGCGGATGAGATCGACGACGTGGAACTCATCGAAGAAGTTGACCCGGTTCTTGATGCACTGTTGATAGAGCGTCTGCAGAATCATGTGGCCGGTGCGGTCGGCCGCGTGGCAAGCGCGCATCACCGGCTTGCCGGTCTCGTTGTTCGTGTGGCCGCCGAAGCGGCGTTGGGAGATGCGGCCGTTGGGCAGGCGGTCAAACGGCAGCCCCATGTGCTCCAGTTCGATGACTGTCTCGATGGCTTCCTGGCAGAGGACATCGACGGCGTCCTGGTCGGCCAGATAATCGGAACCTTTGACCGTGTCGTAGGCGTGCCACTCCCAGCGATCCTCTTCGAGGTTGCCCAGCGCCGCGCCGATGCCGCCCTGGGCCGTCCCGGTGTGGGAGCGCGTCGGGTAGAGCTTGGAGATGACAGCCACGTTGGCGCCGCGACTGGCGTAGAGAGCAGTCATCAGCCCCGCGCCCCCGGCTCCCACGATGACTGCGTCAAACACATGCGTTTTCATAAGTGCCTTCCAGAGATATGTTGATTGCCGGCTCTATGGAACCGAAGCCGGGTCGAACAAGGTGATACCGATCGTAGCCCAGATCACCGTGACAATGACGAATAGGCCAAGCAAAATCCCCATCAGTCGACGGCTTGAAGGGTGGTGGACGTACTCGCTCAAGATGTTGTACAGGCCGCGAATGCCGTGGGGGATCGCCATCCACAGCAGAAGGGTGTCATATGCTTTCCAACCCCACGAGTCCCATTGCACGGCTACGAACTCGAGCGTCAGATTTGTCGAACTGTTCAGCACGTGCTGGATAACCATGTGGCCGACGGCCAGTACCAACATGGCGACGCCGGAGAGTCGCATGGCCAGCCACGCGTACCGCTCGGAATTGCGTTCGATCTGAACGCGACGGACAGTGATGTTGCCGGGTGATTTCTCGGTTGCTGCTGTCATCGTTAATACTCCTAGCGGGCGTAGTGGGCGAATTCGCTGAAGGCGGGGATGCGGAAGCAACTATCCCCCACGCCGGCCAATTGGATGCAGTGGTTGACGATCCCGCTCACCATGAAGATGCCGATCGGGATGAAAATGAGGAAGAACAACCCCCAGGTGATGAGAGAGCTGGTTCGCTGGTGGCGCCACCATTCCGGTTTGAAATCGAGGATGGTGATCCGGGTGCCGTTGAAGGCATGGTAGAGGACAGCGGCCATGACCCCCACTTCGCCGAGGCCAAAGAAGGGGTTCTTGAAGATAGCCAATGACCAGGCATAGGCTTGCGGCCAGAAGTGGGCGTTGGCAGTGTCCCAGACGTGGATGACCAGGAAGAAGAGAATGGCGAGGCCGGAAACCCGATGCGCCATCCAACTGTACTGCCCCGAACGGCCGCGATATCGAATACTTTCGCGAAGCGTGAGGATAAGTGAGCTCATATGGGGATCTCCTGACTGAATGGTCAATGCCGAGTATAACATGTTGGTGAAAGGCAAGCTATTTAAGCGCGCTTGCCGAGGCCCCTTCGGGTTGATAAACTATCATCAATGGTTCGGCCCTTTGACCTGCGCGATCTCGCTTTGATTCGCCGCCTGGGCGAACGCGGCATCTCCCTGCACACTGCCTCGGCGCTTGCCGAGAATTTTCACCCTTTGCGTAGCGCGATCATGTCTATGCTCGCCGGCGGCGAGTACCCGACGTATGTCTGGAAGCCGGAGAACGGCGAGCAGGCAGGGTTCATTCAGCTGCGCATTCCGAATAGCAGCGTGCAGGCTTATGTTGTCTACATCAGCCCGCGCTGTGAGCCTTCCAAGGACGCCCCGCGAGGTGAGGCGCCGCCCCGCGCGGCCGATTGCGCCGTCTGGCTGGCGCTCATCGACGAGGCGGTGGCGGGTATCGGCGCGCGTGGCATCCACCACGTCATCGCCGAGGTGGACGAGCACAGCGACGAGTTGCCGGTTCTGCGCCGGGCGGGCTTCGCCATCTACACGCGGCAGGATATCTGGTCGCTCCGAGCGGGGCAGTACCGGCCACAGAACAACGGCGGCTACCAACTGACGCGGCGCGCCGCAGCTGACGAATGGGACATTCAACTTCTGTATGCCAACACCGTGCCGCGCCTGGTTCAGTTAGTAGAGCCGCTGCCGCCCCCTGGCGAGGGGGAAGGGTGGGTGCTGCGCGACGACGGCGAGCTGGCCGCGTTCGTCAGCATTCGCAGAGGCACGGTGGCGACGTGGCTGCGTTTTTTCATCCACCCCGAGGCAGAGGCGGAGGCAGACCAGATCGTGGCCGCCGCGCTCGATGTGGCCTTCGCGCAGGAGGCGAACCAGGTGTACTGTTGCGTTCGGCGCTACGAGGGCTGGTTGCCCGGCGCGCTGGAACGGGGCGGCTTCTCCGTCCTGAGCAGTCAGGCGGTGATGGTTCGCCACATCGCCCACCACGCTCCGCGAGTGGCGGCCGAGGCGGCCGTGGCGATTGAGGGGCAGCGGATCTCTGCCTCGTCGCCGTTCGTGCGCCACTTCCGGCGGCCGAACGACAAGAACGGAAGATAGCTCTGGACTAGAGTTTTAACGGAAAGAAATGGATTCCATACAATCACACGAAGATTTACGAACCTTGCTGTCCGTCCTGCCTGAGAGCATTCGGCAGAGCGTCGAAGAAATGGGACGGGCGGATGAGTTGCTGGAGATCGTCATGGACCTCGGCCGCCAGCCGACGGCCCGATACGTCGACGGCGAGCACGTGCTGCGTGAGAGCGAGGTGACGCGCGAGGAGATCGAGCAGGTCATCACCGGTATCGGCGAGTTCGACGACGACAACCGGGCCGGCATCGCCCGCACGCTGCACCGCATCTCGGGCATCAAGAACCGCCACGGCCAGGTCGTCGGCCTGACGTGTCGCGTGGGTCGTGCCGTCTACGGCACGATCGAGATCATCGAAGACATTGTGACGCAGGGGCACAGCATCCTAATCCTGGGCCGGCCGGGCGTCGGCAAAACGACGATGCTGCGCGAAATGGCCCGCATCCTGGCCGAGTCGAAGCGGGTGATCATCGTTGACACCAGTAACGAGATCGGCGGCGACGGCGACATCCCCCACCCGGCGGTGGGGCGCGCGCGGCGCATGCAGGTGCCCCGGCCGTCGCACCAGCACGAGACGATGATCGAGGCGGTGGAGAATCACAACCCCGAAGTGATCGTCATCGACGAGATCGGCCGCGAGCGGGAAGCCGAGGCGGCGCGAACGATCAACGAGCGCGGTGTGCAACTCATTGGCACGGCCCACGGCAACAACCTGGAGAATTTGTTACTGAACCCGACACTGTCGGACCTGGTCGGCGGCATCGAGAGCGTGACGCTGTCGGACGAGGAAGCACGGCGGCGCGGGACGCAGAAGACGGTGCTGGAGCGGCGCGCCCCGCCCACGTTCGACGTGCTGATCGAAATGCAGGATCGCCAGCGGCTGCTGGTTCATAATGACGTGACGACGTCAGTTGACGCGATGTTGCGAGGCGAGCCGGTGCACGTCGAGTTGCGCTATAGTGATGAGGGCGGCGAGATCCACTCCGAGCGGCAGGCGCTGGTGGTCACCTCGGCAGCCGTGACCGGACGGCGGACCAGCGCGCCGGGCACCCGGCAGGGGCGCGGCACGCGCGAGGTGCGCTCAATGGGCGAGGGGCCAATCCGGCCTGAGGACGGCGGGCGGCCGATGCCGGTCTATCCGCCGGCGCGCTCGGGGCCGGGGGGCGCGCCGCGCCGCGACGTGGCGGAAGGGCGATTGGCCGGCGACATGGACGAATATGAGAGCGGTGGCAACGGCAACGGTGGCCGGCGCATTCGCGTTTTCGCCTATGGCGTGGCGCGCAATCGCCTCTATCAGGCGGCCAAGCATCTGGGCATCAAGCTGACGATTGTGGAGACGGTGGAAGAGGCTGATGTGCTGGTGACGCTGAAGAGCTACTACCGCAAGCGCCGCCGTCTCATCAACGAGGCGGAGCAGAACAACGTATCGGTCTATGTGCTGCGGGCCAACACCGTCAGCCAGATGGAGCGTTTCCTGGTGGAGGCGCTGGGGCTAGAGGTGGCCTCGTCGGCCGACCCTTTTGAGCGGGCAATTGCCGAGACGGAGCGCGCGATTGAACTCGTCCGCTCCGGCCAGCAGAGCATGGATTTGCGGCCGGTGGGGGCGGCGATCCGGCGCTACCAACATGAGATGGTGCGACAGGCGAATCTTGTTTCGCATAGTTATGGGCGTGAGCCGTACCGCCACGTCAGGGTCTTCAATACAGCGCGGAACGATTAGACGGTGGGGAGCCATTCAGCTTGACGATGTTCATCACCTTTGAAGGGCCGGAAGGTAGCGGCAAGTCGACTCAGATACGCCTTCTGGCCGACTATTTGCGCGGGCGGGGGCTGGGCGTCGTGACGACGCGCGAGCCGGGGGGCACCGACATCGGCGATCAAGTGCGCGGCGTGTTGCACGACACGGCTAACACGGCCATGTCAGCGACAGCCGAAGTGCTGCTCTACTCCGCCTCGCGCGCGCAACTCGTCGAGGAGGTCGTTCGCCCGGCGCTACGCGAGGGGCAGGTGGTGCTGTGCGATCGCTTCGCCGACAGCACGATGGCGTATCAGGGGTACGGCCGGGGGCTGGATCGGCGTACGTTGGCGGCGCTGACAGCGATCGCCACCGGCGGTATCGCACCCGACTTGACGCTGCTACTTGATCTGGACGTGACGCGGGGACTATCTCGTCGCCGGGCAAAGGGGGAAGAGATGAATCGCCTCGACCTGGAGGATATCGCCTTCCATGAGCGCGTCAGGGCGGGGTACCACACGTTGGCGCAGGCAGAGCCGCAGCGCTGGGCCATCGTCGAAGCCGATCGGCCGGTGGCGCAGGTGTCGGCCGAGATCGTGCGCATCGTCTGCGAGTGGTTCGGCCTGGCGGGTTGAGCGCGGCAGGTTAAAATTCGTCGCCCAACCCCGCGTCCGTTCCCAGGGTCGGCATCGATTCCTCTATAGCCTCGGGCGACTCCCCTTTCTCCAACCGGTCGGCCACCTCTTCCAGCTCGTCCCCCAAATCTTCGCCCATCTCACGGCTCATCCGGCGCATAAATTGACCCATGGCGCGGGGATCGTCTTCCAGACCGGCCAGCGATTCGTCACTCATCAGAGTGTCGAGCCGGCTTTCCTCGGAGCGGGCCACGGCGACGCGGCCGACGCTCCGCCTCATCTCGGCGCTGCCGCAGTGGGGGCAGCGGGGCCGGGCGCGATCATATTCGGCGTAGCTCAGACGGATGCGCACTCGGCGGCGACACGCTTGGCAGATGTACTCATAGACCGGCATCGATTCTCAATTTCCGGGAAAAGTTGTTACAATGAAGCCCATTATACGGAAGGGAAGATGCGTTAGACAACCCGATCCGTTACGATAGAGTTATGAGCGTGAATACGATTGAAGACAGTGCGGATTCGGTTGAGGATATGATGTTCAACTGCCCGACATATCCCCTTCTGCTCATCTTGTCCGGCCCGTCGGGCGTCGGCAAGGATACCGTGGCGCGGATGCTCATTGAGCGGCGGCCCGACAGCTTTTACTTCGTCGTGACGGCCACCACCCGACCCCCTCGCGAAGACGAGAAACACGGCATTGATTACTTCTTCGTCTCGTTCGACGAGTTTGCCCGAATGATCGAAGAGAACGAACTGTTGGAACACGCCATCGTCTACAACGATTACAAGGGCATCCCCAAGAAGCAGATTCGGGACGCGTTGGCCAGCGGCCGTGACGTGATCCTGCGTGTGGATGTGCAGGGCGCATCGACGGTCAGACGGCTGGTGCCCAACGCGATCTCGGTGTTCCTGACGACGCGGACGGAGGCGGGGCTGGTCGACCGATTGCAGCAGCGCAAGCAGGACACGGCCGAGGGCATGGCCCTGCGGACGGCCACCGCGCGGCAGGAGATGAAGCGCATGGAGGAGCTCGACTACT
>CAYNOL010000046.1:0-21712 GCA_964398825.1 uncultured Ardenticatenaceae bacterium
CGTAGCTCATGTCGCGCTCGACGCACTCTTCAACGCTGTACTTCGGATCCCCAAACCAATACGTCAGGTTAAAATCTTCAACTTCCTTACGCTTGCTGGGGAAAAATAATTTCAGATCGCCATTGAAGCTTTCGATGGGGGAAATCTCATCGAACAGCTCCGCCAAACCCTCGTTGATAAACTGCTCAAACGATCGCAACTGGACGTCGATCAGCGTGGGCAGTTCCATAGGTTTGGTCGTACGGGCGTAGCTCTTGGTATAAATAGTGGACATATTAGAGTCACCTGCTCCCTGGCGGGCGAAATAATCGGTTCGCCTTCTATAAACTTTCCAACCACCTTACACGGAAAAGGTGCAATCCATGCTTGCACCCTGTTCGATTGCGCTATCTCTTTGCGGAGGACATCATCCCGATATGCCTAAAGTAGGCAGTATTACGCGAACCTGTAGTTTACATGAAATGGCAACAATTGTCAAGAAACCTGATACTTGTCATTCCCCCCGGCAAGCAAAGATTTGTACACGCCGAGAATGCGCTCGGCCGCCTTCGCCCAACTGAACTCCTCGACGACGCGTTGTCTCAATTTCGTCCCTACATCAGTTCGTCGTTCGGGGTCACGGACCAGCGAGACGGTCGCCTCGGTGAAGGCGCCCACGTCCCCTGTGTTGGCGTAGACACCCAGGTCGGCCAGATACTCCCGGTTGACCATCGTATCATAGGCCACCACCGGCAGCCCCATCGCCATGTAGTTGAGCAGTTTGCCGCTCCCCTCGCTGGCCGACATCTTCGGCGCCACGGCGATATCACAGGCGCGCAGGTAGTACGGCGCGTCGCGAAACGGGATGCGCCCGGTGAAGGTGACCATGTGCTCGACGCCGCGAAAGCGGGCGATGCTCTGGTAATGGTCGACGTTGGGATAGCCCATGATCAGATAGTGGACGTCTTCGCCCCGGTCGCGCATCTCCACGGCCGACTCGATCAAATGCGGAATGCCCTGGTAATCCGTCAGCAGCCCCAGATAGCCGATGACCGTTTTTCCGTCCGGTATGCCCAACTCGCGCCGCAGCGGGTGGTCGGCCGGGCCGAAGGGGAAGCGGGCCGGGTCGAACCGCACCGAGTCGGCGCAGTCGGGCAGCGAGTGGATGCGCTCCGGCTCCACGGCGAACTGCTCGCGCAGCAGGGCGATCGCCTGGCTGGAGCTGGCCAGAATGGCGTGGGGCAAGCGGCGGGTGATGAACGATTCAACGCGGTAGGCCAGCGGGTAGATCGGCCCCTTCGGGTTCAGGAAGTGGTGGTCGACCATCTCGGCCGTCAGGCTACCCTGGTAATCGAACACCAGCGGCACGCGCGCCAGCCGCGCCAGCACGCCACCGATGAGCGCCCCCTCGTGCATGTGGCCGTGGATGACGTCGGGCCGGAAGCGGCGCACTTCTTTCAACGACTGCGCGGCCAAGTAGGCGTCGAAGGCGATCTTGTGGCGCGACGAGCCGACCTCGTAGTCGGTACGCCACGGCAGCGGCGCGGTGCGGCGGATGTCGAGTCCCGGCACGTTGTTGCCCATATAATAGGTAACGACCGCCACCTCAACGCCCAATTGCCCCAAGGCGCGCATCTCTTCGAGGATGCGAATGTGCCCGCCATAGTCGCTGAAAAACGACGTGGGAGCGATCATCAACACGCGCACGTAATGACTCCTGGCATTTGATGTCCGTCAGTTGGGGGATGAATCACGTCGCGGTTGATAGAGGAATGGCGTCCCGGCACAGTCACGAACGATTCGGGCACCGCTCAGGTGCCGCTCCGGTTGTCCTTGCCTAGCTTGCCGCTGAGCCAGCCGCCCAGCAGCTGGTCGCCCATGGTCGGCGAGTCGGCGGGCGTGTCGTCCCCCCCGCCCCAGGCGTTCTCCTCTCGCTCGCGCAACCACTTCTCCCGCTGGACAAGCAGATTGCCCAGCGCCAGGTCGAGCATCTCCCGATCCCCCATGGCGACGAGGCGGCGGATGTCGGTCAGCTCCTGCAGGTAGGCGTCGAGCCAGCGCAACGTGGCCGCCTTGTCGTTCAGCGCCAGAGTGGTGATGTCGGTACCGTACTGCAGCGGTTGCGTCGTCAGCGCGAAGGTGGAGTTGGCGAAGCGCAGCATATCGCGCCAGCCGGCCGACTTCTGCAGCGCGCCGAACAGCGCCGCCGCCGCCAGCCCCGGCAACGTCTCGACCCCCTGCGCCAGGGCGTCGTACTCCATGGGATCGACGAAGTAGGGAGACGCGCCGAGCAAGCGGCCGAAGTTGACCGCCGTCTCCACCGCCTGCGGGTCGGCCTTCACCGAGGGCATCAGGCAGAAGATGCTGTTGCGGAACAGGTCGGGCGTGGCCGTCTCCGGCTCATCCCGGCCGTCGTTGAGGAAGGCGGCCGACAGCACCGGCACCACGCCGACATAGTGCCCCCGCTTCAGATGTTGATCGGCCCACTTCAGCCCCCGCCCCTTCAGCACGGCCAGGTCGAGCACCAACGTGTGCGGCTGCAGCTCGTCACCGATGACCATCAGGCTCGTCTCCAGCTCCGACATCGGCACGGCCAGAACGAGGATGTCGGCCGCGGCGGCGGCTGTGACGAGATTCCATTCGGCGCGGTCGATCGCCCCCAGCTCGTCCTTCGCGCGCTGGGCCAGCTCCCGGAAACGGTCGTGGCCGACGATCGTCAGCCCGGCCGAGGATGCCTTCAGCGCCCGGGCGATGGACACCCCGGTGCGCCCCATGCCCACGATGGTAACGGTTTGTGCTCTCAATGCCTCGCTCCTTCTAGTTCTGGTCGTCGGCCCACTGTAGCCAGGCCAGCAGTTGGTCGCTCTCGTCCCGGACTTCCTCTACTTTCTCCTGATGGCGGTCGATCAGCTCGACGACGCCCGGCCGGCTACCGGCTTCGGCGGCCATCTCCGCGCCCCAGGCCGGGTGCTGCTCGCGGGCGACGAACGGCCGCTGCCAGCTGTCGAGGCTGCCGCGCCGCCCCCAACGCCGCGCCCGGACCGGGAACAGCGCCGACATGACGACGATGACCGTGCGGTCCCAGGCGCTGAGCGGGCAGCGCGCCTTGCCGACGTCGTGGAGCAACGCCGCAGCCAATAAATCCGGCTGATTATAACTCGCATCCTGCAGGGTGCGTAGCACGCGAACACTGTGCCATTGGTCGGCATGGGTGAGTTGGCTGAACAGGCGGGACTCGGCCGGGGTGAGGACGGCGGCGATCTCCTGCCGGGCGGCGGCGTCTAGCGGCCCGGCCGTCAGGTTCGAACGCAGTTGCCGAAGACGATAGCCGATGCCCACGCTAGCCGATCAAAAAGCGCGCCGTCGCCTGCACAGGCTGCCAGACCAATACGTCCAGCAGTTGCGGCACGAAAAAGACGACGAGGAACAACAGCATGAAGCCGTACTGCTCCAGCGGCCGCAGCCGGTAGGCCAGCTCCTCGGGCAGAATGGCGTACATGATCCGTGAGCCATCCAGCGGCGGAACGGGCAGCAGATTGAAGAACATCAGCGCCAGGTTGATGAACAGGAACTGCCACAACAGCATCGAGGCCGAGAGGCCGCCGGCGCTACCGAGGAACAAGGTGTTGACGTCGACCAGCCCGAAGCGGAAGAAGAGGGCGGCGATGGCGGCCATCACCAGATTCGACAGCGGCCCGGCGACGGCCACGATAGCCATCGACGTGCGCGGGTTGCCGCGCATGTTCATCGGGTTGACCATGACCGGCTTGGCCCAGCCGAAACCGGCGATGATGAGCATGATCGTGCCGAACGGGTCAAGGTGCTTCAGCGGGTTCAGCGTGATACGCCCCATGCGGCGCGGCGTGGGGTCGCCCAGGTAGTCGGCCGTCAGCGCGTGGGCCAGCTCATGGACGGTGAAGGCGACCAGCAGGACGATGACCCGTCCGGCGATTGTGGCAAGATCAAGATTTCCTAAAGTCATTAATAATCAACTGGTGTTTGGCGGCTGGATGATTCCATCCGCCCGTAATCAGATAAGCAAGTATACAAGGTAGAGGCTTACGTTACGAGAGGCGGCCCGTTTTTCTTAACGCTCCACCTCATACAACAACAACCGCTCGGCCGACAACCCAACCCGCACCGCATCCCCCGCCCGAACCGGCGTATCCCCCGGCTCCTCGAACAGCAGCCGCCCGCCGGGGACGACCACCCACACCTGCGAGAAGCGCCCGCGAAAGGTCACGGCGTCGACAACGCCCTGAATCTCGTTCGGAACGGCCGGGATCGCCGCCGTCTCGATTCGCTCCATCGCGGCCGCGTCGGGCTTGATGAGCACGGTGACCTGTTGGCCCGCCGGCGGCGTCGGCTCGGCCGGTTGGAAGCGGCCGGCGGCCGCCTCCACCACCCCCTCGGCTGTCACTTCGCCCGGCACAAGGTTGCGGAACCCCAGGAATTGGGCCACGAAGGGCGTGTCGGGGTGGGCGTGGACGGCTTGCGGGCGGCCGATCTGCACGATCTCCCCCTCATTCATCACCGCCAGCCGATCCCCCACCGCGAACGCTTCCGTCTGGTCATGCGTCACGTAGATGGCCGTCATGCCCACTCGCTTCAGGATGGCGCGCACGTCGAGCATCAGCCGCTCCCGCAGCG
This sequence comes from uncultured Ardenticatenaceae bacterium, assembly GCA_964398825.1. Taxonomy (GTDB): domain Bacteria; phylum Chloroflexota; class Anaerolineae; order Promineifilales; family Promineifilaceae; genus Promineifilum. Next base: position 4,630 of record CAYNOL010000046.1, read on the forward strand.
CCCGATCCAGCGCGCCCAGCGGTTCGTCGAGCAGCAGCAGTTGCGGGCCGGGGGCCAGCGAGCGCGCCAGCGCCACCCGCTGCTGCTCGCCGCCCGACAGCTGGGCGATCTGACGCGTCTCCAGCCCCGCCAGATCGACCAAGGCCAGCATCTCCCCCACCCGCTCGGCGATGCCGGCCGCGTCCACGCGCTGCATGCGGAGGCCGAAGGCGACGTTGTCGCGCACGTTCTTGTGCGGGAAGAGGGCGAAGTCCTGAAACATCATGCCGAAGTCGCGCGCGTGGGGCGGGACGGCGGCCAGGTCGCGGCTGTCGAACCGGATCGCGCCGCTGTCCGGTCGCTCCAGCCCGGCCACCATGCGCAGCAGCGTCGTCTTGCCGCAGCCGGACGGGCCGAGCAGGCACAGGATCTCCCCCCGCTCCATCGCGAAGCTCACGTCGCGCACGGCGCGGGTCACGCCGTCGTAGGTCTTGCTGACCTCGCGCACTTCGAGCAGCGACACGGTTAGAACTCCCCCTCGTTGCCGAAGCGGAAATGCTCAATCGCCACAAAAGCCACGGCGCAGACGAGCATCAGCAGCGAGCTCATCGCCAGCGCCTGCCCGTAGTTCAGCGCGCCGGGCTGCCCCAGGAAGCGGTAGATGGCCACGGGCATCGTCGGCGTCTCCGGCCGGGCCAGGAAGACCGTGGCCCCGAACTCGCCCAGGCTGATGGTAAAGGCGAACAGCGCCCCGACGAGCGCCGGCCGCCGGATGAGCTGCCAGTCGACCTCGCGCCACACCTGCCAGCCGTTGGCTCCCAGCATGGCCGCCGCCTCGCGCAGCGACGGGTGGATGCCGCGAAAACCAGGCAGCACGCTGCGCAGCACGAACGGAATGGCCACCACGGCGTGGGCGACGGGCAGCATCACCACCGACGAACGCAGTTCCAGCGGCGGCCGCCCCAGGGCGATGAGATAGCCGAGCCCCAGCGTCACGGCCGACGTCGCCAGCGGCAGCATCAACACCGCGTCGAGCAGCCGGGGCAGGATGCCGAGTCGCCCCCGCCCCCGCTCGGCGGCGCGCTCCCACCCCGCCAGCGCCTGGGCAGCGATGAGCGCCAGCGCCACCGCCAGCAGCATCGCCGCCAGAGCGATGGCGACGGAGTTGAAGATCGCCTCGCCCGGCGGGACGAAGAAAAGGGAGTCGTCGCGGTTGACGAACAGCGCCCGGTAGAAGGTCAGCGTGTAGCCGCTCTGCCCCCGAAAGGAGCGCAGCACCAGCGCGGCCAGCGGCGCGCCGATCAGCAGCACGATGGCCAGAATGTTGCCGTAGATGAACAGCTTCTCGCGGGGCGTGCGGGCTGTCTTCTCGATGACCCGCCGCGAACCGGCGCGCGACGGCTGGGCGATGCGTGCCTGCGTGCGCGTGTAGACCCACATCAGCACCAGCGTGAACAGAATTTGCCACAGCGAGAGGGCAGCCGCCAGCGGCAGATTGAACATATTGATCGCCTGGCGATAAATCTCCACTTCGATCGTAGCGAAACGCGGCCCACCGAGGATGATGATGACGCCGAAGCTGGTGAAGCAAAAGATGAACACCAGCGTGGCCGCGGCCGTGATGGCCGGGCGCAGCAGCGGCAGCGTCACCTCGAAGAAGGCGCGCAACGGCGACGCGCCCAGCATCTGCGCCGCCTGGGTCATCGACGGCGGCAGGTTCTGCCAATAGGCGCTCAACAACCGCAGCACGACGCTGTAGTTGAAAAAGACGTGGGCCAGCAGGATGATCCACACCGTTTGGCTCAGCTGGATGGGAGCCCGGTCGAGCGCGAAAAGCTCGCGCAGCCAGTTGTTGATGATCCCCGACGGGCCGATGAGGGCGATGAACGCCGCGGCCACGACCACCGTTGGCATCACAAACGGCAGCGTCGCCAGCGTTCGCACCAACGTCTTGCCCCGAAAGTGGTAGCGGGCCAGCACGTAGGCGCCGGGCACGGCCAGCAGCACGGTCAGCACTGTGGACACCACCGCCTGCCAGATGGTGAACCACAGGACGCCGCGCAGGTAGCGGGACGTGAACAGCTCCCCCAGCGCGGCCGTGTCCAGCGCCCCGGCGGGGAACAATCCCAAACGCAGGATCGTCCCCAGCGGGTAGACGTAGAACAGCGCGAAGAAGAGCGCCGGCAACAGCACCAGCGCTCCGGCGACGACAACCCGCGTGTTGATCGAACCAAGCAGCCGGGGGAGCCGGAGATTCATCAGCGCAGCACAGCCTCCGTCCACGCCTGGATCCACGCCTCGCGGTTGGCGGTGATGCGCTCGGGGTCCATTTGGGCCGGCACGTCGGCCACCTGCCCGTGCTCGCGGAACACTTCGGGCAACTCGGCGCTTTGGTTGACCGGGAAGACGAACATCTTCAGCGGAATATCCTCCTGGAAGCCGGTGTCGAGCATGAAGTCGATCACTTGGCGCGCCTCCTCCTCTACATCGGTGCCGCGCAGGATGCCGGCGAACTCGACCTGGCGGAAGCAGGTGCCGTCGGCGACCACGGCGGCCGTCGGCGCGCGCGCCGGCGGCTCCTCGGCATAGTAGACCTCCGCCACCGGGCTGCTGGCGTAGCTGACCACGATGGGACGGTCACCCTCCGAGGCGGCCGTGAAGTGACTATAATACGCCTGCTCCCAGCCGTCGACTATCAGCACATCGTTGGCCACCAACTGCCGCCAGTAGTCAAGGTAGCCGTCCTCGCCGAAGGCGTCGATCGTCGCCAGCAGAAAGCCGAGGCCGGGAGTGGACGTGGCCGCATTCTGGGCCACCGTCAGCCCGGCGTACTGCGGGTCGGCCAGATCGGCCAAGTCATCGGGCGGCGTCAGACCGCTCTGCTCGAACCAGGCCACATCATAGTTGAGGCAGATGTCGCCGTAGTCGATGGGCGTCACCCGGAACTCGGGGTCCAGCTCCAGGTCGTCACTGACCTCGGCCAGCAGCGGCGACTCATAGGGCAGGAAGATGTCGGCATCGAGCGCCCGGCTCAGAAAGGTGTTGTCGACGCCGAACAGGATGTCGGCCAGCGGCGCGTCCTTGGCCAGGATCGATTTGTTGATCACCTCGCCGCCGTCGCCCCCCTTGAACACCTCCACGCGGATGCCGCTCTCCGCCTCGAAATTCGCCAGCAGCTCGGCGCTGATGTCGAAGCTGTCGTGGGTCATCAGCCGCACGACGGGCGGGGCGTCTGTCGCCTGTCGCGCGCCGCCGCACGCGGCCAGCGCGATGACCAACAACCCCACAAACGCCAAAAATCTGATTCCACTTCGCATGGTTCACCTCCGCAATAAAAATGCGCCCCTGATGTCAGGGGCGCATGGAACAACGACTTGTCATTTCCCTACGCCAGCATGACCTGGATCAGGTTGAGCGGTTCGCCCCACCACAAGGAGCATCTCAGCCCGGTATCACCGTGCACCCGCAAGACTGCTATTCGATTGGAAGAAGAATCTATTAACCACGGATTTCCACGGATGGGATGGATTTATCCGGATAAAGATAAATCCGTTTTTTCCGTTCAATCCGCGTGCTATCCGTGATTGATTTCTTAAACTCAACAGATGTGAGTTCATTATAGAGAAGCGGCCGACGCCCGTCAATCTGATTTGACTTTTAAACGCTTTGGGATATAATCTCCCTTGATATTGCGGGGTAGAGCAGAGGCAGCTCGTCGGGCTCATAACCCGGAGGTCGCAGGTTCGAATCCTGCCCCCGCGACTCAAGGAATAGGGAAGTCGCAGTGTACTCACTGCGACTTTTTTATTTTCCGGTGTGAGTTGCCCAGCGTATCAATTTTCTGCCACCCACACTCCATTTAGGTTACAATAAGCCACCTGGAAAAACCCTGCAGATATGGCAAAGAGAAAAAATGTCACATACCTACACCCCAACCCGCTGGAGCCTGGAAGCTCTGATTCCCGAACCCGCCGAATCATCTCTCGAATCGTTGCTGGCCGAATTGGAAAGCTTGACCGCCTCCTTTGAAGCGGAGCGCGAGAAGCTGACCAACGACATCAGCCGCGACGACTTCACGGCCTTGCTCGGCCGCTACGAAGCCCTGATGCATATGGGCTATCGCGCCCTCGCCTATGCCCAGTTGCGCTTCTTCTCCGACTTGCGCGACCCTGTGGCGCTCAACTTGCGCGACCGGATCAACCAGGTCATCACCGACATCAGCAACCGCACACTCTTCTTCACGCTGTGGCTGAAAGACCTCTCGCCGGAAGAGGCCGAACGTCTGACGGCCGAGGGGGATTACCGCTTCTACCTGCAAAACCAGTCGCGGTTCAAGCCGTTCACGCTGGGGGAAACCGAAGAGCAGATCATCAATCTGAAGGACACCAACGGCATCCGCGCGCTGGTCAGCCTCTACGACATGATCACTGCCGGGTTCTCGTTCACCATTGAAGAAGACGGCGAGAAGAAGACGGTGACGCGCGACCAGGTGACGGCGCTCTACCGCCACCCCGCGCCGGAGATGCGCGCCGCCGCCTACCAGGAGTTGTTCCGCGTCTACGAGGAAAACAGCGCCGTGCTGGCCCAAATCTACAGCCACCGCGTGCGCGACTGGCATTCGGAGAACGTGACGCTGCGCCACCACTCGTCCCCCATCTCCGCCCGCAATCTGAACAACAACATCCCCGACGAGGTGGTCGACGTGCTGCTCGGAGTCTGCCAGGACAACACCGACGTCTTCCAGCGCTACTTCCGGTTGAAGGCCGGTTGGTTGGGCGTAGACAAGCTGCGCCGGTACGACATCTACGCGCCGCTGACCTCGGCCGACAAGACGTTCGATTACGACCAGAGCATCAATCTCATCATGGACAGCTTCGGCCGCTTCACTCCCGAGCTGGCGGACATGGCCATGCGTGTCTTCGAGGACAACCACATCGACGCCGAAATCCGCCCGGCCAAGCGCAGCGGCGCCTTCTGTTATGGTGTGCTGCCCGGCGTGACACCTTGGGTCCACATCAACTACACCGGCAAGGCGCGCGACGTGGCGACGCTGGCCCACGAACTGGGCCACGCCATCCACGGCATGGCCGCGGCCGAACGCTCGCTGCTGACCTTCCACCCATCGCTGCCCATGGCCGAGACCGCTTCTGTCTTCTCCGAGATGCTGCTGACTGACCGACTGCTGGCCGAGGAGAACGATCCGGCCGTGCGGCGCGACATCCTGGCCAACGCCGTCGATGATGCCTACGCCACCGTCCAGCGGCAAGCGTTCTTCACCATTTTCGAGCGCGAGGCCCACCAGAAGATCATGGCCGGCGAAATGTCCGAAGCGCTAAACACCGCCTACATGGACAATCTGCGCTTGCAGTTCGGTGACGCCGTGGAGCTGAGCGACGATTTCCGCTGGGAATGGATCTCCATCCCCCACATCTACCACACCCCCTTTTACACCTATGCCTACAGCTTCGGCCAACTGCTCGTCCTGTCGATCTACCAGCAATACCGCCAGGAGGGGGAGCCGTTCATCCCGCGTTACATGAAGCTGCTGGCCTACGGTGGGGCCGAGAAGCCGGCCAGGGTGTTGCAAGAGGCGGGCTTTGACATCACCTCGTCCGCCTTCTGGCAGGGTGGCTATGACGTGATCAGCGGCATGATCGACGAACTCGAGCGCCTGTAGACCTCCAGGCAAATTGCACGCCACAACGGGAGAGCCGAAAGTTGTCAGTTGACGAAATTCGACAAGAAAAGATCCGCCTCTTACAAAATACGCCGATCTTCGCCGGACTTCAAGAGGAAAGCTACCAAAAGCTGGCCCACGGCAGCCGCTTCATCAGCATCGCCAAGGGATCGTTCCTGTTCCACCAGCACGAAAAGGCCGACGCCCTCTACATCTTGCGCACCGGCGAAATGGTGGTCGTCTTGTCGAACATCGACGGCCGCGAGATGTTCATCGACGAGTTGAAGCCCGGCGATTGCTTCGGCGAAGTAGCGCTACTCACATCGGGCGAGCGCACTGCCGGCGCGCAAGCCAGAGAGAATTCCGAGGTGCTTGAGATCAACGCCAAAGTTTTTCTCAGTACCCTCGACGTCGAGCCGGGCTTGTCGCGCCAGATGTTGGAGATCGCCACCCAGCGCCTCTTCAAGTCGCAAAAACGTGAGAGCGCTCTGGCTTTTCTCGACGCCCCGGCCCGCGTGGCGCGCGTGGTACTCGACATGGACATGGCCGATCAGAACGGGCCGGACAAGGGATATATCACCCTCTCGCAGGAAGAGTTGGCCCATCGTACCGGCCTGACACGCCAGACCGTGGCCAATATCCTCAGTCAATGGCGGCGGCACGACTGGATCCTTACCGGACGGGGCCGAATCATGCTGCTGAACCGCTCGGCCCTCAACCAGATAAAGGAGCAAAGTTTGCTCTAAAATCGGCTAACCAATTTCTCCTTGTGTCGGCCAGGCGACAGACGGGGCCGTTCCTAAAGTGGTATAGTCGGCTTGGGAAGTGGGACCGTGATTACGGCAAGGAGAAAGGGTATGGCATCGAAGCAAATATCGAAGGTGTTGTTAAAGAAGTTGTCCGCGTTGCGGGCAACGCTTTCGGATGAAGAACAGCTATTGCTGGACAATCTTCTGCTGGTGCACGGGGAGACACCGAACGGCGAGAGCTCCACGCCGGAGCCGGCCGTCATCAAACGTGGCCGCGATAACGCACGCATCCGGATCAAATTCGATCAGGAATGTGAAGCCTACATGTTGGAATGACCAACCGTGCATGGGGCGGCGTCGGGCGCTGCCCCATGCAACAGCATCAGCTAATCCCCCAACGTCGCCACCATGACCGCCTTAATGGTGTGCATGCGGTTTTCGGCCTGGTCGAAAACGATCGAAGCGGGCGATTCGAATACCTCTTCGGTCACTTCCATCCCGTCGAGCCCAAATGCCTGATAGATCTTCTCGCCCACTTTCGTCTCGCGATTGTGGAACGACGGCAAGCAGTGCATGAACTTGACTGCCGGGTTGCCGCTAAGGACCATGACTTCGGCATTGACCTGGTACGGCAGCAGCAGCTGGATGCGCTCTTCCCAGACCGACTCCGGCTCCCCCATCGACACCCAGACGTCGGTGTGGATGAAATCCACACCGGCCACGCCCTCGGCCACGCTCTCAGTCAGCGTCAACCGCGCGCCCGTCTGGGCGGCAATGGCCCGGCTGCGTTCCACGAGATCCTTCGCCGGCCACAGGTGCTGCGGCGCGGCTATGCGCACATCCATGCCCAACATGCACCCGCCCACCATCAGCGAGTTACCCATGTTGTTGTGCGCGTCTCCCAGGTAACAGTAAGAGATCTGCTCCAATGGCTTGCGAACATGCTCACGCATCGTCATCGCGTCTCCCAACAACTGCGTCGGGTGGAACTCGTTCGTCAGCCCATTCCAGACGGGCACGCCGGAGTATTCAGCCAATATCTCAATCGTCTTCTGCGCGAAGCCACGATACTCGATTCCGTCGTAGATGCGGCCGAGCACGCGCGCCGTGTCCTTCATCGACTCCTTGTGCCCGATCTGCGTCCCCTCGGGGCCCAGATAGGTGATGTGGGCGCCTTGATCGAACGCCGCTACCTCGAATGAGCACCGCGTCCGCGTCGACGACTTCTCGAAGATCAGAGCGATGTTTTTGCCCGTCAGCCGGGGCTGCTCGGTTCCGTTGTACTTGGCTGCCTTGAGCTCAGCCGACAGGTCGAGCAGGTAGCACAGCTCTTCTGGTGTGAAATCCAACTCTTTCAGAAAACTTCGTTTGCGTAAATCGACTGCCATAATAGGCCTCTATTTCGCCAGCGCCTCCATCTTCTGCGCCAGCTCAACATCCAAATTTGAGATCGAATTATCAAGATCGTGGGTCACCAGACTGACCTCGACTTTGTTGTACACGTTCGACCACTCCGGGTGGTGGTCCGCCTTGTCGGCGTGGACGGCGACGCTCACCATCCAGCCAATCGCCCGCGCGAACGAGTCGAATTTGAAGGTCTTGTGCAATTTGCCGTCCTTGACCTCCCAACCGGACAGATCGGCCAGCGCCGTTTTGACCTCCTCATTGGTGAGTTTTTTTCTAGCCATAATTATTCTCCTTAATATGGAAACGTAAGTTGGAAATGTAGCAAGGGTCAGCCTCGTGGGGCCGAGCAACGCGAACGGATGTTAGGTGGATTCAGTAGGAAAGTAGGACCAGACGGGATAGGAGTAGCCGGTGGGTTGGAAGCCGAAGCGCTCGTAGAGGCGGCGCGACGCCTGGTTGTCCGATTGCGTGTTCAGCGTCACCGAGCGGATGTTCTGCAGACGGTAATTCTCCAGCGCATCGGCCAGCAACGCCGCGCCGATGCCTTGCCCCTGCTTGGCCGGGTGGACGGTCATGCGCGACAGGTGGGCTTTGCCGTCGCCGCCGGTGCTGAACTGGAAGCCGGCCGGTTCGCCATCGAGCAAGGCGACGGTGAAGTTGACCGTGTGACGCCACGCCAACGCCAAGTCCTGTGCGCTGTGTCGCCAGCGCGGCTCGAACGCGGCCGTCTCGATGGCCGCCAGCGCAGGGATGTCCTCCATGAGCAGCGGCCGTATCTCCAGGCCGGGCGGAGCAACGACGGGCGGCGCATCCAGCCCCGTTTTGCTATATCCCAGCACCTCGCTCACCGGCACAAACCCCATACGCTCCAGCCATTGCAGCGGCCAATAGTCGGTCAGAAACCAGGCGATCTCCTTGATCTGAGGATCAATCTCGCTCACGATCCGGTCGAACATCGCCTGCGCCTGGTTAAAGGCGGCGTGGGACTCGACAGCGGCCACGCGCACCCAGGCGGCCGGCGGCGGCTCGGCGGCAACAGCCATGCAGCCGGTGATGCGCCCGGCCGCGTCCCCCTCGTAGACCACGAAGCCGGGCCGGTTCAACCACTCCCCCGGCAGCCGCCAATCGACGTGAATGTGGACATAAACACCCATTCGCAGCAATCGCTGGACGACGGCCGCGTCCCCTTGTGTCGCCGGTCGCACGCGCTCTCGCGTGGCCGGATCATCCCCCGGGGAGTTTGCTAATTGCATATCGCTATTGTACACTACATAATAACCTTAAGGCATTTCACAGCGTGAAAAAGTCGGCGCAAAGCGCCCCATTCGCCTTCCAAATCGCTCTGGATATTCGAGAAAACATGGCAACTGATCAGGCAAAAGCGCGAGCCCTTGAGAACACTGTCGCCACGCTGACCAAGCGATTCGGCGACGGGATTATCATGCGCCTCGGACAAGCCACGAACATGCTGGTGGAGTCGATCCCGACTGGCTCTCTGTCGCTCGACATCGCGTTGGGCGTGGGCGGCGTGCCCCGCGGCCGCATCGTCGAGATCTACGGCCCCGAATCCTCCGGCAAGACCACCCTCTGCCAGCACATCGTCGCCGAAGCCCAAAAGCTCGGCGGCATCTGCGCCTTCATCGACATGGAGCACGCCCTCGACCCCACCTACGCCGCCCGCTGCGGCGTCAACATCGATGACCTCTACGTCTCCCAGCCCGACACCGGCGAGCAAGCCCTCGAGATCGCCGACGCCCTCATCCGCTCCGGCACCATGGACGTCGTCGTCATCGACTCCGTGGCCGCCCTCGTTCCCCGGGCCGAAATCGAGGGGGAGATGGGCGACACCCATGTCGGTCTGCAAGCCCGTCTGATGAGCCAGGCGCTGCGCAAGCTCTCCGGCGCCATCAAGCAGACCAACACCGTCGTCATCTTCACCAACCAGCTGCGCGAGAAGATCGGCGTCATGTTCGGCAACCCCGAGACGACACCGGGCGGCAACGCGCTGAAGTTCTACGCCTCGGTTCGCCTCGACATCCGCCGCATCCAGGCCATCAAGTCGGGCAACGACGTCATCGGCAACCGCACCCGGGTGAAGGTCAAGAAGAACAAGGTCGCCCCGCCCTTCACCGAGTGTGAGTTCGACATCATGTACAACGAGGGCATCTCCAAGACCGGCGACGTGCTCGATTTGGCCGTCGAACACGAGATTCTGGACAAGCGCGGCGCGTTCATCCGCTACGGCGATACCTTGCTGGGGCAGGGGCGCGAGAACGCCAAGACCTATCTGGCCGAAAATCCGGCCATGCTGGCCGAGCTGGAAGGGCTGATTCGCCGGGCATCCGGCCTACGAGTTGCCGAGAACAACAAATAAGGATTAAAATCGCGCATCTTTTCGCGCATGCAATTGCGTTCGTTTAAATGGATTGACCTATACGGCTTGCCGCCACTGCTAGATTTCTGCGCCGCCCAACTTTGCGGCGCATATGGCACCAAGAGTCGATAAGGAATAACCCGGTTAGCTGGTGGCTATTTTACCTTGAAGTGATTGACAGGAACCCTGATTGTTGATTAGAACGGACAAACCCCCGGGACGGGTGCGCGCTCTGATAACAGAGAAAACGCGCCTACCCCGATGGGCTGAAAACAGATGTACTATATGGCGCGAGGTGTGTTGGGCCTCAGAACCCGAACGCTTGCGCGCACGCTATTTTCCCTACTAACCGCATCGGGAACTGTAACCGGTATTATCACCCCTCCGCTAAGTGGGTTACCCCTCCAGCAATGGATGGGCTTTATTGACAACGGATCGAAAGACCTGAGACGCCTAATCACTAGCTGTGGCCTAGCCACGGCTTTTTTATTTTCTAATGGGAACGATAACAGCTCTTACCGCCCAGGTGAAAAACCAGGACCGTGTGAATGTCTATATAGACGGGACGTTCGCTCTGGGGCTGGCGCTATCGGTGGCGGCCGATCTGCGGATCGGGCAGGAGATAAGCCAGCAAGAGCTTGAACAACTGGACCAGCGTGATGAAGTCCACCGGGCACGGGAACGCGTTTTGCGCCTGCTGGCCCGGCGGCCGTATAGTTCGACCGAGATCACGCGTTATCTGCGTCGCCACAAGATGAGCGACGACATCATTCAAAACGTAATAGACGACTTGACCGAAGCGAAGTTGATCGACGACGATGCGTTCGCCGCCTACTGGGTGGAGCAGCGCGAGACCTTCCGGCCGCGCAGCCGCCTGGCTATGCGCCAGGAGCTCAGCCAAAAAGGCATTGACCGAGAGATCGTCGCCGAAGCTTTGTCCGACATGGACGAGATCGACGCCGCGAGGCGAGTCGCGCAGAAGCAAGCCGGGCGGTGGCACACGTTGCCCGAAGCCGAATGGCGAACCAAGCTGACGCGCTATCTGGTGCGTCACGGGTACCCCTACGACATCGTCCGTGAAGTCGTCGACGAGACCTGGCTTGCGCTTAAATCTGACGAAGAAGAATAAAGGAGACAACACCATGGAATTATGGATAGGCCTGCTGATAGGCGTCGTGGTGGGGGCGGTTGTGGCCGCGCTCATCATGCGCGCCGTCATGAGGCCTCGTGTGGCCGAGATGATCGCCACGGCCGAAGCCGAAATCGCGGACAAGCGCGTGGCGGCCGAGCGCGAGGCGGAGAGTATTCTCCGCGTCTCGCGCGAGGAAGCCCAGGAAATTCGGCTCGAGGCGGAGAAGGCGATCGAACGCCGCTATCAAGACCTGGCCCGCGCCGAGGAGCGCGTTGACCGGCGAGGCGCCAATCAGGACAACCAGGCCAAGAACCTGGAGCAGCGCGAACAACTGTTGAACAAGCGGCAAAGCCGTCTGGACAAACGTCAAAACGACTTAAACAATCTGGAGAACGAGCATCGGCAGAAGCTGGAAGAGATCGCCGCGATGACGACCGACGAGGCGCGAACGGTGCTCATCCAGCAGGTGGAGAAAGAGGCCCAACAAGACTTGGCCCGTGTCATGCGCGAGATCGACAATCGCGCCAAGGAGACGGCCGAGGACCAGGCGCGCAAGATCATCGCCTTGGCCATTCAGCGGCTGGCGAGCGAGCAGGTGGCGGACATGGTCGTCTCGGTGGTGCCGCTGCCGAGCGACGAGATGAAGGGGCGCATCATCGGCCGCAACGGCCGGAACATTCGCGCCTTCGAGCAGGCCGCCGGCGTTGATATCATCGTCGATGACACGCCCGAAGCCGTCACCGTCAGCAGCTTCGACCCGGTGCGCCGCGAGGTGGCTCGCCGGGCGCTGGCCAAGCTCATCACCGACGGCCGCATTCACCCGGCCCGCATTGAAAAGCTCATCAGCGACGCCCAGGAAGAGGTGGAGCGCGTCATCAAGGAAGCGGGCGAGCAAGCGGCCTACGAGGCCAACGTCCACGGTCTGCATCCCGAGATTCTGAAAACGCTCGGCCGCCTGAAGTACCGCACGTCCTACGGCCAGAACCAGCTCCAGCACTCCGTCGAGGCGGCCCACATCGCCGCCATGCTGGCCTCTGAGCTGGGGGCTAACATCGAGACGGCCAAGATGGGGGCGCTGCTCCACGACTTGGGCAAGGCGATGGATCATGACCAGGAAGGGACGCACGCCCAGATCGGGGCTGAGTTCGCCAAGCGGTTCAGGGTTCCCCATGCCGTGGTTAACGCGATCGCCTCGCACCACCATGAGGTGGAGCAGGAGACGATCGAGGCGATCATCGTCGAGGCGGCCGACGCCATCTCCGGCGCGCGCCCCGGCGCGCGTCGCGAGAATCTGGAGAACTACATCAAGCGCGTCCGCACGCTGGAAGAGATCGCCACGTCGTTCCCCGGCGTGGAGAGCGCCTACGCGCTGCAGGCCGGGCGCGAGATTCGCATCCTCGTGAAGCCGAACCAGATCGACGATCTGGCCGCCGTCCGCCTGTCGAAGGAGATCTCGAAGAACATCGAGGACTCGATGCAATACCCGGGCCAGATCCAGGTCACGGTGATACGCGAGACGCGCGCGGTGGGCTTCGCCAAGTAAAGTCCCGGAATGTAACAACAGACCCTTGTCCGGATATTCGGGCAGGGGTCTTTTTTATTTCCCAATCGAAAGCGGTATCATCCTCTCGCCGAAGATCATCTACTGGGCGGAGCCAAGCGAGGTTGAAAGCATGAGGATCGAAACAGTGGCCGTGATTGGCTCGGGGACAATGGGGCGCGGGATCGCGCAGTCGGCCGCGCTGGCCGGCAAGCGGGTCATCCTGTACGACCTGACAGATGAGCTGCTGGGGCTGGCGCTGCGGGCGATCCACAACGCCATTGACGAAGGCGTGCGGCGCGGAAAGACCGCCGCCGACGCCGCGGCCGCGGCCAAGGACGCCATCACCACGACAACAGAGCTGGCCGGCGCGGCCAAAGTCGACCTGGTCATCGAGGCCGTGCCCGAGGACATGGAACTCAAGCGCAAGGTGTTCGGCCGCCTCGACGCCACCGCCCCACCCCACACCATCCTGGCCAGCAACACGTCCAGCCTCAGCATCAGCGCCATCGCCGCCGCCACCCGCCGCCCGGAGAAGGTGATCGGGCTGCACTACTTCAACCCGGCCCACCTGATGAAGCTGGTCGAAGTCATTCGTGGCGATATGACGGCCGACGAGACAGTCAATGCCTGCAAGGCGTTCGCCCGCGAGATCGGCAAGACGCCCGTCCTGTGCATCGACTCCCCGGCGTTCATCGTCAACCGCATCGCCCGCCCCTTCTACGGCGAGGCGTTCCGCATGCTGGGCGAGCAGGCGGCCGAACCGGAGACGATCGACAAGCTGATCGAGTCGCTCGGCTTCCGAATGGGGCCGTTTGAGTTGCTGGACTTGATCGGCCTCGATGTCAATCTGGCGGTGACGAAGTCGGTCTATAACGCCTACTTCCACGAGCCACGCTTCCGGCCGCATCCAATCCAGCAGCGCATGGTCGAGAGCGGGCGGCTGGGGCGCAAGAGCGGGCGCGGGTTCTATGAGCACGGCAAGAGATAGCTGTAGCGCAGGCTTTCCAGCCTGCAAGCTGTAGCGTAGGCTGTTAGCCTGCGAGGCTGTACCGCATGCTTTAGATTTTGGCTGAATAAGACCTGACAGGTGGGCGGACGCTACGCGGTCGGGCGATCCGAATGTGGTTGCCCGCGCCGGCCTGTCAGGTTTCGCATTCATTTTGACTATGCGAAGCAAATTTGGAGAATATCTATGGAATACGTCAATCTCGGCAAATCCGGCCTGAAGGTTTCCCGCATCTGCCTGGGCATGATGACCTACGGCACGCCCGAGTGGCGCGAATGGGTGCTCGACGAGGAGACGAGCCGCCCGTTCATCCGGCGCGCGCTCGAACTGGGCATCAACTTCTTTGACACGGCCGACATGTACTCTCTCGGCGTCAGCGAAGAGGTCACCGGCCGAGCCTTGCGCGACTTCGCCAACCGGGACGAGGTAGTCCTGGCCACGAAGGTCTTTCACCCCATCGGCCGGGGGCCGAACAACCAGGGCCTCTCCCGCAAGCATATTATGGAAGGCATCGACAACTCGTTGCGCCGGCTGGGGACGGATTACGTCGACCTGTACCAAATCCACCGCTGGGACCCCACCACCCCCATCGAGGAGACGATGGAAGCGCTCCACGACGTGGTCAAGGCGGGCAAGGCGCGCTACATCGGCGCGTCGAGCATGTACGCCTGGCAGTTCGCCAAGGCGCAGTACACGGCCGATCTGCACGGCTGGACGCGCTTCATCTCCATGCAAGGGCACATGAATCTGGTTTACCGTGAGGAAGAACGCGAGATGCTCCCCTTCTGCATCGATCAGGGCGTCGGCTCCATCCCGTGGAGCCCGCTGGCGCGCGGCTTCCTGGCCGGCAATCGGCCGCGCCGCAGCAAAGGCAACACCCTGCGCGCCCAGACCGACACCTATGCCCACGAGATGTACTATCAGGACAACGACTACGAGATCGTCGAGCGGCTGCTCGAAGTTGCCGAAGGCATCCCCAACACTAAACCGGCGCAGGTGGCGCTGGCCTGGCTGCTCCACAAGCCGGGCATCACCGCGCCGATCATCGGGGCCAGCAAGATGAGCCATCTGGAAGAGGCCGTCGCCGCCGTGGAGATCGAGCTGTCGGCCGAGCAGATGCGCCTGCTGGAAGAGCCATACCGCCCCCACCCGGTGCTGGGCCACAACTAAGCCCTGCCCGGCGGCCGGCGATGCTGCTATAATCCGTCCCTTATGGAGCAAAGCCCCAACAAACGACAGTGGCAACTGTGGGTGGGAATTCTCGTCGGCCTGGCCTGCCTCGCCGCCGTGTTCTACTTCTATGCCCGGCCGGGGGAGATCATCGACAACCTGCGTCACGTCAATTGGGGCTATCTGCTGCTGGGGGCGCTGGGTGTCACCGTTTTTTTGGTCATCCGAGCCGTCCGCTGGCGGTTCATGCTCGACAACCAGCCGCCGCTCGGCCAAGTCTTCCACATCCAGAACATCGGCTACATGCTCACCCAGTTGCTCCCGCTCCGGCTGGGCGACGTAGCCCGCGCCATCCTCATCGGCAACGTGCCGCCGGTGACGATTACCCAGGGCATCTCGACGATGGTCGTCGAGCGACTGCTCGATATGCTGGTCATTGTCGTGCTGCTGCCCTTCACGCTTTCCGGCGTCCAAGTGCTGCCGGAGTGGATGCGCTCCTTCGCGCTCTTGTCCGGCTTCGCGGCCATTGGCGGCATCATCATCCTCGTCGTGGCCGCCAACCAGCGTCCGAGGGCGCTGCGCGTGGCCGACGGCCTGATGGCCCGCCTGCTGCCGTTCCTCAACCGCGAGACGTGGCTGCGCCGCTTCGACGGGCTGCTCGTCGGCCTGAAGAGCCTGACCAGCCTGCGCGACGGCCTGCTGCTGACCGTGCTGAGCATCCTCGTCTGGATTCCCGTCATCCTGGCCTACTACTTCACGATGCGCGCGGTGGGGCTGGAGCCGAGCTGGGTGATGACCGGCTTCGTCGTCTGCGCGGCCGCGTTCAGCGTGGCCGTCCCGTCCACCCCCGGCCAGGCCGGCCCCTACCATTTCGCCGTCATCACCGCCCTGCAACTGTACGGGCAGCCGGCCATCGAGTCGGCCAGCTTTGCCTTTCTCTACCACGTGATGAACATCGTGGTCATGGTCATCTTCGGCGCCATCGGCATCCTCGGCACCGGCGTCACCTTCCGGCACGTGCTGTCGTCGGCCCAGTCGTTCGTCGCTCGCCGGCAGGCTGGAGAGGCGTCGTGAGATCGGGCGGCCGACCCGATTGTTTTCCCCCAAAGCGATATGGTAGAAGATCACAGAAAATTCATTAGGTTCGTTGGCTTCTTACCCGTATATAGGTACCAATTAAAACTCTGGGGATTGGCAGGCTCCGGCACAATCGTATCCGGCGAGATAAACCGCCCAATCTGCGGCATGTAGTACCGCGCGTTCATATAGATAAGCTTCAGGTCATACGTCCCCGTGTTGTTATGCCGGTGGCCGTGACAAGAAATATGACGTCAGGAACCTCCCGGAAGGCGTCGGTGCACGGCAGTTTGCCCGCGACCAGCTTGACCGGCTGGGCATCGTGCAGGAACTGACGCATATCCCGTGGGGCAGTAGGCGGTTTGAGCTGCCGCCGTCGAGCATGGGTGAACCAGGCGGCTAGATATATATTGCGGTTGTAAAGGTTCTGCTCCAAGCCCTTGCGCAAAGATCAACCGGGTTTCGGAGAATATCGCTCGCCTCACAAAGCCGATGTCGGATCATCGACCTAGTTCAAATTGCATAAGTATCAGCCACAGGTTTCTTTGATAAGCATGCTACTCATTGCAAGAAGCGGTACTGTTAACATCAGGGATTGTTGGAATTATTGCCAGGCCCCCGAAATGGTTCGCATACAGTCGGATTCATACCACTTCCACTTCTTCCCGGAGATGACGCAAGAATTCGCTCAACAGTGGATAAGTCATCCAAGCTAATGACGAAGTAAACGCAGGCCCCTTTGTACTCAGTTAAACCATAGACGTAATCCAAGCTTATCAATGTCCCATCCTCTCGTTTCGGATCAACTTGAACGTGGGGAAATGATCGTAGCTTGGCCTCAACCACGTTGTAAGGCGTTTCACCGGTTGGAAACTCCTCCTCTATTGTTTTGACTACCTCCCAATGCATGGCCTCTGTGCCATATTGGCAAAGTTTATCCTTAGAAGATAGGGATAAGGCTTGGCATAG